>NZ_PSRT01000147.1 GCF_004212635.1 Bradyrhizobium genosp. SA-3 | reverse complement strand
CGCCGCCACCGCCGACCGGCGGCGCGCTATAGCCCTGACCCGGACCCTGGCCGTAGGCCTGACCGTAAGGCGGCTGGCCGTAGCCCGGCTGGGTCTGCTGCATGGCCTGGCCGCTATTCCAGACCGGCCGCGAGTCGCGCGGCGGCACGTTCGGAACCGAACCCCGTGACGGGCTTCCGCCGAACAACGTCTCGCGCATGGAATCCAGGAAGCCGCCGGACTGCGTCTGCTCGGGCGCCTGCCCCGCTTCCAGCTCCTGGATACGGGCGTGGGCGCGCTTCAGCGCTTCGTCCTGCAACAGCACGGTCTGCACCAGCGCGTAGATCGCACCGGGTGCCTTGCGCAAGCCATCGGAGATCGCGGCGGTCGCGTCGGGATCGCGCGGTGCATTTTCCAGTTTGGTAAGCCGGTCGAAAAGCTCGTCGACGAGCTGGCGTTCCTGCGGCGTCATGATCAATCTCCTTCGCGCAAAACAAGCGCGAGGCAGATGTAGGGTTCCATTGTGGCCCCAACAGTGCCGGCCGGATTAAATTTCCGTATGCGACAAGCTGCCCCGCCGCTTCGGCAGGTTTCTCGCGTCTTCCGCGGTTTCCGTGATCAGAAGCGGGAGGTCGTGGCCCATGCGGCTCACAGAGCGACCATCGTCGTGGAAGCCCTCGGCCCGGTAAACACCGAAGGAAGTTTCCGTCAGAGTGAAACGCCACCCCGGCAGCTCTGGAAAAGCCGGTTCTCGATTATCCATAATATCACCCCAGCGTGACGCCGCTGTCCGCGAGCAGACGTGGGAACGCGTCGCCGGCGAGATAAGCGTGCTCGCGTTCGCGCACATCCGTCATCGGGTCGAGACCGACAAGGACGTCATCGACGAAACCGGGATGGCACATCACGAGACCGCCCTCGGGGAGGCCTTCCAGGAACTGCCGCATCAATGCGCCGAAATCGGCCGCCCGCGTGAAGTCGTAAGCCCCGGCGAAGCCGGGATTGAAGCTGAGACCGGCAGCGCCGGCGCGGCGGCGGAATTGCGCGCTGAGGATATCGAGCACCATGGCCTTTAGTGAGGCCAGCCGCTGCGCCAGCGGCAGGTTGCGTCCGCACTGGCGTACCCAGGCGTTCGGTGCGGTCTCGCTAACGGCATCGATGAAGCCGTCGCGCACTTGCGGATAGAGCTGCACATGCTGGTGACCGTCGACGAAGTCGGGCGCACGCCCGAATGCTTCGGTGAACGCTGCGAGCTGCGCCTTCACCTCATTGCGAAAGAATTCGCGGTCGAGCCGCCGCATCAGTCCGGCGCGCAGCAGCTTCGGAAAGGCCAGGAACATGTCGCCGTCGAGAGGGCGGAAATGCATGGTGAGCGGCCGGAACGGTGCCGACAGCGTCACATGCAAGCCGATCGCGCAGCGCGCGCTCGATTTGGCTGCCGCGTCCAGCGCCTCGATCTCACTGCGCGCGATCGCGGGTCCCACCATCATCACCGAGGTGGCGTTGAGGCGGCCGCGTTCGATCAGGTCGCGGATGGCGCGGTTGACGCCCGGGCTGATGCCGTAATCGTCGGCGCAGAGCCAAATCCGCCGCAGGCCCGCGGCAGCGCTCATTCGGCGGCCGTCCTTTTCGAAGCGTCGTCGGCGTTGTCGGCATCGAAATGCTTCTCGCTGTGCTCGGCGACGAAGTAGATCGGGCGCGCCTTCAGTTCGGAGAGGATCTTGCCGATATATTCGCCGACGATGCCGATCATGATGAGCTGCACGCCGCCGATCGTCATCAGGCCGACCACGAGCGAGGGATAGCCGGGCACCTGCTTGCCGGTCGTGAAGACTTCCCAGAGGATGGAGAGGCCGAACAGGAAGGCGATGCCGGCAAGAGCCGCGCCGAGCAGGCTGGCGAAGCGCAGCGGTGCTACCGAGAACGAGGTCAGGCCCTCGATCGACAGGCCGAGCAGGCGTGCGGCGTTGAAGGTGGTCACGCCGTGCGCGCGCGGCGCCGGTTCGTAGTCGACACGGATTTGGCGGAAGCCGATCCAGCTGGCCAGTCCCTTGAAGAAGCGGTTGCGTTCCGGCAGCTGCCTCAGCGCTGCGACCGCGCGCGGCGAGAGCAGGCGGAAGTCACCGGCGTCCTCGGGAATCTTCTGCCGCGCCCCCCAATTGATCAGCGCGTAGAAGCCGTGCACGGCGAGCCGCCGCAGGAAGGGCTCGTTGTCGCGATGCGCCTTGGCGGTATAGACGACGTCGTAGCCGTCTTCGATCCAGTGCTGCACCAGCTGCTCGACCAGAGCCGGCGGATGCTGGCCGTCGCCATCCATGAACATGACGGCGCCGAGCCGGGCATGGTCGAGGCCGGCCATCAGCGCCGCCTCCTTGCCGAAATTGCGCGACAGCGAGACCACCTGGACGCCGATCGCGTCGGCCGGCAGGCTACGGGCGATCGACAGCGTCGCGTCCGCACTGCCGTCGTCGACATAGACGACCTCGCAAGCCAGGCGATAGCGCTGCCGCAAGGTCTTCGCGAGCTCGCAGATCCGCTGATGCAGGGCGGCGAGGCCCGCCGCCTCGTTGTAGACGGGGACGACAATCGACAGCCCCTTCGCGGCCGCGCTGGCCGCTGTGGTCGTCATGCCGGAAACGTCAGAGCCCAGCGTCATCGATCAAGGTTCCAGAGGCGTTTAGGTCTTCTCAACCGCATATGGTAGCTGCCGTTTGCTGTCGCTACGCTGAACAAAGCTAGGGCTCACCGCCCCAGGAACGCTTCGAGCTTGGCGAACAGCGGGTTCTCCCGGTCGAACACGTAGTCGAGCGAAACCACCGAGACGGTCTCGGCGCCATGCTCGCGCAGGAAGCTCGCCAGCGCATAGAGCTGCCCTGGAGGGCAGTGCAGCGTCAGCATGCCTGACGAGGTCGGTCCGCCAAACGGGGCCTCGACGCCGAACCGGCTGTGGGCCTCGCCGAGCAGGGCGGCGTCGCACTGCCGGAAACGGGTGCGGACCTCGCGGTATTTGTTGGCCCGCGCTCGCGCCGCAATGTGATCGAGGATGACGCGCGCGGTTTCGCGCGCCTGCGGCGACCAGTCGGCCTCCTTCGAGGCGACCAGATTGGCCTGGCTGCGCAGGATCACGCCGTCGTCGAGCACCCGCAAGCCATTGGCGGCGAGCGTCGCACCGGTCGTGGTGATGTCGACGATCAGCTCGGCGCTGCCGGCCGCGGGCGCGCCTTCGGTCGCGCCGGCGCTTTCGACGGTGCGGTAGTCGGTGATGCCGTGGCTCTGGAAGAAGGCGCGGGTCAGATTGATGAACTTGGTCGCGACCGCATCCGCATGTGGTGCTGCTCGCGGAAGCCGGTGGTGACGTCGTCGAGGTCGGCCATGGTGCGGACGTCGATCCACGCCTGCGGCACCGCGACGACGACATCGGCATAGCCGAAGCCGAGCCCCTCGATCAGCGATACGCGCTTGTCGGCATCCGCGATGTTCTCGCGCACCAGGTCTTCGCCGGTGACGCCGAGATGCGCGAAACCGCGGGACAATTGCGAGGCGATCTCGCTCGCCGAGAGATAGGCGACCTCGACATTGTCGAGGCCCGCGATGGTGCCGCGATAGTCGCGGGCACCGCCGGCCTTCGACAGCTTGAGCCCGGCCCGGGCGAAGAAGGCTTCGGTGTTTTCCTGAAGGCGGCCCTTGGAGGGAACGGCCAGAACGAATGGCGCGCTCATGACTAAGCTCCCACCTTGCGGCCGATCTTGGTCAGCGCATCCACCCAGACCGAGAAGCCGACCGCGGGGATCGGCTGCGCTGAGCCGAGCTGGGTCATCAGCCCGTCATAGCGGCCGCCGGCGACCAGCGGCTCGGCGCCATTACCCCTGTGATGCAATTCGAACTCGAAGCCGGTGTAATAGTCGAGCCCGCGTCCGAACGCGGTCGAGAAGCGCGTCAGCTTCACGTCGATGCCGCGCGCCGCCATGAAGCCGACCCGGCTCTCGAGCTGGTCGATCGCAGCCGTGAGATCGAGCTTGGCATCGGTGGTCAGTGCGCGCAGCTCTGCGATGGCATCGTCGGGATTGCCTGCGATCGATAGGAAGCGTTTGAGCACGGTGATCGCCTCGCGCGGCAGCGCGCCACCCTTCAGCGTCGATTGCTCGAGGAAGCGGTCGGCGATCTCGGCCGTGGTGCGGCCGCCGACATTGGTGGTGCCGGCGATCGACATCAAATCGGTGACGAAGGCGAGCGCTGCCTTGCGATCGGAGCCGGCCAGCGCGGCGAGCACGCCCTCATATTCGCTGCGGGTCGCGGTGGCCGCGGCCGCAAGCCGCTCCAGATCCTGCTCCAGGCTGATCTTGCGGTTGAAATCCTTGATCAGGCGGCGGCGCCAGACCGGATAGAGATCGAGCGCGTCGAGCAGGGCATTGAACAGCGCGACGTCACCGGTGCGGATCTCGACGTCACCGACACCGAAGGCGGCAGTTGCCTCCAGCGCCAGCGCCAGCATTTCGGCGTCCGCCGCGGCGCGGTCCTGGCGGCCGAAGGACTCGATGCCGGCCTGGAGGAATTCGCTGGCTTGGCCGCTGCGGTAACGGAACACCGGGCCGAGATAGCTGAACCCGGCCGGCTGGCCGGCTCGGGTAGAGGCGAGGTAATCGCGCGCCACTGGAATGGTCAGGTCCGGGCGCAGGCAGAGCTCTTCGCCCGTGAGGTCCGTGGTCAGGTAGAGGCTCTTGCGAATGTCTTCGCCCGAGAGATCCAGGAACGGCTCGGCCGGCTGCAGGATGGCGGGCTCGGCCCTGACATAGCCGGCCTGCGCGAACGACAAGAGCAGCGTATCCGCCCAGGCGGCGGAGCCGGCAGCATTTGAGGTGGCAGTCGCGGTCATAACAGGGTCCATCGTCCCGGTGGAACCGGGCAGGCAAGGGAAGGGACGGGAATTGGCGCAGCCCTTAGCATGGCCCGAAAGCGGTTTCGACCTCCAAAGGATCAATCGCTTAACGGCCGGGCAATTCATCGTTTCATCGTCAGGCCGACGGAAGCTAGCCAGTCTTGCCGCCCCAATCGCCCAGCACCGCCTGCACCAGCGCCAGCGCCGCCACCGCGGCCGTATCGGCCCGCATGATACGCGGGCCGAGCGCCAGCCGCAGGATCTTCGGCTGCCGCAGCAGCAGCGCCCGTTCCTCCTCGGCAAAGCCGCCTTCGGGGCCGATCAGCACGTCGACACCGTGGTCGGCCTCGCGCGCGTTTTGCAGGCCCTGAAGGGGGTTTTCGACCTCCGCCGCCTCGTCGCAGAAGATCAGCAGGCGGCCCGCGCCGCGCTGGCTGAGGTACCGCTCCAGCGGCACTGGCTCGGCCACCGTGGCGATGCTGAGGATGCCGCATTGCTCGGCCGCTTCGACGACGTTGGCGCGCATCCGCTCGGTGTTGACCCGGGAGGCCTGGGTGAACCGGGTCAGGACCGGCTGAAGCGTGGCGGCGCCCATCTCAATGGCCTTCTGGACCATGTAGTCGAGCCGGGCATGCTTGAGCGGGGCGAAAACGTAGGCGAGGTCGGCTAGCCGGTCCTGGGGCCGGGTCTGCTGGAGGATGACGAGGCCGTCCGGCCGCTTGCGGCCTTCGATGGCAGCTTGCCACTCGCCGTCGCTGCCGTTGAAGGCCAGGACCTCGGCCCCGGCGGCAAGCCGCAGCACGTTGCCGAGATAGTTGCTCTGGTCGCGGTCGAGCGGGACCCTGGCATCCTGGGCAAGGGGCGCGTCGACGAACAGACGGGGGGCGCGAAAATCGTGGGAAGGCATCGTTCAAAGGTCCGATTTATCGCCGTTCTTAACCGAAAGCCGCCATTTCGGGGGTAAATATTGCCAAACTGGTGCGTCCCAGCGCCGCGCTCTTGCCCTATTCCACGGGTTGTTAAGCGCCGGCGGGAATCGTAAAAACGCAAACACGCTGGTTGCGCTTCGATTGGGAAGGCGCCGAACCCCGTAAGCTCCTGCCGGAGAGACTATCTTGATGATCCGTCATTTGATGGTTCCGATCACTGTCGCCATGGTCGCCATGGGCGCCGCGGGCGCTTATGCGCAAAGCGCGTTCCCGGCGCCGCTGCCAAACCAGGCCGCGAGCAGCTCGGCGTTTCCGCCCGTGAACGGGTCGGCACCCGTCGCGTCCGTCGGCGCCGCGCCGCAATCGTCCTTTCCCGTGAACGGTGCTGCGCCGGTCGGCGGCGCCGGCGCCTTCAGTGCGGCCCCGCCGACGCAAGGCGGTCCCGGCGAGGACTGTATGAAAGCGTTCATTCCGCTCCGCGAGGAAGCCGAGAAACGCGGCAAGCTGATCAAGGCCGCGAGTGATCGTCATGCGCCGCCGGACGAGGCCTGCAAGCTGATCGGCAACTTCAGCCAGGCTGAAGTGAAGATGATCAAGTACATCGAGTCCCACGCCGCCAAATGCGGAATCCCGCCGCAGATCGGCGAGCAGATGAAGACCGGCCACAAGAACACCGAGGCGATGCAGAAGAAGGTCTGCACGGTCGCGCAGCAGATGCAGCAGCAGGCGCGCCCGGCCGGCCCGTCGCTGAGCGAGGTGCTGGGCTCGGGCTCGGCGCCCGAAGCCAATGCCGGCAAGAAGGGCGGCAGCACCTTCGATACGCTCAACGGCAACGTCCTGACCCGATGAGCAATACATCCGCCCGCGTTGCCGATTCCACGGGCAACTGGGTTGATACGCTCGCGCCGCAATGGGCGCGGCCTTACTTGCGCTTGTCCCGCTTCGACCGTCCGATCGGATCCTGGCTGCTGTTGATGCCGTGCTGGTGGTCGGCGGCGCTCGCCGCCGGCATCGCGCACGACGTCCGCGGCCTGCCGCTCACCATCATCCTGTTCTTCGTCGGCGCCTTCGTGATGCGAGGAGCCGGCTGCACCTGGAACGACATCACCGACCGCGACCTCGATGACAAGGTCGAGCGCACCCGCTCGCGGCCGCTGCCGTCAGGGCAGGTGACCACGAAGCAGGCGCTGGTCTTCATGGTCGCGCAGGCGCTGATCGGTCTCCTCGTGCTGTTGCAGTTCAACCGCTTCGCGGTCCTGACCGGCATCGCCTCGTTGTTGATCGTCGCGATCTATCCCTTCATGAAGCGCATCACCTGGTGGCCGCAGATCGTGCTCGGGCTGGCCTTCTCCTGGGGCGCCCTGATGGGATTTGCCGTCACCTTCGGACGCATCGACGCCACCGCGCTCGTGCTCTATGCCGGCGCGATCTCCTGGGTGATCGGCTATGACACGATCTACGCGCATCAGGACGCCGAGGACGACGCGCTGATCGGCATCAAGTCCACCGCGCGCCTGTTCGGCGCGCACACGCACCAGGCGCTGATCCTGTTCTACGGGCTCGCGGTGATGCTGATCGCCGTCGCGCTGGCCTCCGGCGATGCGCGCTGGCCGGCCTGGCTCGGGCTTGCGGCCTTCGCCGTGCATCTGGCGTGGCAGATCGTGCGGTTGAGGATCGACGATCCCGAGCTCTGCCTGCGCCTGTTCAAGTCGAACAAGTATGCAGGGCTGTTGCTTTTTGCGGGATTGCTCGTCGACGCGGTGATGCGGGCGGCCTGACGCGATCTTGTAGGGTGGGCAAAGGCGCTCTTGCGCCGTACCCACGATCCTTCCATGACTGCGAAAGAAGAGGTGGGCACGCTTTCGCTTTGCCCACCCTACGGCAGCGTGATTGCCGTTTAGTTCCTCGCGATGATCTCGCGTTCGCCGCGATGAACGGACAATTCCCGCGCGATGCCGGTGCGCCGGCGCATCAAAAATTTCGGGCGGCGGGCGCGGATCGCGTTGGTGCGGCGGCGACGCGGTGCGGGTTTGCGTGCGTCTTCGTCGAGCTGCGGCAGCGCAAAGATCTCGCTCCAGATCGCCCAGGCTTCAGTGAGCTCGTCGCCATCGGCGCTGACCAGCAGCGGAACGGAGAGCGAGGGATCGCGATGCACGAGGATAAGGGCCTGCGCGTCGTCGTTGCCGCGGAGCGCGACGCCGGTGAAGTCGCTGACGCGGACGTTGATCGCCATTTGCATGCCGCGAACGGCACGGCGCAGCACCACACGCTCGCGATGAAGCTCGATCTGCCTGACATGTCCGTCGGCGCGCGGATCGTGCGCATCGAAGCGAACCGGAAGGGAAAGAGGGTCGAGCCGCAAGGAGCGGCTCGACCCGGCGGGAGCGACCCCGCATGTTGCTGTTTGACGCCTCACGGCTTAGTTCTCCCCGCCGGGATTATGTTCCCGGTCGATGCGAGGACCTTAGCGCGCGCCTTTCCCAAACCGCTTAAAAAGGCTGGTTAACCCACCGTCACTGCTGCTCATGATTGACAAGACCTTGGCGCGCATGATTGACGAGACGTTGCGCCGAAGTCGCGAATCTGAGCTTTTGGCGGGCTGAAAATGCTTGAAGTCCGCGCTATCAGGGCACATCTGTGGGTTCCAGTCCCGAACCCCGCCCCAACAGGATTTCGTTCGTGAACTCTTCACCATCCGCAAGCTCGACGCTTTCGACCTCAGCCAATCGCGACCTGTTCGATCAGTCCGCGCTCTCCGATCTCGCGCAGCGACTGGTCGAGGCGGCCAAGCGCGCCGGCGCCGATGCGGCCGATGCGGTCGCAGTGCGCGGCGTCTCGCAGGGCGTCGAGGTGCGCGACGGCCGCGTCGAGGAATCCGAGCGGTCCGAGGGCGACGATGTCGGCCTGCGCGTGCTGGTCGGCCAGCGCCAGGCGGTGGTCTCGACCAACGACGTCAGTGGCGATGCCGTGACCAAGCTTGCCGAACGCGCGGTGGCGATGGCGCGTGTTGCGCCCGACGACAAATATGTCGGCCTCGCCGATCCCGCGCTGCTCGCGCGCGACTTCCCTGATCTCGACCTGCTCGATCCCGACGTGCCCACGACCTCAGAGCTCGAGCGCCGCGCGCTTGTGGCCGAAGCTGCCGCGCTCGGCGTGAAGGGCGTGACCAAATCCGGCGGCGCCTCGGCTTCCGCCGGCATCGGCGGCATGGTGCTCGTCACCTCTACCGGCTTCCACGGCTCTTACCTGCGCTCCAGCCAGGGCATTTCCGCCACCGCCATATCGGGCGAAGGCACCAGCATGGAGCGCGACTACGACTTCACTTCGGCGCCACACGGCGCCGATCTGCTGTCGCCGGAAACCGTCGGCCGTTCCGCCGGCGAGCGCACAGTGGCGCGCTACAATCCGCGCAAGGTCGAGACCTGCAAGGTGCCGGTCGTGTTCGATCCGCGCGTTGCGGGCTCCCTGGTCGGCCATCTCGTCGGCGCCATCAACGGCGCCTCGATCGCGCGCAAGACCAGCTTTTTGAAGGACAAGCTCGGCCAGCAGCTGTTCGCGAAGAACATCCGCATCGTCGACGATCCCCTGCGCAAGCGCGGCCTGCGCTCGCAGACGTTTGACGCCGAAGGCGTCGCGGTGAAGAAGATCGCGCTCGTCGACGAGGGCGTGCTGACGACCTGGCTGCTCGATTGCGCCACCGCGCGCGAGCTCGGCCTCACCACCACTGGCCACGCCCATCGCGGCGTCTCCTCCTCGCCCTCGCCTGGGCCGTACAACCTGCATCTCGAAGCCGGAACGCCGACACCGGCCGAGCTGATCGCCGACATCAGCCAAGGCTTCTACGTCACCGACCTGATCGGCTCCGGCGTCAACGGCGTCACCGGCGATTACAGCCGCGGCGCTTCCGGCTTCTGGATCGAGAACGGCGAGATCACCTATCCCGTCAGCGAGGTGACGATCGCCGGCCATCTGTTCGAGATCTTCAAGTCGATGCAGCCCGCGAACAATCTCGAGTTCCGCTACGGCATCAATGCGCCGACGGTGCGCATCGAGGGTTTGACGCTTGGCGGACGCTGACGCGCAATCCCTTGATGCGACCATCCTGACCCGCGATGCGGCGCTGCTGAAGGACGCGGTGCGGGACGCGGGCGCGCTGGCGCAGTCGATGTTCCGCACCGAGCTGAAGAAGTGGATCAAGGGCGTATCCTCGCCGGTGTCGGAAGCCGATATCGCGGTCAACGATCTGCTCGAAGCGCGCCTGCGTGCTGCGAGGCCCGACTATGGCTGGCTGTCCGAGGAGAGCGCCGACGACGTGGCGCGGCTGTCGCGGCGGCTGACATGGATCGTCGATCCCATCGACGGCACGCGCAATTATCTGGGCGGCCATGACGATTGGTGCGTCAGCGTCGCGCTGGTCGAGCAGGCCTCGCCGGTGCTTGCCGCGGTGTTCGCGCCGACGCGCGATGAGTTCTTCTTCGCGGCCCGCGGCCAGGGCACGACGCTCAACGGCGAGCCGGTGCGGGCGACGCCCGGGTCCGAGCTCGACTTCGCCCGCGTCGCCGGCCCGAAGCCGCTGATCGAGCGGCTGAAGCCCTCGCTTGGCGAGATCAAGCTGCATCCGCGAATCGGCTCGCTCGCGCTGCGTCTGTGCCGGGTCGCCCATGGTGCGCTGGATGCGGCTTTTGCGGGCGGCAACAGCCATGATTGGGACCTTGCGGCGGCCGATTTGATCGTGCAGGAAGCGGGTGGTAAGATGAGTGACCTCTCCGGAGAACCCATCCTCTATAACCGCCGGGAAGTGGCGCACGGGGTGCTGGTGGCAGCGGGACGCGATCGTCATGCGGGCATTGTCTCGCATTTTCGAAACCGCCCCTTAGCCTAAAGCGCTTTCGTCGTGCTTGTCGAACACTGCTTTGCCGGGCAGCCCGTTAGGAAGAGAACCCATGCCAGATAGTGCCCCGCAACAACTGCTTCACCTCGTCATCGGTGGCGAGCTCGTCGATCTCGAGCACAACACCTTCAAGAACCTCGACGACGTCGACATCGTCGGCATCTATCCGAATTATGCCACCGCGCACGCGGCTTGGCGGGCCAAGGCGCAAAGCACGGTCGACAACGCGCAGATGCGCTATTTCATCGTCCATCTCCACCGGCTGCTCGACCCCAATCAAGAACCGGCGCGTTGAAAAAACTGCTTCGCAATACGCTGCGAAGCAGCTGGTTTCAGCGTGCCGTCGGGGTCCTGGCGGCCGAATATCTGCGTCTGGTCTGGTGGACCAACAAGTTCACGTTCGATCCGGCTGACGTCTATGACCTCGTCGAGCCGCAGATCCCGGCGATCTTCGCCTTCTGGCATGGCCAGCATTTTCTCACCCCCTTCATCAAGAACAAGGACTGGTACCGGGCCAAGGTGCTGATCTCCCGCCATCGCGACGGCGAGTTCAATGCGATCGCCGCCGAGCGGCTCGGCGTCGGGACCATCCGCGGTTCCGGCGATCACGGCGGTGCCTTCCACCGCAAGGGCGGGGTTGGCGCCTTTAAGGAAATGGTGCGGACACTCCAGGACGGTTGTAATGTCGCGCTGACCGCCGATGTCCCCAAACGCGCGCGCGTGGCCGGGCTCGGCATCATCATGCTGGCACGGGAATCGGGGCGGCCGATCATGCCTTTCGCAATGGCGACCAGCCGCTTCATCCGGCTCAAGAACTGGGACCGCACCACCATCAATTTGCCATTCGGGCGCGGCGCATTGGTCGGCATCAAGGAAATCCACGTTCCGCCGGATGCCGACGCAGCCACCATGGAAGCGCTGCGGTTGGAGCTGGAGGAGACGTTGAACGAGGCGACCCGCCGCGCCTATGCGCAACTCGGCCGCCCGGGACCGGAAGATGTCTGACCCGCTGCCGATGACGCTGCGAATGTATCGCCGCCTGGCGGCAGGCCTGGTGCCGCTCGCGCCTGCGCTGATCAAGCGGCGATTGAAACAGGGCAAGGAGGATCCGGCGCGCGTCGGCGAGCGGCGGGGCTTGTCGCGGGACGTGCGGCCACATGGCCCGCTGGTCTGGATCCACGGCGCCAGCGTCGGCGAGGTTCTGGCCGCGGCGGCGCTGGTCGAACGGCTGCGCGATCTCAATCTGCGCATCCTGCTCACTTCCGGCACCGTCACCTCGGCGGCCGTGGTGGCGAAGCGCTTCCCGCCCGACGTCATCCATCAATACGTGCCGTATGATTCCCCGCGCTATGTCGCGCGCTTCCTCGACCACTGGAAGCCATCGCTGGCGCTGTTCATCGAATCCGACCTATGGCCGAACCTGATCCTCGCCGGCGCGGCGCGCCGGGTGCCGATGGTGCTGATCAACGGGCGGATGTCGCCGCGCTCTTTCCCGCGCTGGCGGCGCATGCACGGCACCATCTCGGCGCTGCTGTCGCGCTTCGACATTTGTCTTGCACAATCGCAGACGGATGCCGAGCGTTTCGCCGCGCTCGGCGGCCGCGACGTCCTCACCACCGGAAATCTCAAGCTCGACGTGCCGGCGCCGCCGGCCGATCCCGCCAGGCTCGAACGGCTGATGGCCATGACGCGCGGGCGGCCCATCATCGTCGCGGCCTCGACCCATCCGGGCGAGGACGAGATGCTGATCGCGGCGCATCGCAGCCTCGCCGGTTTCTTCCCGCAGCTCTTGACCGTGATCGTGCCGCGCCATCCGGATCGCGGCCCCTCGATCGCGGGCCTGATCACGGCCTCGGGCCTGAAGCCGGCATTGCGCTCGCGCGAGGAACTGCCGAGTGCGACGAGCGACGTCTATGTTGCCGACACCATGGGCGAGCTCGGCCTGTTCTATCGCCTTTCGCCGATCGTCTTCATGGGTGGATCGCTGATCCATCACGGCGGCCAGAATCCGATCGAGGCGATCAAGCTCGGTGCCGCCATCGTCCACGGCCCGCACGTCTTCAACTTCACTGACGTCTACGAGGCGCTCGACAATAGCGGCGGGGCTCGCCAGGCCGATACGCAGGAGGCGCTGGTCAAGCAGCTCGGCCAATTGCTGGCCGATCCGACCATGCGCGACAAGATGCAGCGCGCAGGCTCAGGCGTGGTCGAGCAGCTCGGCGGCGCGCTCGATCGCACCATGATTGCGCTCGAGCCCTATCTGTTGCAACTGCGGATCGAGATGGGAGCCGCCAATGCGTGAGCCGGCCTTCTGGTACCGGCCACGTTCCCCGCAGTCGTATGTCCTCTCTCCCCTGGGCGCGCTCTACGGCGCGATCACGGCGCGCCGCATGGCGCGCCAGGGCTTTGACGCCGGCATCCCCGTGATCTGCGTCGGCAACTACCATGTCGGCGGCGCCGGCAAGACGCCGACGGTGCTGGCGCTGACCAAGCTCCTGCGCGAGCTCGGTGAGACCCCGGTGGTGCTCAGCCGCGGCTATGGCGGACGCCTGAAGGGGCCGGTGATGGTCGACCGCGCGCGTCACACCGCTTCCGATGTCGGCGACGAGCCGCTGATGATGGCGCGCGAGGTCCCCGTCGTGGTCGCGCGCGATCGCCTCGACGGCGTCGCGCTGGCGAAGTCGCAAGGGGCCACCGTGATCCTGATGGACGACGGCTTCCAGAATCCGAGCCTGCTCAAGGACGCCTCGCTGATCGTGATCGACAGCGAGCGCGGCCTCGGCAACGGCATGGTGTTTCCCGCCGGTCCCTTGCGCGCGCCACTGCAGGCACAGCTCGCGCGCACCGATGCACTGGTCCTGATCGGCGACGGCCGTGCCGCGAACGATGTCGCGGCCGAGCTTGCCAAGCGCGACAAGCCGGAGCTGCGCGCGCGGCTGCAGGCGGATGCGGCCTCGCTCGCGCAGCTCCTTGGCAAGCGGGTTTTCGCCTTCGCCGGCATCGGCGATCCCGGGCGCTTCTTCCGCAGCTTGCGCGCCAGCGGTATCGACGTCGCACGCACGCGTTCCTTCGCCGATCACCACATGTTCTCGGATGACGAGCTCGCCGCACTCGCGGCTGAAGCCCAGCGCGAGCAGCTCACGCTGGTGACCACGGAAAAGGATCTCGCGCGTTTGCGCGGCCGCGCGCGCGTGCCTGATAACATCGTGCCGTTCGCCGTCCAACTCGAGTTCGACGATCCGGCAAAGCTGCGGCAGTTGATCAGCGATCATCTGTACAAGGCGCGCGAGTGGCGCTTCAGTGCGCGTTGATCTCGCGCTTTAAAGCATGATCCGGAAAAGTGCGCAGCGGTTTTCCGAAAAGATCATGCTCAAACAACAACCTAAAGCGCGATGACGATTCATCCTAATCTCATCGCGCTTTAGGCAAGCGTCTCTGCCGTAGCCCCAAAAGCGACGTGTCGCGGCTGACGAATTCTCTTCCGCACGTTTGGGACTTGATGTAGCCTTCCATGAGAGCCGTCACCGGGACGTGCCGAACTCCCGGCAATCATCGGCGGCGTTTATGCCCACGGCGGGCACTATCTTCATCATTTCAGATGCGACGGCCGCAACGACGAGTTCGGGGCGGCAGCGAAAGTTATTTCCAAGAGTCACAGAGGAGAACATGCCATGCATTTTTGCCTCACCGGACAATACACACAACGCTCTCTCACGGCCATTTTGGAAAATCCCACGACCGATCGCCAGGAGGCGGCTCGAAAACTCATCGAAGCGGCCGGCGGAAGGCTGATCTCGATGTACAGCGTTGCAACCGACGGCCCCGGCGTTTTGGTGATTTTCGACGTGCCTGACCCAAGCGCGGCTCCCGCCATTTCCGGCCTGACCGTCGCGTTGGGCACCCTGCAGAATGTGAAACTGACTCGACTGTTCACGCAGGACGAGATCAAGCAGGTCCGCCAGAACGCGGCAAAGCTGCGTTCTTCGTATACCCCGCCTGGAAGCTGACATCCGGATCTGAAGCGAAGCCGCCGCAGCACCAAGCGGCGGCAACGCTCACGTCACAGCAACAATCAAATCTGCAAGCCGAGAAGGGCCTGTCGGCGTCCATTGACTAAGAATGAGATGCGGCGCGTGCCGCGTTCGGCACCATACGCCGACCGACCTTGCTTGCCAGCGGCCTCGGCAACGGCCTGGATCGCGGTGCAGCATTCAGTCATGCTCACCACGCCCCGATGGCGATCAATCCGATAATGGTCAGGCATGAGGCGCAGGCTACCATGACAGTATAGCATTCGGGTGTATTCATCGCTGCCTCCCAAGCTGCAATTTGCTTGGTCATCGCTACGCGCAAGAGATCGCCGGTCGTCGAGCCGCTTCAATTCGGCACGCCGCAATTGGTCTTGGGCTGCGCGTCCGTCCTCTCGACGTCACCCTGATCCGCAGGATGACAGTGCGCTTCGAGAGCTTCAGCGCGTTCGGCTGAGATCAGAAGCTGTTTCCGCATTTCAGCGAGGCGGGCGCGGCAATATTCACGATAGAGCATGTCGAATATGGTGGGCATGATTCACCCCCATCGTTTGACTTTGATTTACAGATATTCCACCGCGAATTTTCGAGGTGATCGTAGCCCGCCGGATGGCTCTTCGATATGAGCCCGTTCACAGACTGCGCCAATTCCAAAGCTCGATCGCCGTTTGGCTGACTTGATTGTCTGCGCGATAAAAAGAGCAGGGCTAATTACCTAACACGCAATATAGCAGCACTTTGTTTCACCAAGACTTCGTCAAACAACTTAAGAGCGCCGATCTGCAACAAAGAATCCAACTACAGCGCGAAATGACAAACTACGGGGTGCAAGCACTGTTCGATGCAACGTCGGATCGGAACGACGGAAATCATTTCGGCTGCAGGAGCAGCGTGCACACGCGGCGAGCCGCGTACAAGGCGGCCTGTTCACGGCTTCAACTCGGAAAGCATGCCCGGGCGGTCAGCGTCACCGGGGAGAGATTGAGAATCTCCGGGAACGTAAATGCATAACTCGCGCTTACCTCGTTGCCGCATGCTGACGTGGAAAAGGTGAATGTGTCCGCAGGGAGCGTGAGGCCGAACGCCTGCTGGGCAGCGTAGCTCGTTATGGCGCTGCTGCTTGGGCAGAGCGTGCTGTTGACGGTTGCACAACGCGCCGCCATTTCGCTCCCATGCTGGATCCCTAGCTGAGTCCAGAACAGCAGCCCGCATTCGATGATCCCAAATATGAACAGGAAGAACGCGGGAGCGGTCAGCGCAAATTCCAGCGCCGACGCGCCCCGATTGTCGTGCCACAATGCCGTGAGTTTCACTGCAGCCTCGCCGTGGATTGCGCGCTATAAGTATATGTGGCCGCCACGATCTGGTAATCGATGAGCGTATAGTAGGTCGCTCGCGCCGAGACCGTCGTATATGTTCCAGCCTGCGCGCCGCCGGTGCAGGTCGTCCCGCAAGTGACAGCGCTAACTCCCGCGCTCGTTGGGCATCCGCAAAATTGGACCGGCGGAGGCGAAGCAGTGATGTCCGTGGCGTTGGTGGCACTCGTTACGGCGTTCGAAATGCCGCTCGCCTCAAAGCCGCGGGCAATTGCGTATTGCGCTCCCGCTTGTGCGGCATTTTCGACCTGCATCTTGCGATAGAGTGCAAGCCCGATGTCTGTCACCGACACGACCATCAGAGACAGCACCGGGATCAAGATGCCGAATTCGGCGGCCGCGACGCCCCGTTTGTCGCCGATAGCAGCGCGCACGTGCCCCGTTAGAGAATGAAGCAATCGACGGCAGTGCTTGGATGAGAAGTTCTGGATTTGCATCGGACCAAACCTCATTCGATGAGCTGCGCGGTTTGCGAACCTATCGTCGCGGTGCCGAGCGCGGTACAATTGACCTGGAGGTTCGACGTGCCGCTGAACGTCAGCGTATCCGCGATGATTTTGGTGCAGGATGTGCTCGTGCCGTTGCCGCCACTGAAGCTGAGATTGGCCTTTGGCAGGTAGATGGCACCGCCGAAGTTTTGTGTGCTGCCGCCGGTGAGATTGAAAGCAGTCCCGGCCGGCATATTGCGATCGCCGTACATGACGATGCCTTTCGTGGCGCCGCTGGTCGGCGCCGTCAGGTCGACGGTCGCGTTGCTGCCGATGGAAGCGGTGCCCCAGTTGCTTCCCGAGCCGGTAAACACCAGGGTTACGCCGCTGCCCGTGATGGTGGCGTTTCCAGCGACGCTCAAGCTTGCCCCGTCCAGATAATAGATGCCTGGATTGAGGTTCAGGACTGCGCCGGCATTGACCGTAATGCTGCCCGTGTAGCAGCCGGGGTCGAGCGAGGTTGTTTTTCCATTGGCGTTGACCACTATCTTGCCGTTGGTGCAACTCGGCCTCGCGGGGAGAGAGACGTTGGCGTAGGGGTCGGCGACGGGCGATATGTGCGTCTTGACACCGTTGGTCGCCGTGATGCTGCTCGCGCCGGAGACGTCGCCAACCACTCCGACCTGATTTGCAGCGACCGAGGCGCTGCCGGCAACGTTGAGCGAGGGGCTTGCACTCGAGTTGCTGTAAAGGTTGCACTTGATCAGGTTGAGCTGGTTGCCGCCGCTGACGTTGACAGCGGGACTTGCGCTCGAGTTGAGCGCAAGTACGCAGCCTGTCCCGGAATTGGGCAGGGCGACAGAGCGTGCGGTTATGAGGACAGGATCCGAGCCGAACAGGGCTGATAGCAGCCGCTGTTGCGGTTGACTCACGATGACTTCGATTGCCTGCGAATTCGATGCATGACTGCCTGTCTTCGGCGGCTGGTTCACCGTGACGGTGACGTTGTTCGCCCCGTTCGCGTAACCGTAGTTTGCCGTAACCGCTTTGGCTTCGGACGAGGGGTCGGTCCCTGTACTCGCCGCTGTCGCAGCGCTGACCGCGCCAGAGTCAGCCGCGCTCTGCATATTCTTGTGTTTGTAATACCACCAGCCCACTTCCGTGCCGAGCCCTGCTGTGCCGACCAGGACCGGCATCAGCAGCGCCGAAATGATCACATAGCTGCCCGACTGATCTCGGGCGAATCTCTGAAGCAGGCTAACCGCCCGCTCGCGCCGACGAGCATCTCGCTCTGGGCTCAATGGTGCATCGAACGAACGGCTGCAAAGTCTCCGGCGGTCCATGTGTGTCCTGCCCGCTTGCCACTTTTTCCCGTGGCAATGTGCTGCAGACCGACTTAAACCGGCCCCAATGGAAACGAGACAATTTTAAACATCAGCTGACATTCAGCCGGCATTCATGGCCGTGCTTCTATCGATACATCTCCGATGAGGAGAATTCGATGAAACTGCGGTCCGCGATCATTGCCGTCAGCCTCACATGTCTGCCGGTTTTGCCCGCCCTTGCTCAGACCTCCTTGCCGCCGCCTGCGGCCGCTCCGGCAAATCCGACGAGTGCGGTGCCGGTTCCCGCAACCAAGCGCGTCACGTGCCTCGCCACGACGCAAAACCTGAAGGGACAGGATAAGCGCGACCAGCTGCAGCTCTGCATGGCGCAGGCGCGGCTCGACTGCCTCAAGCAGGCGATCGATCAGAAGATCGTCGGCGAGGCCCGCAAGACTTTCATCAAGACCTGCGTGGGCGCGGATGGCACCGAGCAACAATAGCCGCGCGGGCGCGGCCTTATACCTGCGGCTTCGGCGCGCCGGGGAAATGCCGCTGGAGCACGGCGGCAGGCGTGGCGTAGGCTTCCTGCAGATCCACGCTCCAGTATTTCAATTCGTCGAGCGGGATGCGCGTGTCGGTGATCGCGCAGCGCACGTAGGTCCCCGGCGAGATCACGCGGAAATCGCCGTCGAGATATTGCACCTGCGCTTCGCCATGGCCCGAGGGGCCGAACTTGTTCAGCACGGTCGAAAGTCTCCGTGGAAGGCCTCTCCGTGGAAAATCCTTGGAGGGCACGATGTTTCGGGCTGGATGTAGCATAGATAGGGTGGCTTGTCCGCCCGGTAAACCCACTGGTTTGTGATGTTTTGGCGCCGTTTCCGCGTGGTAGTGCTTGGACGAAGGGTCTTGACGCAGAGTCCGATGCGCCTTCGACTGACCGCCCTGTTCCTGACGCTCCTGATGTCGGCCGCGCACGCCGCGCCTGTGCCGCAGCAGGTCGACATCCCGCTGTCGTCGGGCGTCCTGCATGCCCAGCTCTACAAGCCCGAGGGCGAGGGGCCGTTTCCGGCCGTGATCGCGCTGCACGGCTGCAGCGGGCTCAGCGGCCATTCCGATTCCGTCCTGCCGCGCTATCGCGACTGGGCCGAGCGGCTGCTGAGGGCCGGCAACGCCGTGCTGCTGCCTGACAGCTACGGCTCGCGCGAGCTCGGGCCGCAATGTCGCGTCAAGGAGATGCACGTCAAGGCGCGGCGTGAACGCGTCACCGACATCGCAGCGTCACGCGCCTGGCTGATGAAGCAGAGCTGGGTGGCGCGCGACCGCATCAGCCTGATCGGCTGGGCCAACGGCGCCAGCGCGCTGCTCTGGGCCGTGCGGCCGCAGAGCGCGGCGCGCGATTTGGGCCCGGATTTTCGCGCCGCGGTCGCCTTCTATCCCGATTGCCGGATCTCCGCCGGCCTCGGCTGGAGCACGCGGGTGCCGACCCTGGTGCTGATCGGCGCCGATGACGATGTGTCGTCGCCGTCGGCCTGCCGCCAGATGGTGGACGGCGCGCGCGGCCGCAGCGCGCTCGCGCGCATCGTGGTCTATCCCGGCGCCTATCATGATTTCGACCGCGCCAACACGCCGCTGCACGCAGCTGCCGGCACCGACGTGGCCGCGCCCGAGCATGGCCATCTCGGAACCGATGCGCAGGCGCGTGCGGAGTCGCAGAAGGACGTCGCGGAATGGCTGGCGCGGTGAGATGGTGCCGTAGTTCGTAGCCCGGACTTGTCCCGCCGTAGCTCGGTAGAGCGAAGGCGGAAGCGGGGCTGGCCGAGGAACAACGTCAGGCGGACAGCCCCGCATCGACCACCGCCCTGCACGGACCATGATGGCCGACCGGGAATCTACGGATCGCGCGTGGCGCCGGTTTCAGCCTCTGGCCATGCCATCATTCGACCACGATATCGATTAAACGCATTTCATATGCGCAGCCGCATCGTCCTGTTCTCCTCCGCCCTGATCGTCTTCACCGTCGCGATCTTCCTGTTTGAAGCCCACGCCGGCGCGCCACAGCTCGCGCCGGAACATTGCGGCTTCTGGACCACGATCGACGCGGGATTGTCCTGTAGGTAAGGCATGACGTTGTCGTAGCTCGGACAAGCCACTCATGCGTGCTACGATCTGCTGCCACAGTC
>NZ_PSRT01000146.1 GCF_004212635.1 Bradyrhizobium genosp. SA-3 | reverse complement strand
GTGACGCTGGCGACCCCGCGCGATGCGCTCGCGATCAATGCGGGCGCGCTGACCGCGGTGATGGTTCGCCCGGTCGACACCGCGATCGAGTTCGGCGAGCTCCTCGGCGACAAGCGCTATAACACCTGCATGATCGGCCCCGGCGCGGGCGTCGACGAGCGCACCTGCGATCTCGTTCACACCGCGCTGACGGCGCAGCGGAATCTGGTGCTGGACGCGGACGCGCTGACGAGCTTTGCCGCAAAGCCCGAGCGGCTGTTCGAATCGATCAAGTCCTCGCAGGACAATGCGGTCGTGTTGACCCCGCACGAGGGCGAGTTCCCGCGACTGTTCTCGGATCTCAGCAACAAGCATCCCGGCCGGTCCAAGCTCGAGCGCGTACGCGCCGCCGCCGAGCGCTGCGGCGCCGTCGTGCTGCTGAAGGGACCGGACACCACTGTCGCCGCCCCGGACGGCCGCGCCACCATCGCCGCCAATGCCCCCGCCCTGGCTCGCCACCACCGGCGCCGGCGACGTGCTCTCCGGCATCATCGCAGGCCTCCTGGCGCAAGGCGTGCCGGCCTTTGAGGCCGCCAGCATCGGCGTCTGGATGCATGGCGAGGCGGGAAGCGAAGCGGGCCCGGGGCTGATCGCGGAGGATCTGACCGAGACGCTGCCGGCCGTGCACCGGCGCATCTATGACGCGCTCGGGGTGGAGTACTAGTGCTGAGGCAGCTCGCGCTCGCGGACATGGGTGCGGCCGGCGAGGTCCATCGGATTGCGTTCGACCAGGCGATGCCGTGGCTCGTCGGATTGCACACGCCGGACGAGGACCGCTGGTTCTACCGCGAGCGTGTCTTTCCGACGTGCCGCGTGTGGGGACGCTTCCACGACGAGGTGCTCGGCGGGATCATTGCATTCCGTGAGGGCTGGATCGAGCAGCTCTATGTGCTTCCCACGGCTCAGGGGCGCGGAATCGGTACCGAACTCCTCGACGTTGCCAAAGAAGCCTGCGACCGGCTCGAGCTCTGGACCTTCCAGCGCAACGCGCCGGCGCGGCGCTTCTATGAGGCGCGCGGATTTGCGCTGGTCGAGCAGACCGACGGGGTACGGAATGAGGAGAATGAGCCTGACGCTCGCTATCTCTGGACGCGCCGATAGGCGCTCACTCCACCGCGTACCAGCGCACGAGCCGCGGGGCGGCCCAGTCGGTCAGGACGGATTCGATCAGCCATCGTCCGGGTGAGGTCGCCGCGAATGCGATGCGCTGGGTCTGGCCGGGCTCGATCGCGAGCGTGTCGAGCCAGTAGGGCTTCCAGCCGTCGTCGAGCTTGTCGAGCAGGCGGAAATGGTGGCCGTGCAGGTGGAACACGGTCGTGACGGGGGCTGGGTTCTTCAGCGCCAGCATAACGGTGCGGCCGGCCTTAGTGCGGAAGGTCGGGGCGGAGGCGGTGGAGAAATTGACGGGCCGGATCCAGCCGGCGTCGGCTGCGCCGAGCGCGACATCGAACCGCAGGGCGCCTCTCAGATCGAGTTGATCGGGCAGGTCGTTCGACGGGAGGGGCTGCGGCTCGAACAGCGGCGCGCGCCGCTCTAACCAGCCGGTGATCGTGAGGCTTCCGATCTGGCGCGCCTCCTTGCCGTCATGGAGCAGGAATGGGGCCGATTTGATCGTATCCACAAAGGCGTCGGCGCGTGCGCCGGGAGCCAGCACCAGGGCACCGTTGCGCGCCGGGAAGGGCTCGGCTGGCTGTCCGTCCAGGGCCATCACGCGGACGTCGTGGCTTTCCAATTTGATCGCCAGGACAGTACGTTGCGAGCCGTTGATAAAGCGCAGCCGCAGCCGCTGATTGCCCAAGGCTGAGAGTTCGAATGAAGTCTGTCCGTTGATCGTATAGAGCGGCGTCGTGTCCTTGGGATCGCGCCCCGGGGGAAGCGCGGTCCCATCCGGCCGCACGCGCCATTCCTCGAT
Organism: Bradyrhizobium genosp. SA-3; assembly: GCF_004212635.1. Classification (GTDB taxonomy): domain Bacteria; phylum Pseudomonadota; class Alphaproteobacteria; order Rhizobiales; family Xanthobacteraceae; genus Bradyrhizobium. Next base: position 18,079 of record NZ_PSRT01000146.1, on the reverse strand, counting down.
CAGCAAAACCTCGTCACGATCAACAGTGACCCGGTTTGCCTCCTCGGCGATGATCGGAAGCGGGCGCGCCGGTTGCTTCAGGTCGTCCTCGAAGAGGCGGAAGTCGGCCAGCAGGGTTCCTGCATTAGATATTGAAATAATTGATGTTTCAGTCGTGTCCGGGGCGGTCGGCGCGCGCCCCCGGAGCGGATCGGAAGTGGCCGGGCCGGTCAGGCCGTACCAGACTGGTGCAAGCGGCACAGGCAGCTCGTTCCGGAACACCACCTCGCAGCGGTTGCCGCGCTTGAGACGGACGTTTCCCAGGTGGCTTACGGCGGCCAGCTCCCAGATTGGTGTCGTTGGCTGACCCTGCTTCAAGGCCAGCGTGGCCGGCCGTGCTTGGAGAGCGAGCTGGGCGGTCACGAGCGGGCCTGCGCCACCGCCGATCAGCCCGGCCGCCGAGGCGCCAAGTCCCGTCAAAAGTCCGGCCGAAACCTCGCGTCGGCTCGGGTCAAAAATCCGCGTTGTCATGGCCGATCCGGACCACGCCGCGCTGGATAAGTCCAGCCGTCGTGCCTACTTGAAGCTTGCCTCCAACCGGCCATTTTTTTGCTGCGAACAGTCAGGCACATGCTATAAGCCCGGCCGCCCGCGGCATCGCGGCCGGTCTTGATGCAAATTCACGCGGGCGTGGCGGAACTGGTAGACGCGCTGGATTTAGGTTCCAGTGACGAAAGTTGTGGGGGTTCGAGTCCCTCCGCCCGCACCAAGCGCTTTCAGCGTTTGCACGGATTACGAGACCTGCTTCCGCGCGGATTTTGTCCGCTTGGAGCCGGTCCAATGAACCACCGGCGTTGAGGCGTTTGCCTCGCGTCGGATCGATTAATGACAGCGTCCCGACGCATGCGCGCCGGGACCGAACGAGAAGAAGATTGGACGCCATGCAGGTCACAGAGACCCTCTCGGAAGGTTTGAAGCACGAGTTCAAGATCAGCGTCCCTGCGTCAGATCTCGACGCCAAGGCCGATGCCAAGCTCGTCGATCTCAAGGACAAGGTCCGTCTCAACGGCTTCCGTCCCGGCAAGGTGCCGGTCGGTCACCTGAAGAAGGTCTATGGCCGCTCGGTGATGGCCGAGACCATCGACCAGACCATCCGCGACACCAACACGCAGCTGTTCTCCGAGCGCGGCTTCCGCCTCGCGACCGAGCCGAAGATCACCATGCCGACCGAGCAGGCCGAGGTCGAGGAGCTGCTGAGCGGCAAGACCGATCTGACCTACACGGTCGCGATCGAGGTGGTGCCGGCCATTGCGCTCGCCGACTTCAAGACCTTCGAGGTCGAGAAGCCCGTCGCCGACGTCACCGAATCCGACGTCGACGAGGCGATCAAGCGCATCGCTGATTCCAACCGCACCTTTGCCGCCAAAGGTGAGAGCGCCAAGGCCGCCTCGGGGGATCGTGTCACCATCAACTTCAAGGGCACCATCAACGGTGAGGCCTTCGAGGGCGGCACCGGCGAGGGCATCCAGGTCCTGATCGGCTCCAACACCTTCATCCCCGGCTTCGAGGAGCAGCTGACCGGCATCGGCGCCAACGAGACGCGCACGCTGAAAGTGTCGTTCCCGAAGAACTACATGAACGACAAGCTCGCCGGCCAGCCGGCCGAGTTCGAGACCACCGCGACCTTGATCGAGGCGCCGCAGGATCTCGCGATCGACGACGAGTTCGCCAAGACGCTCGGCCTCGAATCGCTCGACAAGCTCAAGGAAGCCGCGCGCGAGCGGCTGGCCGCCGAATTCGCGACCGCGACGCGTCAGCGCGTCAAGCGCGCGCTGCTCGACCGCCTCGACGAAGCGCATCGCTTCGATGCGCCGCCCTCGCTGGTCGACGAGGAGTTCAATCTGATGTGGAACTCGGTCAAGGCCGAGATGACCTCGGCCGGCAAGACCTTTGCCGACGAGAACACCACTGAAGACGCCGCCAAGGAAGAGTACCGCAAGATCGCCGACCGCCGCGTGCGCCTCGGCCTCGTGCTCTCCGAGATCGGCGAGAAGAACAAGATCACAGTGACCGATGACGAGGTCGGCCGCGCCGTGATCGAGCGCGCGCGCCAGATGCCCGGCCGCGAGAAGGAAGTCTGGGACTATTACCGCAACAACGCCCAGGCGCTGGCCCAGCTTCGTGCACCGATCTATGAGGACAAGGTCGTCGACTTCATCCTCGAGCTCGCCAAGGTGACCGAGAAGAAGGTCTCGCGCGAGGAGCTCTACAAGGACGACGAGGCGGAAAAGAGCGCTGCCTGAAGACGTTGAGAAAGCCTTCCATTAAGGATGATCAGCGAAGGGGCCCAGCTAGCCAGATGGCCGGCTGGGCCTCTTAGTGCGAATCAGCTTCAACTGCCCGGCGGATTAAGCCTTAATGCGCTCCGCACTTGTCAGGCGCGAATTGGGCTATATCTGTCGGTACACCCTGTACCCAATGTTCTGCCTCTACCAAGTTCCTGCATCACAGGACGTCCATCCGCCTTCCGGCCAATCCAGCCAAACTGGCAGCCAAGCCTGGCGATGTCCGTCTCCGAAAACCTAGGTGACTCATGCGCGATCCGGTTGAAACCTACATGAACCTCGTGCCCATGGTGGTCGAGCAGACCAACCGTGGCGAGCGCGCCTACGACATTTTCTCGCGCCTGTTGAAGGAGCGCATCATCTTCGTGACCGGCCCGGTCGAGGATGGCATGTCGACGCTGATCGTCGCGCAGCTGTTGTTCCTCGAAGCGGAAAATCCGAAGAAGGAAATCTCGATGTACATCAACTCGCCGGGCGGCGTGGTGACGTCGGGCCTTGCCATCTACGACACCATGCAGTTCATCCGCCCGCCGGTCTCGACGCTGTGCACGGGGCAGGCGGCCTCGATGGGCTCGCTGCTGCTTGCCGCCGGCGAGAAGGACATGCGCTTCTCGCTGCCGAACGCGCGCATCATGGTCCACCAGCCCTCCGGCGGCTTCCAGGGCCAGGCAACCGACATCATGCTGCACGCTCAGGAAATCCTGAACCTGAAGAAGCGGCTCAACGAGATCTACGTGAAGCACACCGGCCAGACCTACAAGTCGATCGAGGACGCGCTGGAACGCGACAAGTTCCTGACTGCGAACGACGCCAAGGAGTTCGGTCTGGTCGACAAGGTCATTGACAAGCGCGCCGAGGAGCCGACGCCGGCGAAAGTCCCGTAGCACTACCGGGGCGTTACGGCGATCCCTCGGGATCGCCGCGGAGCGTCAGGGCAGTGTTCACGTTAAGGACGCGTGCGCGCGCCGCAAAACGCGGTTTTGCGCCCCGCGACAGGCGGAAAGTTCCGCTTTCGTGCTTGTTTTTCGTGGCAATCCAGCAACGCCGGGGTGATTTCGATCACTTCGCTCGTGCCAAGACCGGAAATCACGGTATTGTCACGGGTAGCCGGCGAGCCCCGATTAGCGAATTCTTGATAGTCGGGTGACAGCATGGTTGGCTACGATTGATCGGCTATGATCGCGGAGAATCGAGCGACCGTGATTCGCACGGGATGTAACGCGTAGGGTCTTTTTTGGTACGGAATTTGCTCTACTTAAGCTTCATACCGGCCATCGTGTCGGAATGGAGCGATCGAGCGGAACGGGATCGAACCGCGGACGGAGACATGAATGAGTAAGGTCGGCACGAGCGACTCCAAAAACACGCTATATTGCTCGTTCTGCGGCAAGAGCCAGCACGAAGTCCGCAAACTGATCGCGGGTCCCACGGTCTTCATCTGCGACGAGTGCGTCGAGCTCTGCATGGACATCATCCGCGAGGAGAACAAATCCTCGCTGGTCAAGTCGCGCGACGGCATTCCGACGCCGAAGGAAATCTGCAAGGTCCTGGACGACTACGTGATCGGCCAGAGCCATGCGAAGAAAGTCCTGTCGGTCGCGGTGCACAACCACTACAAGCGCCTCAACCACCAGACCAAGCACAACGACGTCGAGCTCGCGAAGTCGAACATCCTGCTGATCGGTCCGACCGGTTCGGGCAAGACGCTGCTCGCGCAGACGCTCGCCCGCATCCTGGACGTGCCGTTCACGATGGCCGACGCGACGACGCTGACCGAAGCCGGCTATGTCGGCGAGGACGTCGAGAACATCATCCTGAAGCTGCTCCAGGCCGCCGACTACAATGTCGAGCGCGCCCAGCGCGGCATCGTCTACATCGACGAAATCGACAAGATCAGCCGCAAGTCCGACAATCCCTCGATCACGCGCGACGTGTCGGGTGAGGGCGTGCAGCAGGCTCTGCTCAAAATCATGGAAGGCACGGTGGCTTCGGTCCCGCCGCAGGGCGGCCGCAAGCATCCGCAGCAGGAGTTCCTGCAGGTGGATACCACCAACATCCTGTTCATCTGCGGCGGCGCCTTCGCCGGCCTCGAGAAGATCATCTCGGCGCGCGGACGGTCGACCTCGATCGGCTTCGGTGCCCAGGTGCTCGCGCCGGAGGACCGCCGTACCGGCGAGATCTTCCGTCACGTCGAGCCTGAGGACCTTCTGAAATACGGCCTCATTCCTGAGTTCGTCGGTCGTCTGCCGGTCGTGGCGACGCTCGAGGATCTGGACGAGACGTCGCTGAAGAAGATCCTCACCGAGCCGAAGAACGCGCTGGTGAAACAGTACCAGCGGCTGTTCGAGATGGAGAACATCGAGCTGACCTTCGCCGACGAGGCGCTTGGCGCGGTCGCCCGCAAGGCGATCGAGCGCAAGACCGGCGCGCGCGGCCTGCGCTCGATCCTCGAGGCGATCCTGCTCGAGACCATGTTCGACTTGCCGGGCCTGGAAGGTGTGGAAGAGGTCGTGATTTCGCGAGAAGTCGTGGAAGGCACGGCGCGTCCGCTCTACATCTACGCCGATCGGTCCGATCGCGCCGTCGAGAATGCCAGCGCCTGATTTTTTCGGCGCTGGAACGCTCCAATTGTCTGATCAAGGAGGGCTGCGGAAATGTATCTCCGCAGCCGGTGTTGCGTCGCTTACCTGCGTGCGTAAGCGCCTGATGGCGCGCGTTTTTCGATGACTTGACACCCCCCGGGTCGATAGCCACCTAATGTCGGCGGGCGAGCGAAAATTCTCTTCAAGATTCGCCTCAGTTCCGATCCGGCAAGCCGGTCCAACTCGCAAAAGGACCGACCGGTTCTGCGGATCACCTCGGCACCTCGTGGCGGTTGCGCATGATCAGCGGGCTGCGTGCGAGGGGGCAAAGCAAAAGGAAAAGGCCATGACTAATCCCAAACCCCGGCCAACCATCGTTCATGGCGCAACGCACGCTTATCCCGTGCTGCCGCTGCGCGATATCGTCGTCTTCCCGCACATGATCGTGCCGCTCTTCGTCGGCCGCGAGAAGTCGATCCGCGCGCTCGAAGAGGTGATGAAGAACGATGCGCTGATCATGCTGGCGACGCAGAAGAACGCGTCCGACGATGATCCGGCGCCCGATGCGATTTACGAGACCGGTACGCTTGCCAGTGTGCTCCAGCTCTTGAAGCTTCCCGACGGCACCGTGAAGGTGCTGGTCGAAGGGCTCGAGCGTGCGCGCGTGCAGAAATATACCGATCGCGCCGACTATTACGAAGCGACCGCCGTCGCGCTCGCCGACACCGACGCGAAGTCGGTCGAGGCCGAGGCGTTGGCACGCTCGGTCGTGTCCGACTTCGAGAGCTATGTGAAGCTCAACAAGAAGATCTCGGCCGAGGTCGTCGGCGTCGTGCAGGCGATAGCTGATTTCGCCAAGCTCGCCGACACGGTCGCCTCGCATCTCGCGGTCAAGATCGCGGACCGCCAGGGCATCCTGGAGACGCTGTCCGTCACCACGCGCCTCGAGAAGGTGCTGGGCCTGATGGAGAGCGAGATCTCGGTGCTCCAGGTCGAGAAGCGCATCCGCTCGCGCGTCAAGCGCCAGATGGAGAAGACCCAGCGCGAGTATTATCTCAACGAGCAGATGAAGGCGATCCAGAAGGAACTCGGCGACGACGATGGTCGCGACGAGCTCGCCGATCTCGAAGAGAAGATCTCCAAGACCAAGCTCTCCAAGGAAGCGCGCGAGAAGGCGCAGCACGAATTGAAGAAGCTGCGCCAGATGTCGCCGATGTCCGCGGAAGCGACCGTCGTGCGCAACTATCTGGATTGGCTGCTGTCGATCCCGTGGAACAAGAAATCCAAGGTCAAGAAGGACCTGGAAGCGGCGCAAGCCATCCTGGACTCCGACCATTACGGGCTCGAGAAGGTCAAGGAACGTATCGTCGAGTATCTCGCGGTGCAGTCGCGCGCCAACAAGCTGACGGGTCCGATCCTGTGCCTCGTCGGGCCTCCCGGCGTCGGCAAGACCTCGCTCGGCAAGTCGATCGCGAAGGCGACCGGGCGCGAATTCGTGCGCGTCTCGCTCGGCGGCGTGCGTGACGAGGCCGAGATCCGCGGTCACCGCCGCACCTATATCGGCTCGATGCCCGGCAAGATCATCCAGTCGATGCGCAAGGCGAAGTCGTCCAATCCGCTGTTCCTCTTGGACGAGATCGACAAGATGGGCGCCGATTTCCGCGGCGATCCGTCCTCGGCGCTGCTCGAGGTCCTCGACCCCGAGCAGAATGCGACCTTCAACGACCACTACCTCGAGGTCGACTACGATCTGTCCAACGTGATGTTCATCACGACCGCGAATACGCTCAATATTCCGGGCCCGTTGATGGACCGCATGGAGATCATCCGGATCGCGGGCTACACCGAGAACGAGAAGGTCGAGATCGCGCGCAAGCATCTGATCCCGAACGCGGTGTCCAAGCACGGCCTGGACTCCAAGGAGTTCTCGATCGACGACGACGCGCTGCTGCTTTTGATCCGCCGCTACACCCGCGAGGCGGGCGTGCGCAATCTGGAGCGTGAGCTCTCCACACTCGCCCGCAAGGCGGTGAAGGAGCTGATGATCTCCAAGAAGAAGTCGGTCAAGGTCACCGAGAAGACTCTGGAAGAGCTGCTCGGCGTGCCGAAATACCGCTTCGGCGAGATCGAGAGTGAGCCGCAGGTCGGCATCGTCACCGGCCTTGCCTGGACCGATGTCGGCGGCGAGTTGCTGACCATCGAAGGCGTCATGATGCCCGGCAAGGGCAAGATGACGGTCACGGGCAATCTGCGCGACGTCATGAAGGAGTCGATCTCGGCGGCGGCGTCCTACGTCCGCTCGCGTGCGATCAACTACGGCGTCGAGCCGCCGCTGTTCGACAAGCGCGACATCCACGTGCACGTGCCGGAGGGCGCGACGCCGAAGGACGGTCCGTCCGCGGGCGTCGCCATGGCCACCGCGATCATCTCGTCATGACCGGCATTCCGGTCCGCCACGATGTCGCGATGACCGGCGAGATCACGCTGCGCGGCCGCGTGCTGCCGATCGGCGGCTTGAAGGAGAAGCTGCTCGCAGCTGCCCGCGGCGGCATCAAGACGGTGCTGATCCCCGAGGACAACGCCAAGGATCTCACGGAGATTTCCGATGCGATCAAGGGCGGCATGGAGATCATCCCGGTCTCGCGCCTCGACGACGTCGTCGCCAAGGCGCTGGTGAAGAAGCCGGTGCCGATCGTCTGGGAAGAGGACACCAAGGTGACGGTGAAGCCTGATGGCGACGAGGCCGCCGGCGGCCTGACCGCTCACTAGCTCAGTGAAAGATGATAAGACGGCGCCTTCGGGCGCCGTTTTTGTTTTGGGGCCGAGGGGAGAGGGCGATGCAGATCGACGGGCAATGCCATTGCGGCAATATCACCTTCGAGGCCGACATCGATCCCGAGGAGGTCTCGGTCTGCCACTGCACCGATTGCCAGACGCTGACCGGCTCGCCGTTCCGGGTGACGGCCGTCTGCTCCGGAGCGGACGTCCGCCTGACCGGCGGCACGCCAAAGATCTACGGCAAGCGGGGCGACAACGGCCGCATGCGCTTTCAGCATTTCTGCGCCGATTGCGGTTCCCCGCTGTTCACGAGCGGCGAGGGCGATGACGCCGACGATTGGGGCATCCGCTGGGGCAGCATCCGCCAGCGCAACGCTCTTAGGCCGGTCCGGCAGATCTGGTGCCAGTCGGCGGTGGTCTGGATCGATGCGGTGCCGGGGCTGCCAGGGAGGCCGAAGGATTGAGGTTGGCTTGCGGCAAGCCTTCGCCAGCTTCGCACTAATGAGTGCCTCGGCTGGTTTGCCAAGCCGTAGCCTGCGAAGCAGGCGAAGGCTGGTGGGCGGTCACGGATTCGAACCGCGGACCCTCTCGGTGTAAACGAGATGCTCTAACCAGCTGAGCTAACCGCCCAAGTGCGCCTTCAAGTGTGCGCCTCCAAGTGCGCCTCTTTAGCGCCCCGGCGGGTGCCGAAGCAAGAGCCGAGCGCGCCGCAAACTGGCTCCAATTTGCGGCCTGGTCAGGGTTTTCATGCTGGACACGAGCAGCCCTGCAGCTGGCCCGCTGCAGGGCAATCCTCTTTCGTCGCGCGGATCTCGTCGTCCGGCCGGGGAGGCCGAGGAGGCGGCGATCATGCCCGCGGCCGCCGTGCGGCGCCTCGAAATTCCCGTCCGAGTCAGGCTGTCTTGGTGAACATGGTCAGGACACCGTCGGCGATGTTGATCGCGACGACTTGTGACGAACTCAAGCCCTTGGCCTTGAGCACGGAGGCTGCCTCCGGTGTGGCGTCGATGGACTGCCGAAGCGACTGGATGTCTTTATCGCTTGTGTGCGCCACGAGTTCATCGACTTTCGCGCGCACCGCCGGCTGCAATTCCTTGACGTCCACGACCTGTATGCTCCGGATCACCGTGCTCGACTGAGTGGACGGCTGTTCCGCGCCGGGTTGCGACGATGCGCCCTGTGCCTGCACCAGGGTAGGTGTTCCCAGGGAGAGAGCTGCAACGATGACGGATGCCGTGAAGCTGCGCATGGTCTGCCTTTCCAGTTTGAGGAACGGCGAATCTATCGAGGAAATCTGGTTGGCATCTGATTCCGATGTGGCCGTTCGGTGAAACCAATGCGGCCGCAATGCGCAAAGAGGGTCCGCGGTTCGAATCCGTTACCGCCCACCAGTCTGCGCTCGCAGGTCGAGCGAGGCAGCGTCGTTCTCGTTGGGGCTAGCTTCAAGTTAAGCAGTACTGCTGGACGATTACACCGCTGTCAGTTGCAAACTTCGACGTCGCCAGGTCCACTGCCGTAGCCACGTACCCCGGCTCTATTTGCCTCGAGCCTGCAGCCCGATCGAATTGGACGGCAACCGGCTGCATTGCAAATTATCTGTCCTGACGATTTGGCTTGCGGAGACGGTGGCGCAGCCTCCGTTTGTTTCCGCTCGGTATCCCGCCCTTTCGAATTATCGCGCGTCGCGACCGGCTTCTTGTCCTGGATCTTCTCGCATTCGTTGTCGTCATTGACGCGATAGCCCGCGCGGCAGGCGATCTTCACGCAAGCATCCCCATCGGCCCTGAAGCCGTGATCGCAGACCAGCGGGCAGACGCGGCCTGGCTTGGCCTTGATCGCGTCCAGCGCATCGAAGCTCGCCAGCTTGGCGTCGAGCTTCGTGCCGGCGTACTTGTTGAACAGCGCCAGCGAGCGCTGTGACGAAGCGTTCCAGTCGCCGTCCGCCGAAGCCGTCAGACAGCCGACGCGGCGGAGTTCTGACTGCACCAGCTTCGTCATTTCCTGCGGCGACAGGCTCGGCTGCGACGAAGTCGGGGCGACGGCGGCGACCTTCTGTTCATTGGCGACCTTCGGCTTTTGCTCGGCGGCGGCCTTGTCGCTCGCGAGCTTCTCGGCCAGCGCCTTCTCGGCTGCCTGCTTGTCCGCGAGCGCCTTCGCCGCTGCGGCCTCGGCCTCCTTCCTGCGTTGCTCGGCTGCGGCCGCCCTGGCTTCCTCGACCTGCTTGGCCTTCTCGGCCGCAAGACGCTTCTCCTCGGCCGCCTTGGCGGCGGCCGCCGCCTTCTCCTGCTCGGCCTTGGTGGCGCGCTCGGCGGCGAGCCGGGCCTTGGCGTCTTCAGCCTGGCGCGCCTTGTCGGCGGCGGCGGCGCGTGCCTCTTCGGCCGCGACGTTTTTCAACTGCGCGCGGGCGAGGCCGGCATAGAAGCCGTCGGGATAGGCTTGCAGGAAGGCCTCCCACGCGTCCCGGTTTCCCGCCTGCAGCGCCAGCTCATAGTCCCGGCGCACGGAGTCCTGAGGGCTCGCTTGCGGTCCCGTTGCGACGGGTTTTGCCGGGATCAGTGCGACGTCATCGCCGCCCAGCGAGCCATAGACGTACGGCTCCTGCTTGTAGCCGGTGTTCTTGAGGACATCGTCGCGGACGAAGCCGAACGCCTTGCGCAGATCGAGCCCCGGCGTCGGCAGCCGCTCGACCAGGGCCGCCGCAAACGGGCTGTTCCTGGAGTCGCCGTCCGAGGCGGTCGAGCCGGCCTTGGCCGCGAAGGCGATCATGGTGTTCGGGCTGGTCGGCTCGACCTTGGCAAGGCCCCGCCCGATCGCGCGCGCTGCCATCGTCCGCTTCATGGTTTTAGAGAAGGGATTGTCGCGGCAGGCATCGAGGATGACGAGCCGGAGCTGCTTGGCCGGCTCGACCGCGAACAAGGCGCGGTCCAGCGGCAGCGTCTCGTCGAGCACATCGCTGTCCGTCTCGAGCGTCGCATCCGTCGGGATCAGGTAGTTGGTGCCGTCCAGTTCGATGCCATGACCGGCGTAATAGACGACGGCCACGTCGGCCTCACGCGCCTTGCCGCCAAAGTCGCGCAGTGTGCGGCGCATCTCCGCGGCATTGAGATCGAGCTTGATCTCGACCAGGTCGAACCCGGCTTTCTTCAACATGCCGCCAACCAGAGACGCGTCGTTCACGGGGTTGGCGAGCCTGGGGGCGCTCTTGTAGGCGGAATTGCCGATCACGAGGGCCACGCGCTTTTCCGCGTGTGCCGATCCGCAGCCAAGACAGAATACGACGAACAAAAAAAGAAAAATCCGAATCGCGCCCATTGCAGCCCCAAATCGCAATGTGATCAGAATAGTCGGAGCATGCCACCAAGGCAAAGCCTCCCATGTGACCAATATCACACGAGCCTGCAGGGCGGTGACCCGTATCAAGCCGCCGTGCCGAAATCGGCCTTGCGACAGGGAACGACATGCGGATAAGCCTCTTTGGGCCGAGCGGGGGCGATCGGCACCGTCGCGGAGAAGTCGATGCAGCAGCCTAGCGGACACGAGCAGAACGCCGACCAGATCGCCTATTGGAACGGCCCGAGCGGACAGCGCTGGGCTGATCGTCATGCGGTGCAGGAGACGCTGCTCGGGCCGATCGCGGACGTGCTGATCGACCGTGCCAAGCCGAAGCCGGGCGAGCGCGTGATCGACGTCGGCTGCGGCTCGGGTGCAACGACGGTCGCGCTCGCGAAGGCGGTGGCGCCTGGTGGCTTTGCGCTCGGCCTCGACGTCTCCGATCCGATGCTGTCGCAGGCGCGCGCGTTGGCGCCGAAGGGCCTGCCGCTCGATTTCGTGCTGGCGGATGCGACCGTTCACCCGTTCGAGCCGGCGAGCTTTGATCTGCTCGCCTCGCGCTTTGGCGTGATGTTCTTCGCCGACCCCATCGCGTCCTTCACCAATCTCCGCCGTGCGCTGAAGCCGTCCGGGCGGCTTGCCTTCGCCTGCTGGCGCGAGCCGAAGGAAAATCCGTGGATGATGGTGCCGCTGATGGCGGTCTACAAGCACGTGCCGAAAATGCCGCCGGTCGGACCGGAGGAGCCGGGCCCGTTCGCCTTTGCATCAGAAGAGCGGGTGATGCGCATCCTGAAGGGCGCGGGTTTCGTGGACGTGGCGATGCAGCCGCATAATCTTGCGATGGATGTCGCGATCGGCGGCGGGCTCGATGCCGCCGTCGACGGCGCGCTCCAGATCGGCCCCGCCAGCCGCGCGCTCCAGGGCCATCCGCCGGAGACATACGAGGCCGCCAAGGCTTCGATCCGCGACATGCTCGCGCCGTTTCTGAAGGGGCAGTCGGTGACGTTGCAGGGCGCGATCTGGATCGTGACGGCGAAGGCGGCGTAGGCGCGCTGCTTCCCCATCGTCATTGCGAGCCAACGGGTCCGCGCGCAGCGCGGCCCGATGACAGGCTCCGCGAAGCAATCCCGGCTGCCTCAACAGAGACAGTCTGGATTGCTTCGTCGCAAGTGCTCCTCGCAATGACGGTGTGGATGGGCGTGTGAATTCTACACCACATCATCCGGCGCCAGCGCGCAGCCGTTGTCGGGATGCGTCTCGATCTGAAGCGTGGTGTGGCCGATGCGGAAGGAGGTCTTGAGCAGCTGCGCGGTCTCCATCAGGAATGCGTCGCCGGCCCCAGTGGGCATCACGAGATGGCAGGTCAGGGCGGTCTCGGTGGTCGAGATCGGCCAGACGTGGAGATCGTGGATCCCTGAGACGCCCGGCCGCGCCAGCAGGAACGCCCTGATCGCGGCGAGGTCGGTGCCCTTGGGCGCTGCCGCCATCGACATGTCGATGGAGCCGCGCAACAGGCTGGTCGTGCTCCAGAGGATGGTGGCGCAGATGACGAGGCTGGTTAAGGGATCGAGCCAGAGCCAGCCGGTCCAGATGATCAGCGCCGCCGAGACCACGACGCCAAGCGAGACCGCGGCATCGGCGGCCATGTGCAGGTACGCGCCTTCGATGTTGATGTCGTCCTTGCGTCCGCTGGCGAACAGCATGGCGGTGAAGCTGTTGATGAGGATGCCGATGCCGGCCACCACCATCACCGTCACGCCGGCGACCGGCTCCGGCGCGCGGAGGCGCAAAATCGCCTCCCAGCCGATGGCGCCGGTTGCGACCAGCAGGAACACCGAATTCGCCAGCGCCGCCAGAATGGTGGAGGCGCGCAGGCCATAGGTGAAGCGGCCGCTCGGCGCACGCCTTGCCGCGATCGAGGCGCCCCAGGCCACGACCAGACCGAGCACGTCGGACAGATTATGGCCGGCATCCGCGAGCAAGGCAGTGGAGTTGCCGATATAGCCGTACACGGCTTCGGCCACGACCAGCGCGGTGTTGAGCGAAATGCCGATCGCGAACGCCTTGCCGAAGCTGGCGGGCCCATGGACATGCGCGTGTCCATGGCTGTGGCCATGAGCAAGGCCGTGGTCGTGACCATGATCATGCGAATGGCCGGCATGATCATGGTGGTGATGTCCGTGATGGTCGTGGCCGGCCACCTCTAGCGCTCCCCGGACGCTGCCAAATCAGGCGCCATTGTAGGCGTTTCGGTGCCTGCGTCACGGCGGAACAGCACGTAGAGCGCCGGCAGCACCAAAAGCGTCAGCACGGTCGAGGAGATGATGCCGCCGATCACCACGGTCGCAAGCGGCCGCTGCACCTCGGCGCCGGCGCCGGTCGCGAGCGCCATCGGCACGAAGCCGAGGGAGGCGACGAGGGCGGTCATCAGCACCGGGCGCAGCCGCGTCAGCGCGCCCTCGCGCACGGCATCCACGACGGACCGCCCCTCGCTGCGCAACCGCTCGATGAAGGCGATGATGACGAGCCCATTGAGCACGGCCACGCCCGACAGCGCGATGAAGCCGACGCCGGCGCTGATGGATAAAGGAATGTCGCGCAGCAGCAGTGCCGCAACGCCGCCCGTCAGCGCCAGCGGCACGCCGGAGAACACCAGCGCCGCATCGGCCGCCGATCCCATACCCATGAACAGCAGCAGGAACACCAAGAGCAGCGCCACCGGCACCACGATTGTCAATCGCTTGGTCGCGGAGACCAGCTGCTCGAACTGCCCGCCCCAGCCGATGAAGTAGCCCGGCGGTAGCTTGACCTTCTCGGCGACGGCGGCCTGCGTCTCGGCGACGAAGGAGCGCAGATCGCGCCCGCGGACGTTGGCCATCACCACGACGCGGCGCTTGCCGTTCTCGCGGCTGATCTGGTTGGGGCCCGGCGCGATCTCGATCGCCGCAACGGAGGAGAGCGGCACGTAGCGCGGCGTCGTCCCAGATGCCCCCGGCCAGGCGGTTTTCGTGACGGCCGCGATGTCCTCGCCCGGCGGCAGCGGGATCGGCAGCGACTTGATCGTATCGGGGTTGGCACGCAGGCTTTCCGGCAGCCGCACCACGATGTCGAACCGCCGATCGCCCTCGAACAGCTTGCCGACCGGCTTGCCGCCGATCGCGATCTCGACGAGGTTTTGCACCTCGCTGAGGCTGAGGCCGTAGCGCGACAGCGCCTGGCGGTCGAGCTTGACGGTGAGGATCGGCAGGCCCGCGATCTGCTCGGTCTTGATGTCGGCGGCGCCCTCGATGCCGCGAACCACGCCGTTGACCTGCTGGGCGATGCCGGCGAGCACGTCGAGATCGTCGCCGAAGATCTTGACGCCGACGTCGCTGCGGATGCCGGCGATAAGCTCGTTGAAGCGCATCTGGATCGGCTGGGTCATGCCATAGGCGGTACCGGGCAGGGTGTTGGCGGCGCGTTCGAGCTCGGCCACGACCTCGTCCTTCGGCTTGGCCGAATCGGGCCATTCCTCGCGCGGCTTCAGCGTGACATAGGTGTCGGCGACATTCGGCGGCATCGGGTCGTTGGCGATCTCGGCGGTGCCGATCTTGGAGAAGATGGTCGCGACCTCCGGCACCTGCTTGATCGCCTTTTCCAGGCGGAGCTGCATGTCGACGCTCTGGGTCAGGCTGGTGCCGGGAATCCGGATGGTCTCGATGGTGATGTCGCCTTCATCGAGGCTCGGAATGAACTCGCCGCCCATGCGCGTTGCGGCGAAGATGCTGCCGGCGACGATCAGCAGGGCGCCGAGCGCGACACTGCCGCGATAGCGGATCGCGCGGTCGAGCAGGGGCAGATAGAGCCGCCTGGCGGCCCGCATGAAGACGTTCTCCATCTCCGAGACCTTGCCAGTGACGACAATCGCAACCGCGGCGGGGACGAAAGTGACCGACAGCAGCGCCGCGCCCGTGAGGGCCATCAGCACGGTCAGCGCCATCGGCGTGAACATCTTGCCCTCGGTCCCGGTCAGGGTGAGGACCGGAAGATAAACCACGGCGATGATCAGCGTGCCGAACAGGCTCGGCTTGATCACCTCGCTGCTTCCGACGCGGATGGTCTGGAGGCGTTCGTCCAGCGTCAGCAGCCGGCCGCGGCGGTGCTGCTCGGCGGCAAGCAGCCGCAGGCAGTTCTCGACGATGATGACCGCACCGTCGACGATGATGCCGAAATCGATCGCGCCCAGACTCATCAGATTGGCGCTGACCTTGCTCTCGACCATGCCCGTGATCGTGAACAGCATGGAGAGCGGGATGACGCAGGCCGTGATCAGCGCGGCGCGGATGTTGCCGAGGATCAGGAACAGCACCGCGATCACCAGCGCCGCACCCTCGACGAGGTTCTTCTCGACGGTCTGGATGGTGGCTTCCACCAGATGCGTGCGGTCGTAGACGGCGCGCGCGATCACGCCGTCGGGGAGCGATTTGGCGATCTCCGCGAGCCTGGCCTTCACGCGCTGGGCCACAGTGCGGCTGTTCTCGCCGATCAGCAGCATGGCGGTGCCGAGCACCGTCTCGCCGCCGTTCGCCGTCGCAGCACCGGTGCGCAGGTCCCTGCCTTCGCTGACCTCGGCGACATCGCGGATGCGCACCGGCACGCCGCCGCGCGAGCCGATCACGATGCCCCTGATGTCCTCGATATTGGCGACCTGGCCGGGAGCGCGGACGAGATATTGCTCGCCGTTGCGCTCGATATAGCCGGCGCCGACATTGGCATTGTTGGCGGCCAGCGCCGTCATGATGTCGCGGAAGCCGAGTTTGTAGGCCATCAGCTGCCCCGGAATCGGCAGCACATGAAACTGCCGCTCATAGCCGCCGATCGAGTTGACCTCGATCACGCCGGCAATGGTGCGCAGCTGCGGCTTGATGATCCAGTCCTGGATGGTGCGCAGCTCCGTCGGCGTGAACTCGGCACCCGTCGGCGACTTTGCGCCGACCTTTGCTTCGACCGAGTAGACATAGATCTCACCGAGCCCGGTCGAGATCGGCCCCATCGCAACCTCCGTGCCTGCAGGCAACTGGTCCTTCGCCTGCTGGATGCGCTCGTTCACAAGCTGGCGCGCGAAATAGATATCGGTGCCGTCCTGGAACACGACGGTGACCTGGCTCAGGCCGTAGCGCGAGATCGAGCGGGTGTAGTCGAGCCTGGGCAAGCCGCCCATTGCAGTCTCGAGCGGAAAGGTGATGCGCTGCTCGGCCTCGAGCGGCGACAGCCCCGGCGCGCGCGTGTTGATCTGGACCTGGACGTTGGTCACGTCAGGCACGGCATCGATCGGCAGGCGCGTGAAATTCCAGGCGCCAAGGGCACCGGCCGCGAGGGCGAGCAGGACCACGAGCAGCGCTGGCGGACCGAGAAGGCGAGGAGGGCGTCAATCATGCTCGGCCTCGCCCTTGCCCATCTCCGCCTTGACCACAAAACTGTTCTCGGCGACGTAGCGCTCGCCAGCCGAAAGGCCCGCGCGGATCTCCACGAATCTCAGATCGGAATCCCCAAGCTCCACCGGGCGCGCCTCGATCTTGTCGCCGTCCTCGCGGACGAACACGATCGTCTTGCTCTCCAGCGTCTGGATCGCGCTGCGGCGCACGGCAACCGCGACGTTGCGCGCGGCGAGGATCAGCCGCGCCGTGACGAACAGGCCGGGACGCAGGCGTCCGTCCGGATTTGGCAGCACCACGCGGGCGAGCGCGGTCTGGGTCTCGCTCGAGCCGATCGGCGCCATGTAGGAGATCGTGCCCTTGATCTCGCCGCGGCCATCGTCGAGATCGATCAGCACCTCGTCGTTGAGGCGGACGCGCCGCAGGTCCTGCCGGTAGATCGACAGATCGACCCAGATGGTGGAGAGGTCGGCGACGACGAAGGCCGGCTTCTGCTCGGAAGCGTATTCGCCGAGCGAGATCTGCCGCTCGATGATGGTGCCGGCGATCGGCGCCCTCAGCTCGTAGACGGTGAGGCTCTGGTTGCTTTCGATCGCGGCGAGCAGATCGTCCTTGCCGACCTTGTCGCCGATGCGCTTCAGGATCGATTTGGCGATGCCCGGAAAGCGCGGCGTCACCTGCACCACGGCTTCCTGGTTGGCGCGCAGGATGCCGTTGAAGGCGAGCGTGTCGGTCAGCGTCGCGCTCGCGGCTTCCGCCAGCACCACGCCGGCTGCAGCGAGCTTGACATTGGAGATGCGGATGCGGTCGGCGCCGTGCTCGTCCTGCTCGACATGGTCGTTCGGCTTCTCCGGCCTCTTCTCCGCGGCATGCTCGGCGGGCGGAACCCTGGCCGGCGCCAGCAGGGCATAGCCACAAGCGCCGAGGGCAGCAGCAATGACGGCGACGACAATGGTGGAGGACGTCTTCATCGTGCGCTCTCCCGCGCCAGCGTGAAGGGATTGCCGACGAGGCCTTCGATGGTCGCCACCCCCGCATGAAAGTTCTGGAGCGCCTCCTGCTCACGCAGCCGCGCCTGGGTGACGCTTGCCTGGGCGTCCAGCACTTCGAGCAGGGTGAAGCGGCCTTGGCCGTAGCCTTGCGAGATCGCCTCGGACGCTTCAACGGCCTTCGGAATCGCGGTCTCGCGCAGGACCGCGAGTTCGCGTAGCGAGCCTTGCAGCGAATCGTAGGCCCGGCCGGCGATCACGATCAGCGTGTTGCGGTTGGCCTCGCGCTCGGCTTTGGTCTTGGCGAGGCTCTCCTGCGCCGAGAGGATGTTGCCCTGGTTCTGGTCGAACACGGGAATCGGCACCGAGAGGGTGAGGCGCACGGCATCGTCATTGGTTTCGTTGTAATGGCGCCAGCCGGCCGCGATCCGCACGTCGGGGTAGGGCTTGAGCCGTGCCAGCAACAGCTCGGCATTGCGCTGAGCATAGACCGCGGTCCAGCGCACCAGCTGCGGATTGGCATCGATCGCGGCGACGACCGACTGGAACGTCGGCGGGCGTCCCGTGGTGTTGAGCCGGCCAGAGACCTCGCCGAATTTCGCGGCGGGATCTCCCATCAGCACCGCCAGCTCGCGCCGGGCGCTGGCCAGCGTCGCCTTGAA
>NZ_PSRT01000145.1 GCF_004212635.1 Bradyrhizobium genosp. SA-3 | reverse complement strand
CCGTGAGCGTCGGCGCCGATCGCGAACATCACGAGGCGGCCGCCGATCAGGGCATAGACCGAGGCGAAGGCGAGCATTGCGAGACCAACGCGCGCGCGCGCCTTCGCGGCGCGATCGACGTTGCGCCCGTAGAGCAGGCTGCGGATCAGCCGCTGCCGCCAGGGCTCTGTGGGTTTTGCCGGGATCGGAGCGCTCATTGATTGTCCTCCGGCTGGGGCACGGAGCCCGTCACCGTCTCGGGATCGCTCGCGGCTTCGATGGTGTTGAGCATGGCTCCGATCGGGTCGGGCTCGCCCGGCCTGAACATCCGCGGCGGGCGCTCCGGCAGGTTCTTCAGCGAGTCATATTGCGTGCCGTTGACCGGCTTGAGCGACAGATGCCGGTCCGACAATCCTTGCAGGCGCAGCGGCGCATCGAGCTTGGCCCATTCGGCGCGCAACGAGGCGATCGCATCGCGCTGCTCCCGGATCTCCGCATGCAGCCGCAGCACCTTCTCGGTGCGCGCGGTGGAATCCATCTTGATCCGGTAGACATGGGCCGCCGCGAAGATCAGCGCGCCGATGACAAGGAGGTGGATGAAGCGCATGCGCTAGCCGCCCCTCATGACGTCGGAGAGTCTTGGCCAGGACGATGGCTCGCCATCGTCATGCGCGGGCGCCGAGGTGCGCTCGGCGGCGCGCAGCTTTGCGGAGCGCGCGCGCGGGTTATGCGCGACTTCGTCTTCACCGGCGACGACCGGCCGCCGCGTCAGCAGCTGGAAGCTCGGCGCGGCTTGCGCCACTTCCGGCAGATGCCGCGAGCCACCGCCGCTCTTGGAACGTGACGCGAGAAAATTCTTGACGATGCGGTCTTCCAGCGAATGGAACGAGACCACGACGAGCCGGCCGCCCGGCTTGAGCACGCGCTCGGCCGCAGCGAGCGCCGTCTGCAGTTCCTCGAGCTCTTCGTTGACGAAGATGCGCAGCGCCTGGAACGTCCGCGTCGCCGGGTGAATGTCCCCGGGCTTCGAGCGCACGACCCTGCCGACGAGATCGGCGAGCGCGCGCGTGGTCGTGAACGGCGTCTCCTGCCGATCTGCAACGATGGCACGGGCGATGCGCCGCGAATGCCGCTCCTCGCCGAAGAGATAGATGATGTCGGCGAGATCGCCTTCGGAGGCACGCGCGACCACGTCCGCCGCGGTCGGGCCCGCCTGCCCCATCCGCATGTCGAGCGGACCGTCGAGGCGGAAGGAGAAGCCGCGGCCGGCCTGATCGAGCTGCATCGAGGACACGCCGACATCCATCACGACGCCGTCGATCACCTCGACGCCCTGCGCCGCGCAGACCTCGGCGAGGTTGGAGAAGCGGTCTTCGACCAGCGTGAGCCGGCCGGCGGAGCGTTCGACGAGCTCGGCACCGCCAGCGATCGCAGTACGATCGCGGTCAATGGCAATGAGCCGGGTTCCCGGCACTTCGAGAATGGCGCGGCTGTAGCCGCCGGCGCCGAAGGTGGCATCGACATAGATGCCACCTTCGCGCGGCGCGAGATGGTCGATGGCCTCGCGGCCGAGAACCGGAATGTGCGGAGCCGAGCTCATGCGCCACGCCTGCCGAACGCCCGGCCTGACGTCGATGCCAGATCGGGAACGAAACAGCCCATGACGCCTCGAATGATTCTGCGTCGCGGCGGTTCCACGACAAAGCCCTCGTCCTACATGATTACCGAGTCCGGTCGTCCCGGGCGGCAAACCCAGTGTTCCCAGTGGAATTTGTCGGGCAGCCATGGGATTTCGAGCCAAAATACGCTTTGGCCGCCTCCGTACGCGGGTCGGCACTTCATCTCTCAGTAACGGCCCTTAGCGTTAAGAAAGCGTTGATCGGCTCGCGACAAGTCGAAATGGTGACGCTGTGGTGATGCTTCATCCACACACATGCGCCAAAATGCATTCGTTAACCGCGCCGCGCGATTGCGCGCGGCCGAGGGTAAAGGAATAGTAAAGAGAAGGGCTTGGCCCACACTCTCCGTCCAACTCGAGCTGTCCATGCCGTCCGGTTCGTCCACGCCGTCTGGATCTGATTCGAAGCGTCAACGCGTTCTCCCGGTTCCCAAGGCCGCGGCGGGCATGCGGACGTTCGATCCGGATTCCTCGATCGTCTCCGACATCATCCCTTCGCCGAACCATGGCGAGCGCGCCAAGGGACGCCAGCCGGACATGATCGTGCTGCACTACACCGGCATGCCCGATGTCGAGGGCGCGCTGGCGCGGCTGTGCACGGCGGGGACCGACGTGTCGGCGCACTACGTTGTGCTGGAGGATGGCCGCATCGTGCAATGCGTGCCCGAGGCCAGGCGCGCCTGGCACGCCGGCGTCTCGTCCTGGGCCGGCGAGGACGACATCAACTCCTGCTCGATCGGCATCGAGATCATCAATCGCGGCCATGACTGGGGCTATCCGGAGTATCCGCTGCGCCAGATCGCCGCCGTGATCGCGCTGTGCCGCGGCATCATGCTCCGCCGCAAAGTGCCGCCGCACCGGGTGCTCGGCCATTCCGACGTCGCACCCGCACGCAAGAAAGATCCTGGCGAAAAATTTCCGTGGCATTCGCTGGCCAATTCCGGCGTTGGCCACTGGGTGACGCCCGCCCCGGTCGTGCGCGGCGAGACCCTGATGCTCGGCACCATCAGCGACGCCGTGCTGAGCATGCAGCAGGCGCTCGCCAGATACGGCTATGGCGTGCCGCTGACCGGCAAATACGATGCCGCGACCATGGAAGTCATCACCGCCTTCCAGCGCCACTTCCGCCCGGCGCGGCTGGATGGTGTCGCCGATCATTCGACGCTGTCGACATTGCAGGCGTTGCTGGCGAGCTTGCCGGCGGAAGGGACAGAGGTCGCGTCGAAGTGACGGCGACGGCCACATACTTCGTCATTGCGAGGAGCTCTTGCGACGAAGCAATCCAGACTGTTCCGGCGGAAAGGCTCTGGATTGCTTCGCGGAGCCTGTCATCGGGCCGCGCTTCGCGCGGACCCGTTGGCTCACAATGACGGAGTTCGTGGCGACTATCCCATTTCCCTCACCCGTCGCGCATACAGCCGCCGCAACGGCTCCAGCTGTGTCGCCTCCGTCGCCGCCCGATACGCCTCGCGCGCCTCGTCCTTGCGGCCGAGCCGCCGCAACAGATCCGCGCGCACCGCGGGCAACAGCTCGTAGCCATCAAGCCCGCCGCGCGCGGTGATCGCGTCGACAAGCGCGAGCGCACGTGAAGGTCCATCGACCATCGACACCGCCGCGGCATGATTCAGCTCGATCACCGGCGAGGGACTGATGCGTAGCAGCACCTCGTAGAGCCCCGCAATCTGCCGCCAATCGGTCTCGTCAAAGCTGGTCGCGCGTGCATGCAGCGCTGCGATCGCGGCTTGCACGGCATAGGGTTGCGGCCGGCCCGGCAGGCGCAGCGCGTCCTCCACCAACAGCAGGCCCTCCTCGATCTGCGCGCGGCCCCAGAGCGAGCGGTCCTGCTCTTCGAGCAGCACGATGTCGCCGGCCGGTGTCTCGCGCCCGGCGCGGCGCGCATCGTGCAGCAGCATCAACGCCAGGAGGCCCTTGATGCCGGCGCGATCGGGCATCAACCGGTCCAGCAGGCGGCCGAGCCGGATCGCCTCGACGGCGAAATCGGGCCGCATCAGGCCCGTACCCGAGGTCGCCACGTAGCCTTCGGTGAAGACGAGATAGATCACGGCGAGCACGCCGTCGAGCCGCAGCGCCAGCGCGTCGCGCTCCGGCACTTCGTAAGGAATACCGGCGAGGCGGATCTTCTGCTTGGCGCGAACGAGGCGCTGGGCCATCGCCTCCTCGCTGACGAGAAAGGCGCGCGCCACCTGCGCGGTGGAGAGCCCGCACACGGTGCGCAGCGTCAGCGCGATCTGGACTTCGGCTGCGAACGCGGGATGGCAGCAGGTGAAGATCAACCTGAGCATGTCGTCGTCGAGCATGGCCGGCGGCTCGTCAGGCGCTTGCGCATTCAGTTCGAGCTCGTGCACCAGAGCTTGCCGCTTGCCGCGAAAGATAGCCTGGCGGCGAATGCGGTCGATCGCCTTGTGCTTGGCGACATTGACCAGCCAGGCGCGCGGATTGTCGGGGACCTCGCATGCCGGCCAGCGTTCCAGGGCGACGGCAAAGGCGTCCTGAAGCGCGTCCTCGGCGAGATCGAAATCACCGACGAGGCGGATCAGCGTGGCCAGCGCCCGCCCCGCCTCGTCACGGAAGATGGCTTCGATCTCGGAAGGGGTCATGTCACACGATCACTCTCCTCTCGTCATTGCCGGGCGCGGCAAAGCCGCGAGCCCGGAATGACGAAGGTGAGAGTTGTCACTTCTCATACACCCAGATCGGCCGCACCTCGATCGACCCGATGCGCGCACTGGGAATCCGCGCCGCAATCTCGATCGCGGCGTCGAGATCCTTGGCCTCGATCAGATAGTAGCCGCCGAGCTGCTCGCGCGTTTCCGCGAACGGACCGTCGGTCGTCAGCGTCTTGCCGTCGCGCACGCGCACCGTGGTCGCGGTCGTGGTCGGCCGGAGCCGATCGCCGGCCTTGAAATTGCCGTTCCGGATGATGGATTGCGTGAAGGCCTCATACTCCGCCGACATCTTCTGAGTGGTTCCCGTGTCAATCTTCGCGTACTCGGCCTCGTTCTGGTAGATCATCAGCAGATACTGCATGCTTCACTCCTGTTGTTCGGCTCTCTCGCCAGCATCCAGTCGAACGGGGCACGCTCCAAACGACATCTTCAGGATAAATTATTTCGGGCGAGGCGTGCGCGGCGATATCGGCTTGACGGAACCGTCACAAATGCTCCATGCGTAAACCGTCAGTCGGCCGGACGGCCGCTCCGGCAGGGGCCGAAAGGCCGCCGGGGAGGAAAGTCCGGGCTCCCTTGACATGCGGTGCCGGATAACGTCCGGCGGGGGTAACCCCAGGGAAAGTGCCACAGAGAACGAACCGCCCGCCTTCGCCCCTTCGGGGCTTCGGCGAGGTAAGGGTGAAAAGGTGCGGTAAGAGCGCACCGCGGATCCGGCAACGGAGCCGGCATGGTAAACCCCACCGGGAGCAAAACCGAATAGGGACGGCGTAGCGGGCTGTTCGCGCAAGCGATAACGCCGCGGGGCGATGTCAGGCCCGCCGTCCGGGTAGGTTGCTCGAGGCCATGTGCAAACATGACCCCAGAGGAATGGCCGTCACGTACCGTTCGCGCAAGCGGGCGGTGCCCTACAGAACCCGGCTTACAGGCCGGCTGATATTCTAAAGCGTTTTCGAGCGAAGTGGGTTTCCGGTTCGCGTGAAGAAAACGCGTCTTGCTAAGGAAGCAACGAGGGGTTCGGCGTGAATGCGCCGGGCCCCTCACCATTTTGGCCGAGCGCGCAGCCATTCAAACGGTGTCATTCCGGGGCGTGCGCAGCACGAGCCCGGAAACCATCGGGCCGCAGTGTTGGTGGATGAATGGATTCCGGGCTCTCGCTTCGCGAGCCCCGGAATGACGACGAGAGTTACGCGACGATCTCTTGCAACACGGCCATCAGAGCCTCCGGCGCCGTCACATTCGGCGCGTGACTGGCGTCGAGCTCGAAATGGCGCCAGCCGTCCTCGCTCTTGGTGCGGTAGCGGCCGGCCGCGCGATGTAAACGCTGCGGCCGCGTCAGGCCGCGCGCGTGTCCACCTTCACCAGGACGGGTGCAATCTCGCCGGCCTCGCGCCGCAGCTTGCTGGCCTCGAAGCCGTGCATGCCAAGCTGCCATTGCAGCCCGACAATGGCGCCCTTGGTCGGTTGCAGTAATGCGAGCGACGCGAACAGGGTCACCGGCAGCCACACCGCGAGTTGCAGCCACTCCGGCGGCGCGTAGGCTGTCTCGACCGCGAGGATGGCCGGCACCACGAGATGGCCGACGATGACCATCACGAGGTAAGCCGGAAAATCATCGGCGCGTTGGTGGAACAGCTCCTCGCCGCAATGGTCGCAAGCGTCGGCCACTTTGAGGAAGCGGCCGAACAGGTGCCCTTCCCTGCAATTCGGACATTTGCCGCTGAAACCGCGCCACATCGCCTTTGCCAGAGAGACCGTCGCCATGACCACACCTCTTCCTTTTCAACGATCCATACAATAATATATTGCATCCATACATTCAAAGGATATAGGCCCTATATTGCATGGACTGGACCCCTACAATCTCGGAGCTCTCCGGCCCGCGCTACCAGCGCATCGTCGAGGCCATGGAGGCCGACATCGCCGCAGGGAGGCTGGTGCGCGGCCAGCAATTGCCGACGCAGCGGGCACTGGCAAAAGCGCTCGGCATCGATCTCACCACGGTGACACGCGCCTACACCGAAGCCCGGCGCCGCGGCATCATGGAAGCCCGGGTCGGACAGGGCTCGTTCGTGTCGGAGACCAGCGCGCGCCGTGCGGTCGACATGCCGCATCCCGTCGCGATTGATCTCTCGATGAATGTGCCGCCGCATCCGCTGGAGGCGCAGCTCGACGAGCGCATCATCGCCGGAATGGAGTCCATCCGCGCGCAATCGGGCCTGACGGCGCATCTCAACTATCAACCGCCCGGCGGCAGCGCGCATGAGCGCGAGATCGCAGCGCGCTGGATGCGCGCACGCGTTCCGCATGCACATGCCGACAGGTTGGTGATCTTTCCGGGCGCGCAAACGATCCTGTTCAACCTGCTCGCTCATCTCGCGCGGCCTGGCGAAATCGTGCTGACGGAAGCGCTCACCTTTCCCGGCATCAAGGCCGCCGCCGCACGGCTCGGCGTCAAGCTCATCGGTGTCGCCATGGACGACGGCGGCATCCTGCCCGACGCGCTGGCGAAGGCCTGCCGCGCGCACAGCCCGAAGGCCGTCTATCTCATTCCGACACTGCACAATCCGACCACGGCGACATTGTCCGCCGAGCGGCGTGACGCCATCGCAAAAATCATCAGCGATGCCGGTACGACGCTGATCGAGGACGACGCCTACGGGCTGCTCGATCGCTCGGCATCGCCGATCGCGAACCTCATTCCGGAGCGGACTTATCTCGCGACCACGCTGTCAAAATGCATCGCGCCGGCGCTGCGCGTCGCCTATCTGTTGGCGCCCGACAACGACGCGCAGCAGACGATGCGCAGCTATTTGCAGGCCACCGTGCAGATGCCGGCCCCGCTGATGGTCGCGCTGGTGACGCATTGGATCGAGACCGGCATTGCCGACCGCATCATCACCGCCATCCGCAACGAGGCGGTCGGCCGCCAACAGCTCGCGCAGCGGGCGCTGAAGGGGTTTCAGTTCCTGGCCAAGCCGGCCGCTCATCATCTCTGGCTGCGGCTGCCGGAGGGCCGGTCCGATGTCGCGGAGCATCTCTTGCGGAATGGGCTCGCGGTGGTCGCCGGCGATGCCTTCACGGTCGACGGGGCACCACCGCATGCGGCACGCGTCTCGCTGGGGGCGGCACGCAACAGATCGGAATTGACGGAAGCGCTGCGCATCCTGGTCAGCGCACTGCAAAAGCCCGCCGACACCAGGCAGATCGTCTAGACTCTTTATTGATGATGACGACGGTGGCGTGGGCGAACCACCGGCGCAACGGCTGCAGGATAAGCCGCATAGGCCTCGCTCGGGGCCACCGCCTCGCCGCGGGCTGCGCGCCCCGCGGGCGTGAGCTGGCCGCCATTGAGCACATCGCGGTCGGGATGGGCGGCCTGATAGGCCGCAGGCTCGGAAAACTGCGCCTGCGCCATTGTCGGCATCAAGGCCGTCGCCGACAACAGCGCGGCCGCAACGGCAATGCTCATGCGGGTCATCGTCATTCTCCATCATCTCGTTCGGGACTGACCGATCGGAGCGCACGATGGCATCGGGCGGGCCCCAGGATTGAAGTACGACCGTCATGTAGGCGTGTCTTTCGCGAAAGCCCGAACGCCGCAGATCACGCTTGCGTGCAGCATGGATTGACCTGCAAGCCAGCAGGCGTGCTATGCGGGCGGGGGTGATCAACAGTTCGGGATCGCCCATTGTGACAAGGATGATCCATTGGAAGCGCTCACCTACGTCCTGCTGCTGTTCGGCGCGCTGGCCGGCGGCTTCGTCTCGGGACTGGCCGGCTTCGGCACAGCGCTGATGGCGCTCGGCATCTGGCTCTACGCGCTGCCGCCATCGCTCGCGGTGCCGCTGGTGCTGATCTGCTCGGTGATCGCGCAGACCTCGACGCTGCCGTCGATGTGGAAGAGTTTTGATCTCTCGCTGGTCTGGCCGTTCCTGATCGGCGGACTGATCGGCGTGCCGCTCGGGACCATGATGGTCGCATCGGCCGATCCAAAAGTGTTCAAGCTGAGCGTCGGCGTGCTGCTCCTGATCTTTTCGAGCGCGCTGTATCTGAACAAGAGGCCGCTCGCGATCAAGTTCGGCGGCCGGATCGCCGACGGCGCGATCGGCTTCGCCGGCGGCATTCTTGGCGGCCTCGCCGGACTGTCGGGCCCGCTGCCGATCCTGTGGGCCAACATCCGCGGCTGGAACAAGCACGAGCGACGCGGCATCTTCCAGCTCTTCAATTTCACGGTGCTCGCGACCGCGCTGGCGTTGCAGACCGCGTCGGGCCTTGTCGAACTCAAAGTGGTCTGGCTCGCGCTGGTCGCGTTTCCGGGCACACTGATCGGCGCATGGGCAGGCGCGCGGGTCTATCACGCCCTGAGCGACAAGCATTTTGGCGATGTCGTGCTCGGCCTCCTATTTCTGTCGGGCCTCGGCCTCGTCTGGAATAGTGTTGGCACGCACTAAAGCATGATCCGGAAAAGTGCGTAGCGGTTTTCCGAAAAGATCATGCTCAAACAACAACCTAAAGCGCGATGACGATTCATCCTAATCTCATCGCGCTTTAGGCGGGCACGCGTGCGGGAGGCGCGACTGGCTCGGCCCCCGCCTGCTCCATGGGTTGCTCCGGACGGGGCGATACCAGTCGCTTCATGAATTCGCGGCGCAACAACCACAAGCTCAGCGCAGCCTGGAGCGTCGTCGCAGCAATCGACAAGTACCACACGTGCTCCATGCGGAAGCCCGGCCGCGTCGACAGCCAGATCGCCGGCAGCGAATAAGTGAACACGCGCGTCGCCGAGCTCAACAGCACCGGCTTGGTGTTACCGAGGCCCTGGAACATGCTCGAGCAGGTGAAGATCAGGCCCTGCGCCACCATGTTGAGCGAGATGATCCGCAGGAACAGGAAGGCGATCTCCATCGTCTCCCTGTCGTTCGAGAATCCGGCGAGCAGCAGTTCCGGCTTCAGCTGCGCAAGAATCATGAAGCCGATCATCACGACGGTGGTGATCAGCGCCGCCTTGACGAAGGTTTCGCGCACGCGCGCGCCGTTCGCAGCGCCGACGTTCTGGCCGGCGATCGGCCCGGCCGCCAGCGCGACCGCGAGCGCCGGCATCTGGATCAGGCCGAGCACCCGCTGCCCAATGCCGAATCCCGCCTGCGCCGCCGCGCCGAAATCGCGCAGCACGTAATAGACCACGGCCATGAAGATGAACATCATCGCGAATTCGCCGCCGGCCGGCAGACCGACATTGAGGATGCGCTTCAAGTGGCGCGGCTGCGGGCGCCACTGTGTCGCGTTGAACGCGACGTAGCGCTCGACCTTGCGGAAGTACGCCAGCAGCATCAGTACGCCCGCGGCGACCGCGATCGAGCTCGCCAGCCCCGCGCCGGCGACGCCGAGCGCGTAGTCGGTGCCCCAGCCCGAGATCAGCACCGGCGCCAGCGCGATGTTGATGACGACCGCGAGGACCCGCACCAGCATCGCAGGGCGCACGATTCCCGTCGCGCGCAGCGCGGATGCGATCACTTGCATGACGAATTCCAGCGCGAGCGCCGGCATGAACCACAATAGATAAGTGGTTCCCGCCTCGATCGTGGCGACGTCCGCGGCGACCGACCGCATATAGAGGCGCGACAGCGCCGCTCCCGCAACAAGGGTCAACAGGCCGAACAGCATCGACAGCGCGACCGCCTGGTTGAAGATGAGGTTGGCGTCCGGCCGGTCCTTGCGTCCCACGGCATGCGCGATCAGCGCCACCGTGCCGACGCCGAGCACCTGCATCAGGGCGTTGACGAGGAAGCCGGCATTGCCGGCCGCGGCGACGCCCGCAACCGCGGCATCGCCCAGACCCGACACGAAGTACAGATCGACCAGCTGGCAGATCATGATCGAGATCATGCCGGCCATGATCGGCGGCGTCATGACCAGGATGTGTCTCACGATGGAGCCGTGTGTCAGGTCTTTCATCTCATTCCATCCTCAGGCGACGTGGCCGGCATTCGTCCACCGGCCACGCGCGTCATTCCGCTGCTGCGATATGTCCGAGCTCCACCACCTGGCGCTCGAACAGGCCGCGATAGATGCCGCCGGGCTTGCCCGCGAGCACGGCATGCGTGCCCTGCTCGACGATCTCGCCGCGGTCGAACACCAGGATGCGATCGAGGCTCTTCACCGTCGATAGGCGGTGTGCGATCACGATCGAGGTGCGGCCCTTCATCAGCCGCTCCATCGCCTGCTGGATCAGCGCCTTAGATTCCGAATCGAGGCTCGAGGTCGCCTCGTCCAGGATCAGCACCGGCGCATCCGCCAGGAAGGCGCGCGCCAGCGCGACGCGCTGCCGCTCGCCACCCGACAGCTTCACGCCGCGCTCGCCGACCAGCGTGCCGTAGCCCTTGGGCAGGCGCAGGATGAAGTCGTGCGCGTTCGCAAGCCGCGCCGCCTGCTCGATCGCCTGCAGGCTGGCACCCGGCCGGCCATAGGCGATGTTCTCGGCGAGCGAGCGATGAAACAGGATCGGCTCCTGCTGCACGATCGCGATCTGGCTGCGCAGCGATTGCTGCGTGGCCAGCGCGATGTCCTGCCCGTCGATCAACACGCGGCCGCCGGAGACGTCGTAAAGCCGCTGCACCAGCTTGACGAAGGTCGTCTTGCCGGAGCCGGAACGGCCGACAAGGCCGACCCGTTCGCCGGCACGGATCGTCAACGACAGCCCGTCATACAGCGGCGCGCGGTGGCCGCCATAATGAAACGTGACGTCGTCGAACACGATCTCGCCGCCCTCGATCGCGATCGGCCGCGCGGCGGAAGCATCCGCAATGCCGATCGGCTCGTCGTGGATCGCCACCAGCTCGTCCATGTCGTTGACCGAGCGCTGCAGGTTGTTGATATGCATGCCGACATCGCGCAAGTAGGCGTGGATGACGTAGTAGCTCGTCAGCACATAGGTGACGTCGCCGGGCGAGGCGTGACCTGACATCCACAGCAGCACCGATCCGCCGATCACGGACGCGCGCAGGCACAGCAGCAAGGAAAGCTGCGACATGGCCGTGTAATTGTAGCGCAGCCAGGTCCGCCGCACGCGCACGCGCCAACGGCCAATGACGCGGGCGAGCCGCGCATCCTCGCGCGCTTCGGCACCGAACGACTTCACCACGGCGTTGCAGGTCAGCGCGTCCGCCAGCGTGCCTCCGACCTTGGTGTCCCAGGCATTGGAGACGCGGGCCGCCGGCGCGATGTAGCGGGTCGAGAACACCACCGTGATCGTGACGTAGAAGATCGCCCCGAGCGCGATCACCAGGCCGAGCGAGGCCCAGTGCACGCCGATCAGGACCATCGAGCCGATCAGCACCAGCAGCGAGGGCGCCAGCGCCATCAGGATGGTGTCGTTGAGCAGGTCGAGCGCCCACATGCCGCGGGTGATCTTGCGCACCGTGGAGCCAGCAAAGGAGTTCGCGTGCCAATCGGTCGAAAAGCGCTGCACGCGCGTGAACGCGTCCTGCGCGACGTCGGACATGATCTTCAGCGTGAACGGCACGATCGCCTGGAGGCCGACGAGCCGCAGCACCATCGAGGCCGCGCCCAACGCCACGATGGCGCCGAATGCCACCAGCGCCGCGCGGCGCGCGTCCGGATCGGACGGGCCGCGCGTCAGCGCATCGACCAGATGCCCGGAGAACACCGGCATGAACAGATCGGCGATGGTCGCGCCCAATAGGCCGCCGGCCACGATGAGGCCGCGCCCGGGCTGTTTCAGCCAGTGCCGGAACACGAAGGGCAGCACCACGCGGATCGCGGCGGGCTTTTTGGACAGAGCGGTCATGACATCATCCGGCCGCTCGCGCAGGCCGGCTCCATTGATGGACGCAGGCCGGCCGCGAGGGCCGAAACGGCGTCACTCAAAACTGACTTTGACTTGGGAAGCGGAGCGATCGGGGCGCTGGGTCGAAACCTTGGCCCAATCGAAGCTGGCGGAAGAGGCCTCTAACAGGCCGCGTACATACCGAGCCAGGACATCATCGAGCGCGGGCGTGCGATCTGCGAATGCGACGAAATCATGCAAATCTCTCCCCGGTTCGATTGAATGAGGTGCGCTTTATAGATGTGTCGTTTGCCATTTGCAACGGGGCTCACGCGAGATCACAGATGAGTGTTGCAATTTGGTGCGGGGGCGTTGGCGCGCGGCGCTTTGCTGCGCACCGTCCCTCGCCTCAATCTCCACTGTCATGCTTGACCGGGGGATCCAGTACGCCGCGGCGGATGTGGTGAGAGCGGGCTCTCCAACGCCGGCCTCTGGGATACTGGATCGTCCGCCCCAGTGCGCAAGTGCGCACAAGGCGGACGATGACACCGAGTATGTATAGCGTCAATGCGCGTCGCCGCCGCCGGTCATCGCGGCCGGCTTGTTCAGCAGCGCGACCAGCAGGCTGAGGCCGAGATAGAACAACGTCAGCATGAAGAAGGCGTCGCCGAAGCTCATCACCACGGCCTGGCGGTGCACGAGCTGGGAGAGCTGTTTCATCGCCATCAGCGTGGAATCGCCGAGCCCCTGGAATTTCTGCATGAACATGGTCAGGGTTTCGGTCGCAGTCGCGTTGCCCCAGGTCACGCGCTCCTGGAGACGCGTGATGTGCAGATCGGTGCGATCGTTGAGCACGGTGTTGATGATGGCGAGCCCGACCGCGCCGCCGAGATTGCGCATCAAATTGAACAGGCCGCTCGCGTTCTTCACCCGATCAGGCGCCAGCGTGCCGAGCGCGATGTTGTTGGTCGGCACCATCGCGAACATCATGCCGATGCCGCGCAGGATCTGCGGCACCAGCAGCTCGTAGAAATCGTAGTCGCGGGTGATCCAGGTCATCTGGTAGGAGCCGATCGCGAACACGACGAGGCCGAACGCAATCATGTAGCGCATGTCGAACTTCACCATGAGACGGCCGACCAGCGGCGCGACCAGGAACATGGTGATGCCGGAGACGAACATGGTCTCGCCGATCATCAGCGCGCTGTAGCCGCGCACTTCGGCGAGATAGCGCGGATAGATATAGGTCAGGCCATAGAGGCCGATACCGATGCAGAACTGCAGGAGGCAGCCGATCGCGAAGTTGCGGTTCGAGAAGGTGCGCAAATTGACGATCGGCTCGGCCGCCGTGAAGACGCGCCAGAAGAAGGCGATCGCCGAGATCGCGCAGATCCAGGCGCAGATCGCCACCGAGGTGTCCTGCAGCCATTCATATTGCGGACCTTCCTCCAGCACATATTCGAGCGTGCCGAGGAAGCCGGCCATGAACAGCAGGCCCCACCAGTCGAAGCGGTCGAGCAGCTCGAAATGCGGCTCGTCGAAATCGACCAGCGCCAGCACGCCCAAGGTGATGCTGATGCCGGGCACGACGTTGATGAAGAACAGCCAGTTCCACGACATCAGGTCGGTGATGTAGCCGCCGACGGTCGGCCCGATGGTCGGGGCCAGCGTCGCGACGAGACCGATGATCGGACCGACGATGTGGAATTTCGTGCGCGGGAACACGGTATAGGCCGAGGCGAACACCGTCGGAATCATGCCGGCGCCGAGGAAGCCTTGCAGCGCGCGCCAGAGGATCATCTCCTCGATCGTGGAGGCGAAGCCGCAGAGCAGGCTCGAGAAGGTGAAGCCGGCGGCCGAGATCGCGAACAACAGCCGCGTACCGAAAGCGCGCGACAGAAATCCCGACAGCGGGATCGCGATCACTTCGGCGATCAGATAGGCGGTCTGGACCCAGGAGACTTCGCTGGAGCTCGCCGACAGGCCGGCTTGGATCTCACTCAGGGAGGCCGAGACGATCTGAATGTCCAGGATCGACATGAACATCCCGAACACCATGATGATGAAGGCAAACAGCCGCTTCGGCGCGATGCGCTCCGAAGCCGGATCCGCCATCATGGCAGGTGAAGCGGTGGTGGCGTTGGCCATGGTCCGACCTCGCGGCGCTCGAGCCGCGCCTACTGCGGATGGATCGCGGTGGGATCGTCGAGATCGACCTCGCTGTCGGCGTCGGCCGCACCTTTGTTGGTGTCGACGGTGGCGTAGACCGACATGCCGGCTCGGAGCAGGTTCTGCTTCGCCACCGACTTCGGCACGCGGATGCGCACCGGCACGCGCTGCACGATCTTGGTGAAATTGCCGGTGGCATTGTCAGGCGGCAGCAGCGTGAAGACCGAGCCTGCGCCCGCCGCGATGCTGTCGACCACGCCCGAGAACTTGCGCATGCCGTAGGCATCGACCTTGATCGTCACCGGCTGGCCGGGACGGATGCGCTTGAGCTGCGTTTCCTTGAAATTGGCGTCGATATAGACGGCATCGAGCGGCACGACGTTGCCGAGGCGCTGGCCGACCGCGACGAAATCGCCGGCGCTGACCAGGCGATTGGAGAACGTGCCGTCGACCGGTGCGCGCACGGCGGTGAAGCTGAGGTCGCGCTCGGCCTTCGCGAGCGTGGTCTTGAGCTCGGCGAGCTGCGCCTGCGCTTCGGCCTGCTGCGCCTTGGCGACGTCGACATTGCTGACGGCGACGTCGTAGGCGGCCTGCGCAGCCTTGACCGCGGCGGCGCCCTGGTCGCGTCCGGCTTCCGAGCTCTCGAACACGGCGCGCGAGGCAAAGCCCTTGTTGCTCAGCGCCTGCTGACGCTCATAATCGAGATCGGCGCGCTTGAGGCCCGCTTCAGCCGAGACGAGCTGCGCCTTGGCCTGCGCGACCTGGCTGTCGAGCGCGGCGACCTGGCGGCCGATACGATCGATCGTGGCCTGCTGGGTCGCGATCTTGGTCGCGGCGGCATCGACCGCGATCCTGTAGTCGCCATCGTCGATGCGGAAGACGACATCGCCGGCACGCACCGGCGTGTTGTCGCCGGCGAGGATCGAGGAGATGTGACCGGCGACGCGCGCGCCGAGCATGGTGTTGTTGGCGCGGACATAGGCGTCGTCGGTGGAGATGTAGAAGCGGCCGACCAGCGTGTAGTAGCCGGCATAGCTCGCGACCGCGAGCGCCAGCAGCAAGCCAACACCCATCAGGACGAATTTGCGCTTGCCGGATTTGGGCGCGCCGGCAGTGGCGCTATCGGCAGGTACAGCCGGGGCCGCCCTATCGGTTGCGGGCTTCTCGGCCACCTCGGCGGTGCGGCGCTTGGTTTCCTCGGCCACATGAGAGCGCAATTGCTCGGCCAGGACGGCGGGTTTCTCGGTCGCAGCGTCACCGCTCGCCTGCTCCGGCGTCGTCTCCACCGCTTCCTGGCGAAGGACGCGCGCTGCCTGGTCTCTCGATACGGCCATAAAGGCCTCCCCAAAAAGCGCGACCAAGGGCAGGCCGTCGTGCGGCCTGTTCCCTCTCGCTCATCCCAAATACCATTGACCGAACCGTTCGTCAATATACATAATATTCCCGCCCGGGACCCTACGGGCCCGAATCCTTATATTTGCGTTCCATGGCGCCAGACCCGATCCAAAAACCTTCCGAGACCCTAAACCAATGGTTGTAGCTGCCAGCGAACATCTGCACGTCCTCCAAGAGGAGGACAGTTCCAAGCGACGCCAGATCCTGGACGGGGCCCGCAAGGTGTTCATGGCGCTCGGTTTCGACGGCGCCAGCATGGGCGAGATCGCGCGCGCCGCGCAGGTCTCCAAGGGCACGCTCTATGTCTACTTCGCCGACAAATGCGCGCTGTTCGAAGCCATCCTCGAAGAGGAGGCGCTCCAGCACGGCCAGGTCGTGTTCAATTTCGATCCCGCGCGCGATGCCGAAACCACGCTGAAGGAGTTCGGCCGGGCCTACATCCATCTGCTCTGCCGCCCAGGCGGCGGATCAGCGATCCGCACCGTGATGGCGATCGCCGAGCGCATGCCCGATGTCGGCCGCCGCTACTATGGGCGGGTGCTGGACAAGACCATCAACCGCCTCTCCGAGTACCTCAGAGCCCATGTCGGCTCCGGCGAGCTCGCGATCGACGATTGCGATCTTGCCGCCTCGCAATTCATGGAACTCTGCAAGGCCTCACTCTTTCTGCCCTTCGTCTTCCAGGCCGCCCCTGCACCATCGGAAGAACGGATGACTGAGGTGGTCAACAGCGCGACACGGATGTTCCTCGCGGCGTACCGGGCGAAGTAACGGCAAGCAGGCCACGCGTTGCGCAGGCCGGCGCCGCGGCCCTATATTGCGACCATGTCTCGTGATCTTCGCCCGCCGGTCGATATCCTCCATTATGAGATCGTCCAGGAACAGGCCTCGGCACTCGGACGGATGGGCCGCGCGCTCGAACAGACGCTGACGCGCCTGCGCGAGTTCGACGCCGCCCACGCGCTCTCGGACACGCCGGCCTCGTTGCAGCCGGCGAGGCGCAAGCTGGTCGCGGAAGCCGGCCAGGCGCTCTGGATGTTCGTGGTGCAACGTGAGGCCACCGGCTTGCGCGACAGCCGCCACATCATGCGGACCTACAACGTTCCCGGCGAGGTGCAGCGGTGCATGGGGCTGGTCCCCGTGCCGTCGAAGCCGACTTCGAAATGACTTGATAAGTCGGTCGAGCTATGCCTCGGCAGACGCGACGCGTGATTGCGCGAAAGCAGTCGCCCAACATTCCGCCGTCGTCCCGGCGAAGGCCGGGACCCATACCGCGTGATCCATCAATTGCAGACGGTCAGAGTACGACGGTCAGAGTACCGAACGACGAATCTTCGCCAAACTGCGTCCTCGGATTATGGGTCCCGGCCTTCGCCGGGACGACGCCTGTGATACAGCGCGGATCTTACTTCAACTCCTCAATCGTCGGCGTACTCGTCTTCTTCGCGCTTGTGCGCGGTGCTCTTGCGGCCGAGCGAACCAGTCACGGAAGGATCGCGCGCATTCGCATACGGACTACGTGACTGCGCACGCGCGGCGACCTCTTCGCCGGAGACAGCGGCCGGCTGGCAGATCAGGCGACGGCTGGCGCGGCGCATCAAGTCGACGTGGATGTGATCGTAGTGATAGACGTTGGAGCCCGGTGCGAGCACCGTGGTGAAATGCGCGCAGGCGCCGGACTGCACGTCGCGCAAAAACCCCTGCTCTTCCGGCATGCCGCGCCAGCCGTCCTTCACGGTGACGCGGCGGCCGTCGGCGAGCACGAAGGCAGATATGTCGAGCGCATTGCCGAAGGCGTGCTCGGAGATGTGGGCGCGCGAGTTGCCGTTCATGCCGCGGCAGGAATAGGCGGAGATCTGCTTGATCTCGGCGACGCGGACGCCGAACCAGCGCATGGCCGAGGGCTGCACGGTATCGGCGAGCCAGCGGTCGAGCTCGGACACGATCGGACAGGCCAGCGTTGCAGTCGGCTTGATCGCAACGGGACCGACAGCGGTGACAGGATTGCCCTGCGCCGGGCCAAGACGCGGCAGCGGCTGCTGCGCGGGCGCCTGCGAGTAAGGTGCCGGACCGGCCGGCCGCGCCGGATAGCTCGGTGCATTCATATAGCGCGCAGCGCCCGCCGCATCGGTGCCCTCGGGCGGCAGATCGATCTCGTCTTCCTGCGGCGCCACGCCGGGCGCGTTCAACGACATCGGTCCGGTTGAGGTGCCATAGCCGGAAGGCTGTTGCACCGCGCTCTCGGGGTAGTTCGATCGCTGTGGATAAGAGGAGGCCGGATAATTCTGGCTCTGCGGATAGTTCGATCGCGGCTGCGTCACCGGCCAGCGCGGCTGGTTGCCGATGTTCCCCGGCGGACGCAGTTCCTCGTCGGCAAAGCCATAGCTGCTGGAGGCTTCGCCAATGGCGGCGACCTTGAGTGGAAATTCGGCGCCGCACTGGCCGGGCCCGGAGATCGGGTCGATGCGGACGATGTCCGCACTCTCCTTGACCGCGCCCGATTTCAGGCACGCCGCTTCCGCCTCGGCTCGCCACGGTTCACGTTCGGCCTGAAAGAAGCCGCGTCCGCAACCCGCTAGCGAAACAAGGACGATGGAGCCGACAAGATACAAACGAACTCCGCGCGTCATGAACGCACGTTCGGCGAATTTACTTAAAGACTCTTCAACGTGTCGATTTCAGCGTTCTTTAACCATGCCGGCCCGTGCGCGGCGAAATGCTGCAAGGACTGAGCGACAGCAAGACTGACTTTTTCGGCGAGAGACTTTCTGTTAACCATAAAGCACTCGCCCAAGGCGGCGCGACGGGAGCGATCTCATGACGTTCGCCGGCAGACTGAGCATTATCGCTGCGTACCTCGCCATGGCCTTCGTCGGCGCCATCGTGCTCGGCATGATTTAGAGACTCATCAACCGCACTCGCAGCCCCCTCTCCCGCAAGAGGAGGAGGGATAACGGCATATCGCGAGGAGCTACGATCGCGCGCTCCACTGCCGCGACGTCGTGATCAGTTGCTCCTGCCGCTCCTCAACACGCGTCCAGTCGTTTCCGGAGCAGAAGAAGCGGCCGAGCGCACAGGCTTCGACGTGCAGCTTGCCGGAGCTCTTCAGCGTCATCGTCGCGTAATAGGTGTTGCCGCTGGAGCGGCTATAGATGTTGCCGGTCCAGACGTCGTGCGATTTCGGCTTCATGTTGACGAGAACGCTCTCACCTCGGTTTGAGGCCTCGGTCAGCGCATAACCGCACAGTGCCGGTCCGCAGCGCTCGATGCGGACGGTGCCGTTGGCGCCGGCGCTCTCCCATTCGCCGAGCGGCGTATAGCCCCCGTCGTCGCTGCGCTGTGCAACCGTTGCGGTCTGCTTGATCTCGGGCCTCGGGACGATGACCGGCGGCTCGATGCGCGGCGGATCGAGCGCAACGATCTTCGGCGGATCTACGCGCTGCAAATCAACCCGCATCGGATTGGGGATCGACGCCTCGAGTTTTTGCGCCGGCGGCAGCACAACGGGCTGCGACGTTGTCGCGGCAAGGACGGGAGGCGCCGGTGGCGGCACGACCGCAGTCGCTTGTGGCGGCCGGACCGGCGCCGCCGGACAAACCGGCTGCGGTGCCTGGACCATCGGCGCGGGTGCCGGCTGCGAGGCCGGTGTTGTGCTGATGTCTTCTGTCGGCCGGAGGCCGCGACTGGACACCGAAACGCAGGAAGCAGATCGGCAATTGCGCGGTGCCTCGACATGAAACCGGTGGCCGCCGATCGAGAACGAATAGGAACCGGCCTGGGCAGCGGGCGCAATCGCCATCAAGGCGATCAATGTGCCAAGCGAAGCCGCAAGCCGCTTCATCGACGCCTCCCTCTGTGTCGCGGCGACGTTACCCGGATGAAGGATGGCCGAATGTGCGCCGGCTCACGCAAGCCGCCGCAAGCCGGCGTGACGTCCATCACGGAAGAAGGAACGGCTCCTGCGTAGGGTCGTACCACGCTCAGTCACCAGCGACATCAGTCCATACCGGGACCACGCCATTTTCGGAGGTTGTCATGAACAAGCTCACCATCGCCGCCACCGCGCTCTTCCTTGCTTCGACCGCCGCCGCACATGCCGGCAACTCGATCTCGTTCCAGATCGAAGGCCAGCACATCCGCATCGAGACGCCGCGCAATTGCGCCTCGCTCAATTGCGTGACCATCGTCGCGCCGGGCCTGTCGGACAAGCCGATCAAGCTGAACAACATCAACCTCAAGGGCCTTGGCGGCTCCAACGACGATGACGTCGACACCACGCCGGCTCCGGCGACGACGACCGCGCAGCCCGCGCCGGCTCCGGTGCAGCAGCAGCCCGTGCCGCAGGCGCCGGTCCAGGCGGC
>NZ_PSRT01000144.1 GCF_004212635.1 Bradyrhizobium genosp. SA-3 | reverse complement strand
CGGCTCGGCCGCCAGCGTGCAGCGTGGCGCGAAGGCGCAACCGTCAGGCATTCGCGCGGGATCGGGCACGGTGCCGGGAATGGCCGTCAGGCGCCGCCGCGGCCCATCGAGCGGCGGCAGCGCTCCGATCAGGCCCTGCGCATAGGGATGCACGGGGTCGGCGAAGAGCTGGTTGCTGGGTGCCTCCTCGACGATGCGGCCGGCATACATCACCGCGACGCGGTCGCAGTTCTCGGCGACGACGCCGAGATCGTGGCTGATCAGGACCATCGCCATGCCCATCTCGCGGCGGACCGAGCAAAGCAGCTCCAGGATCTGGGCCTGAATGGTGGCATCGAGCGCGGTGGTCGGCTCGTCCGCGATCAGCAGGTCGGGATTTCCGGCCAGCGCCATCGCTATCATGATGCGCTGAACCTGGCCGCCGGAGAATTCGTGCGGATAGGCCGACAGCCGCCGCGCCGCATCGGGAATGCCGACGAGGTCGAGCAGCCGCCGCGCTTCCGCCTTCACCGCCTCGCCGGAGAGATCACGATGCAGCGCCAGCGCTTCGCAGAGCTGCCTGCGGATGGTCAGCACCGGATTGAGCGCACTCGCCGGATCCTGGAAGATCATGGCAACCCGCCCGCCTCTGACATGGTCGAGCTCGGCGGCGGGCGCGCCAAGGATCTCACGGCCGTCGAGCAGCACCGAGCCCCTGACCTGCGCATGGCGGGGCAGCAGGCCCAGGGCGGCAAGCCATGTCACCGACTTGCCCGATCCGGACTCGCCGACGAGGCCAAGGGCCTCGCCCTTCTGCAAGCTGACGTCGACGCCGCGCAGCACCTGCACGCCGTTGAAGGCGACGCGCAAGTCCCGGATGCTGACCAGCGGCGCCACGTCAGGCCTCGAAATTGCCGGCGCGGAAATCCATCGCGAAGGCGGGCGCTGCCTTCCACTTGATCGATTTCGGCTTGGCCGTGAAGGTCGCATTCTGGTGCAGCACCGTATAGGCGGGGTCCTCGCGCTCGGCGATCTCCAGCATGCGCCGGAACGCCTTCTTGCGGGCCGCGCGATCGGTCGACGTTTCCAGGAACTCCGAGAGCTTGTTCAGCTCGGTGTTGGTCCATTCGCCGATCTGCTGCTGCTGGCCGTTCGGCCCGTGCTGGGCGACCAGCGACGACCCCGGATCGTTGAAGGCGGCCGAGTTCGACCAGTCGCGCACCGCACGGGTCGGCCCACGCTCCATGATCTGCGACCAGTTCTCCTTGGTCTCGATCTGCACGTTGAGGCCGACCGACTTCCACATCTCGACCAGCACCTGGGCGGTCGCGACTTGATTGGTGTAGTAATTGTTGAGCAGGCGGTACGGGATCGGATCGCCCTTGTAATTGGCCTGCTTCAACAGATCCTGCGCGAGCTTGGGATCATAGGCCGGCACGCTCCAGTCGGCGTTGAACATGTCGCCGTAGAATTCCCATTGCAGGCCCTTCGGCACGCGGGTGCGGCCGGCCCACAGGCTGTCGACGATCGCCTGGCGGTCGATCGCATGGGTGAAGGCGCGCCGCACGAGCGGATTGGCGAGCTGGGCATGGTTCTTGTCGAACACGGTCAGGCGGTGGTTGAGGATGGTGCCGCCCTGCACTTCGAATGCCGAATTCTTCTCGATGCCGGCGATCTGGTCCGGCGGGATGTCGCAGGCGAACTGGTATTCGCCCGAGAGCAGGCCGTTGATGCGGCTCGCGACTTCAGGCACTTCGAGGAAGCGGATGCGCTTGAGCGGCGGGCGGCCGCCCCAATATTCGTCATGCGCTTCCAGCGTCAGCGAGACGTCGGGCTTGAGCTCGACGACCTTGTAGGGACCTGTGGTGACAGGCTTGCCCGCCCAGTCGAGATAGCTCGCAGATTCTTCCCAGGCCCGGCGGTTCATGATGTCGGAGCCGTAACGCGACAGCCGGCCCTCGATCGTGACGTCGGGCGTCGCGTTGTAGAAGCGCACCGTATACTTGTCCACGGCATCGACGCGTACGAGGTCCGGCCAGATGCGGCGGGCAACGGCGGGCACATCGGGCGGCAGCTCCTTGCCGGGACGCGGCGTCGGGATCTTCTCGAAGGCCTGAATGGTGGTGCGGCTCTTGGCCTCGGTCTCGCCGAACATGCGCTCGCGGCTGAAGGAGAAAAGGACGTCTTCGGCAGTGAGCTCGTCGCCATTGTGGAACTTGACGCCCTGGCGCAGCTTCACCTCGACGGTCTGGTCGTCGATACGGCGCCATTCGGTGGCAAGGCCGGGCACGGCTTCGAGATTGCCGCGCCAATTCTTGGAGATCAGGCCTTCCCAGATCGAGGAGAAGAATACGCGCTCGCCGACGTTGGACTGCTCGCGCAGCACATCGAGCACGTTCGCATTCGTGACCTTCTGCACGGCGATGGTCACCGACGGACGGTTGTCGCCTTGCGCGATCGCAAATCGCGGCAAGAGAAGTGTGCTTGCGGCAGCGCCGCCGGATTTCAGGATGGTGCGACGGGTAAGCTTGCTCATGATTGTGATCCCTGCCCCTTGTGATGTCGGTTATTCGGCAAGCCCGAGCGCCGCGAGATGGGCTGCGCCAGCGCAGACGTCGTCGTGGTTGCGGAGTTCGAGGATCAGCCGCGGGTTGGACGTCAGCCGTCCCAGTGCGCGGAACACGGCGACCCACGGGATGCTGCCTTCGCCCGGCGCCCAGTGCCGGTCGGCAAAGCCGTCGGTGTCCTGGAGATGCACATGCGTCAGCATGTCGCCGGCGGTCTCGACGTAGTAATCGACCGGCGGCGCGCCGGTGGAGATGTGGGCGTAGTTGGCGTGCCCGGTGTCGAGCGAGACGCGGACCTTGCTACTTTCGAGCGCCTTGGCGAGGCGCACGCGGTCGCGCGGATCCTTGTCCTCGATGTTCTCGATGACGATCTCGCAGCCGATCGTCTCGGCGCGCGCGATCACCTCGGCGAGCGTCGCCTTGACGCGCTCGACAAGATTGGCGCGGTTGTCCGGATAGAGATCGAGATTGTTGTGGTCCCAGGTCGTGAACGGCGAATGGATCACCATCTGGGTCGCGCCGAGGAACTCGGCGGCATCGAGGCCCTGAAGCAGGCGCTTGGTCACGGCCTGGCGGATCATGGGATCGTGGCTGTCGATCTTGAAGCCCCAGAACGGGCCGTGAATGCCGAGCCGGCCGGTGTGGCCCGCGAGCATCTGCTTGATTTCGCCGGCGATCGCGCGCCAATCACTATCGAGCAGATCGGCGCGGAAAAAATCCTGGATCTCGAGATCGCGCTGCCGTTCCAGAAGCCAGTCGCGATGCGCGGGGATCGATTTGATGGACAATGCGGCGCCCAGCACCGGCTTCGACATGGCTTGCTCCTTGGCCGTCAGCGATGACGGGAGCAGCGCTAGACCAGTTCAATGACAGGCCGGTGAAACGCAGGTTCTTCAGCGTGAGGACATGTGGACATC
Source organism: Bradyrhizobium genosp. SA-3 (assembly GCF_004212635.1). Taxonomy (GTDB): domain Bacteria; phylum Pseudomonadota; class Alphaproteobacteria; order Rhizobiales; family Xanthobacteraceae; genus Bradyrhizobium. The sequence goes on along the minus strand of NZ_PSRT01000144.1, from coordinate 16,617 downwards.
CTGCCGCCGCCTGCTCGGATTCAGGCAACAAGATCGCAGCACCGATGCCGAACGAACACACGGCAAGCGTATTCATGTCCGTAGTGATCCGGAATGGAGTGCTAACCATAGTTCGCGTACATCGCCGGACATCGATCGGCGGCCACTTCCACGGGCATCACCTCTGATCGCGCAACATGGGGTTGGGGCCACATGGGGCGGGGGATTGAAGGCTGGGGCAAGGTGACGAGGTCCGGACTCCTAGGCACTCCGGACCTCGAAACTTTTCAGACACGATTTCGCGCCGTCCGGCTGTTCAGCCGGGCGGCGCGTTGTCGTTTCAGCGTCGTCTTCCGGTCCGGCACCTAAGGATATTGTTTGAGCATGATCTTTTCGGAAAACCGCTGCACACTTTTCCGGATCATGCTCCAGCGCGTCTGCGGCTCGATCGTCAGCGAACATTCTGTGCATGCTCCTGAGTGGGAAAGAGGAGCAAGCCCATCGGGCAGATCACGCCAGGCTCACATCGCCTCCTTGAGCGTGAGGCGGGCCGTGAATGTCACGGTGGTTTTCCCAACCAGCGCCATGCCTTCGACCTCGGCGCCGCCGGCCGAGTAGCCGCCCGAGAAACCGCAAGTGACCTCCCTGCCGCCGAACGCGAGCGTCTTACCCACGGCTTCGGTGTGCTGATTGACGATCATGTCGCCCCGCCACTTGCCGTTCCGGTACGTGTAGCTGCCGGTGTAATAGAAATAGCTATCGCCGCCCATGATGCGTCCGTCGCAGAGCACGACCACGCCCCTGGCCTGGCCGCGCTTGCCGTCGCGCATCTCGATATCGAAGATGTAGAGGCCGTTGACGACCCTGGCCTCCTCCCCCGCCTCTGCCCCATCTCCGGCCGACATCCAATCGTCTCCCCTATGTCGATCCGCCACACCGATCAGTTCGGCACGTTCCTTTCGAGATCCTCGAGCCATGCCGCCGCGCTCGCGTCCGACGGCGCGCGCCAGTCGCCGCGCGGCGACAATGAGCCGCCGGCCGAGACCTTCGGTGCGTTCGGCATGGCCGAGCGCTTGAACTGGCTGAAGGCGAAGAAGCGGCGCAGGAACACCTCGAGCCAGCGCCGGATCTCAGGAAGTTCGTAGGCCTTGCGCCGGTCGCTTGGGAATGCCGGCGGCCATTCGCCTTTGGCGACATCCTTCCAGGCGTGCTGCGCCATGAAGGCGATCTTGGAGGGACGCATGCCGAAGCGGAGCGTGTAGAACAGGTTGAAATCCTGCAGCTCGTAGGGCCCGACGGACGCTTCCGTGCTCTGCGGCTTCTCGCCAGGCTGCACCGGCACCAGCTCCGGAGAGATTTCGGCAGCCAGGATCGCGCCAAGCGTCCGGTTGACGTCGTCGCTGAACTGCTGCGAGGAGATCACCCAGCGGATCAGATGCTGGATCAGCGTCTTCGGCACGCCGGCATTGACGTTGTAATGCGCCATCTGGTCGCCGACGCCATAGGTGCACCAGCCGAGCGCGAGCTCGGAGAGATCGCCGGTGCCGATGACGATGCCACCGTGATGGTTGGCGAGCCGGAACAGATAGTCGGTGCGCAGGCCAGCCTGAACGTTCTCGAAGGTGACGTCGTAAACCTTCTCGCCCTTGCCAAAGGGATGGCCGATATCCTTCAGCATCTGCGTGGCCGTGGTGCGGATGTCGAGCTCCCGCCAGGTCGTCTGCAGCGCCTGCATCAGCGCCAGCCCGTTGGTCTTGCTTTCGCTGCCGGTGGCAAAGCCCGGCATGGTGAAGGCGAGAATGTTTTCGCGCGGCAGGCCGAGCAGATCGACCGCCTTGGCGGCGACGATCAATGCATGGGTGGAATCGAGCCCGCCCGAGACGCCGATCACGACGCGCTTGGTGCCGGTGGCGCGCAACCGCTGCACGAGGCCGGCAACCTGGATGTTGTAGGCCTCATAGCAATCCTGCTCGAGCAGGCTCTCGTCGCTCGGCACGAAGGGAAAGCGCTCGACCTTGCGCAGGAAGCCGATGTCGGCGGCCGGCGGCTTCAGCGCGAATGTCACCTTGCGGAAAAACGCCTCGCGCTGGCGGCGGTTGTCGTCGAACGTACCGATCAGCGCGCGTTCCTGCCTGAGCAGGTCGAGATCGACGTCGGCATACGTGATCTGGCCGCCCTGGCGGAACCGCTCGCCCTCGGCCAGCAGCACGCCATTCTCGTGGATCGAGGTCTGGCCGTCCCAGGCGAGATCGGTGGTCGATTCCCCTGCTCCGGCGGCGGAATAGACGTAGGCCGCGAGGCAGCGCGCCGATGTCGATTGGCAAAGCAACGCGCGCGAGCGCGCCCGGCCGATCGTGATGGGGCTGCCCGAGAGATTGATCAGCACGCTGGCGCCCGCGAGCGCGAGCTCGGAAGCCGGCGTCACCGGGATCCACATGTCCTCGCAGATCTCGACGCCGATGGTGAGGCCCGGGACGTCCTCGGCCGAGAACAGAAGATCGACACCGAACGGAGCATGCAACCCGCCAAAGGAGATCGTCTCGCCGGCGATGCCGGCGCCGGAGGCGAAATGCCGTCCCTCGTAGAATTCGCGATAGGTCGGCAGGTAGCTCTTGGGTACGACGCCGAGGACGTTGCCGCGATGAATAACGACGGCGCAATTGTAGATGCGATTGCCAAAGCGCAGCGGCGCGCCGACGATCAGGACCGTCATCAGCGCTGAGGAGGCCTTGACGATCGTCACAAGCCCGCGCTCGACCGCATCGAGCAGCGGGTCCTGCTTGACCAGATCCTCGATCGCATAGCCGGACAGGCACAGCTCGGGAAACACGGCAACCGCCGCCGACTGTTCGTGGCAGGCATTGGCCGCGGCCAGAATGGCCTTCGCATTGGCCGAGGGATCGGCCACGTGGGACGTGGCGACGCAGGCCGCCACGCGCGCAAATCCGTGGGCGTAGATCGAGTGGAAATTCATCGAGCGCTGTACCTTCAATCCCTTGCAATCTCTTGCGCCGCCGACCGCAGCCGTCAGCTCCACATCATATGTAGCCCATCGACCGGGGCCGGTGCAGGCCATCCGCCGTCATGCATAACGGATTTGCATATCGGCCGGCCGGCGCCCGCGACGTCGTCAGGCACTGCGGGCCAAGACCCCGGACAGATCGTTGCGCAGCCAATCGGCGATCCGGGGCCAGGCATGGACGTGGGTTCGCGCCCCCATGAACAGGCCGAGATGATTGCTCGGCTCGGAGGCTGCCGCAATGAAAGCCGGCGGCGTGCCGACGAGACCCGCGGTGGCGAGTGCCTGCACAGCCGGCACGACATCGTCGTCCAGCCCGGCCAGCAGGAAGACCGGCGCCTTGACGTCCTTCAGGTCAACCGGGCGGCCGAGCGCGACGAATTGGCCGCCGGCAATCCGGTTCTCCCGGAAAATCCAGTTGACGATCTGAAGGTAATAGGTGCCCGGCAAATCGAGCGTCTCGGTATTCCAGTGATCGAAGCGCGCGAGCAGGCTCGCGCCCTCCTCGTCCGAGAGCCCCCTCTGCAACGCCATTTCGATATCGTCGTAGCGCGGCGCTTTGTTCCAGAAGCGCAGCATCTCCTCGCCGCTGACATTGCCGCCGCCGCGTGCGACGAGCTGGTCGTAGACCAGCTCGGGCGCGTTGCGGGCGAGCCGCGACAGCGCCGAGTCGATCGATAGATCGACGGGAGCGCCGACCAGGACCAGCCGCCGCACCTTGGCCGGAAAGCGTGCCGCGTAGAGCAGCGATAGCCAGCCGCCCTGGCACAGCCCGACGAGATCGACCGGTGCGCCGATCTCGTCGATGGCGACGTTGAGATCGGTAAGATAGCTGTCGATCGAGAGATAGCGCATCTCCGGCGTGGCTGACCGCCAGTCGGTGAGATAGACGCGGTCGATGCCGCCATTTTGCAGCGACTGCACCACGCTGTGGCCGGGCGCGAAGTCGGCGATCAGGGCCCGGTGCAGCGCATAGGGCGCGCAGACCAGCGCCGGCTGGCCGGACCGCGTCTGCGTGAAATCGCGCAGGCGCATGGTCGCAAGCTCCAGCGCGACCGTGCTGGGCGTCGGCCACGGCAGGCTGCTCACGCCCTGCTCCGCAGCTCCGCGCTCCAGCCACCAGAAACAGGCGTCCATGGCGAGCCGCGCCGCCGTAAACGGCCACAGCAACGGATCATCCGGCGCATGCCCTGGTCCGCGTGGCTGTTTGCCGGTCTTCTCCACCATGGCTATCTCAATATCCTCACAGGAACGCCTCGAGGCTCACGACCGAAATGCCGCGATCCCTAAAACTCCGATGCGTCGCGGCCATGGAGCCGTCGAGATCGATGCCGCGACAGGCATCCTCGACGACGGCGACCTCGAAGCCTGCCTGGCGGGCGTCCTCCGCCGAGAAGCGAACACAGAAGTCCAGCGCCAGACCAGCGACGAAGACGGTCTTCAGCTCGCGCTCGCGCAAATAACCGAGCAGTCCGGTCGGCGTCTTATGGTCGTTCTCAAACAGCGCCGAATAGGAATCGATGCCGCGGCGAAAGCCCTTGCGCACCACCAGGCTCGCCCTGACAACGTCGAGCTCGCGGTGGAATTCAGCCCCCGCCGTCCCCTGCACGCAATGAGAGGGCCAAAGCACCTGGGTGCCGTAGTCGAGCTCGATGGTCTCGAACGGCTGCTTGCCGGCATGGTTCGTCGCGAATGACACGTGATCACGCGGATGCCAGTCCTGGGTCAGCACCACATTGGCGAATTTTTGGGCGACTCGGTTGATGGCGGGGACGACCTTTTCACCGCCGGGAACGGCGAGCGCTCCGCCGGTGCAGAAGTCGTTCTGCACGTCAATCGCCAGCAGCACGTCACGGTCGGAGATCTTCATGCAAGGCCTCATTCCAGCCGTCCGGGGCCTGCAGGCACCGAGACGCTCGTCTCCAATGTCGATCTTCCCGCGCGGCTTCGCAACCATCGAACGCGCGGTGCGGCTTGTTAGAATGGACCGATCGTTCCTGAAATGAAACGGTTTGGGCTGGTCCGTGTTGACTAGCGGCACCCAAGGGCGGATTCTCATGCGTCCGCACCCATGCGGACCGCGTCGACGGAGTGGAGGAAAAGGGTTCCCGTGGCCTGCACGGCAGCGGCAGCCATATGGTCATGACGATCGGCAAGACAGGACAGATTCTTCTCGCCGATATCGGCGGCACCAACGCGCGCTTCGCGCTGAGCCAGGCCGAATCCAGCGACGGCGATCCGGCCGGACCGATCGACTATGTGAAGGTCGCCGACTTCCCGACCGTCCGGGAGGCCATCGTCGATGTTCTCGGACGCCAGTCCGGCGCCGAGCAGCCCCGAAGAGCCGTGCTGGCGGTGGCGGGCCCCGTGACCAACAATCGCTGCGTCATGACCAACAGTCCGTGGGTCATCGATGGCAACGAGCTGCAACCTGCGCTCGGCTTTGACAGCGTCCACGTGCTCAACGACTTCGAAGTGATGGCCTGGTCCCTTCCCGCCTTGCAGCCTGCCGACCTGATCCCGCTTGGCGGACAGGATGGCCTGCCCGGAGAGCCGTTGCTGGTGATCGGGCCCGGAACCGGTTTTGGCGTGTCCTGTCTGGTCGAGCGCCATGGCGCACGGCTGGCGGTCGTGACCGAGGCCGGTCACGCCACCCTGCCGGCCGAGAACGAGCGCGAGGAACGCGTGATCGCCTGTCTGCGCAAGCGCCTCGGCCATGTCTCGATCGAGCGTGGCGCGCTCTCGGGTTCCGGCCTGCAAAGCCTCTATGAGGCCCTGGCGGAGGTCGACGGCGCCCAGGTGCCGCATCGCGATCCTGCCGCCATTACCAAAGCCGCGCTGGAGGGCAATTGCTCCGTCAGCCGCGCGACGCTCGACATGTTTTGCGCCATCCTCGGCTCGGTCGCGGGCAATCTCGCAGTGACCTTCGGCGCCCGCGGCGGCGTCTATATCGCCGGCGGAATCGTGCCGCGTTTTCCGGAATTCCTCGCGGCGTCCGCATTCCGGGCACGCTTCGAGGCCAAGGGACGCTTCCAGGATTACTTGCGCAACATCCCGACCAGGCTGGTGATCAAGCCTGATGCAAGCTTCGTCGGCCTCAAGATGTTCGCCGAGCACAATCCAAATTGAGGGACGAAGCGCCCTTCTCGCGGGTTCCAGTAATTCACAGCTGATTGCAGCGGTCACGCAATTCTACGCAGGATCGTGCTTGCCTGCGCGTGTCCGATGCGAAACAATCCTGCCTGTGTGTGGCGTAGTTGCGGGGGGCGTGGCATGCGTAAACAGGATTTGGGTTTCGACTATCACCGCTACCACCGCCTGCTGCGCGAGGCGGATAACGAAGACAAGCGGCTGGCCTTGATCGAGCTCTTGATCGAGGAAAAGGCAAGAGACCGGCTGGCTGCCCAGCGCGCCTCGGATCGCGCAGCCATGACGGCCCGTACCATTGCCACGGTGCTGAGGAACGGTCGCACCTGAGACTTGCGAGCTCCTCCCGACGCGTGAGAACACGGGGTGATTGCGACTTCGTTAACGATGCCTCGCAATCTGACGTCAAACTTTTTGCTCTAAGAATTCCCTCACCTGAGGCAAATCAGGGTCAACATAAGGGGGAAAGTGAACATGAGCATGATTTCGCTCGCCGTGATGCCGGCCGCCGTCGAAGCGCGGTTCGCCGATTTTTCGTTCAAGACCATCTTGCTGTTCTGCTGCACGGGCCTGGCCGTCTCGTTCGGCCTGATCGCGCGTGGCATCGATCTCAGCGCCGGTCTGATCTGACAGCGCGCCGAGCTCTTTCGCCAAATGGCCGCCCCCGACGGGCGGCCATTTTCGTTGGTGCGGCGTCTTCGCCGTCACCGAGTGCGGCGTCTACGCCGTCACTCAGTGCGACGTCTTCTCTGTGGCTTCCGGAAACATCGAATCGATCATCGCCTTGAGCTGATCTATTGCGATCGGCTTGCGCAGGATCGGCCTGCGCCGGAGCAAGGACGGCAGCAGCTCCGGCCCGTAGCCTGTCGCGAACAGGAACGGTTTTCCACGGCGCTCGATCAGGTCGGCGACGGGATCGACGTAAACGCCCATGAGATTGATGTCGAGGATGGCCAGATCGTATTGCGCGGTCATGGCAAAGGCGCTGGCGTCGCGGACATTGTCCGCTTCCGCGACGACGTGGTGGCCGAGTTCCTCCACCATGTCCGCGATCATCATCCGGATCAACGCCTCGTCTTCGACCAGGAAAACGGAGAGTCTTTCCGCCATATCAACCCCGCAGTCAGCCTTACGAAGCTAACCATAACCGAATTGCGGAGAGGATTCACGAATTCGTGGCAGGCGCCGTTAATTCAGGCGCGCCCGATCCGATTCAACTTGATCAATCCAGTCCCCGCTCGTGGCTCAGGCGCACCATCTCCTGAATGAAGACCTGCTTCTGCTTGTCATCGAGGCTCGAATAGAGCGGCTCGGCGGCGTCGGCGACGTTACGCTGGTCGGCGGCCCGGTCGATCAGGAACTGCGCCTCATTGCGCATCTGCTCGATGATGTCGTCGGGCGGATCCCGCTTGGCGCGGGCAACCCGAAGGTTGAGCCGCTCTGCACCATTGTGCCCCAGGTAGTGCATGGCGCTCGAGAAACCGTACCAGTGCTTCTCCTGATCAGGCGTGAGGTTCAGTTCGGTCTTGATCCGCTCGATGTAGGAATCGCTGTTGGCGACGATCTGTTCCGCGGTCTGCAGCGGTGCGCCGCTCTGGGTCAGAACCGTAACATCCTTATTGTCCTTGTTGTCGGTGCCATTCGGCGGGGCGTTCTTCGCCTCCTTGCTCGCTTTGGCGCCCTTGCCCGCCTTGGCGGTCTTGGCATCCTTGTCCTTGCCGCCCGGCTGCTTGGAATCCTTGCTCGCGTCCTTGGGCGGCGGTGCCTGATTGCCATTGTTGCCGACGCCGAGCACGCCGGTGAAGACGCCCACCACGCCGCCGATGGCGCCGCCGAGCACGCCGCCGACCGGACCTGCCGCCTTGTTTCCGGCCGCCGCTCCCTCCTGAACGCCTTTGACCAGACCTTGAGCATTCGCCACCGCGGCTGCGCCGAGCAGCAGCGCGAGCACCGACCCCAGCGCAAACCATCGTCGCAGGTGAAGCCGCGCTGGCGGCGCCAGTTTGATCATTCTCGTCTCCATCGTCGATCTGCTCGCCTGTCGGGCGAGAGCCCCATGGCAATTGCAACTCTATCGTTTCCGCCGCGCCGAGGTCCAGACGCGGACATTTGCTGTCCACGTCGGAAAAGTCTTTCGCGCGAAGCGGTTATGCAGGCTTATTCGAAACTGCGGCGTAATTGCGCACGGATCATTCGAGCCCGGTTGGTCAGAGTGTGTGCGTCGCAAAATGAATGCCCGCGGTTCGCCTGCAACGCATGGTCCTGAATGCGACCACGACGGTGCCGGGCACACCCTTAGTTCTAGACGAGGAGCCGTTCGGCTTTCTCGACAGACGCGATCAATCATGATCTGATCGCGCTACCAATTTGCTGCGACCTGCGTGAATTGCCGACGCGGGCCGGCGGCACCAAGACGGCACTAATAAGAAAATCCAACAAGAACTCGAAGAAAGAAGTCTCTCAGAGGAAACTCCAACAACAACACCCAGGCGAGGAAACGAGATGTCACGCAAGACACTGACGCGACGTCAATTTGTGGCTGCCACTGCAATGTCCTCCGCGGCGCTGATCACGGCGCCCTATGTCCGGGGCGCCTACGCCGCCGGCAAGCTCTCGATCGGCTTCTGGGACCATTGGGTGCCGGGCGCCAACAAGGCCTCGACCGATCTCGTCAACGAATGGGCCGCGAAGGAGAAGGTCGAAGTTTCCATCGACTACATCACCAGCAACAACAAGAAGATCGAGCTGACCGCCGCGGCCGAAGCCCAGGCCAAGTCGGGTCATGACATTCTGCAGATGCCGAGCTGGTGGCCGCATGCCTATGCCGAGAATCTCGAGCCGCTCAACGACGTCATGGAGCCGCTCCTCAAGCAGAATGGCGAGGTGAACGGCACCGTCAAATATCTCGGGCAGTCGGGCGGCAAATGGCTCGCGGTGCCCGCGACTCCCGGCAGCCAGATCAAGGGCCCCTGCTCCCGCATCGATCTGATGAAGCAGCACGCCGGCATCGACGTGCAGGAGATGTATCCGGCCGGCGGTCCGCCCAAGGTCGAAAACTGGACCATGGAGACCTTCCTGAAGGCGGCCGAGGCTTGCCATAAGGCGGGCTTCGCGTTCGGCATCGGTCTCGGCGAGACCACCGACAGCGTGGACACGGCCGGCGCAATTTTCCAGTCGTTCGGCGCCGAACTCGTCAACGCCAAGGGCGATATCACGGTGAAGACCGATCAGGTTCGTCAGGCCATGGAGTTCTACAAGAAGCTGATCGCCTTCCTGCCGCCGGATGCACCGTCCTGGGACGACGCCTCGAACAACAAATGGCTGATCTCGGGCCGCGGCGCGATGATCCTCAATCCGCCGAGCGCCTGGGCCGTTGCCAAGCGCGATGCGCCGCAGGTCGCCGAGCAGTGCTGGACGCACGGTTTCCCGTCCGGTCCGAAGGGACGGTTCGCACCGTACCTGCCTTACTTCTGGGGCGTCTGGAGCTTCGGCAAGAACAAGGAGGCGGCCAAGAGCCTGCTCGTTCACCTGTCCGCGCCATCATCGATCGAGAAGTTCGTCGCAGTGAGCGGCGGCTATGACCTGCCGGCCTACGCGAACATGACCAAGTTCAAGACCTGGGCGGAAGAAGGACCGCCGAAGGGAACGCTCTTCCACTATCCGGACCCGTACAAGCATCAGACGCTGTCGATCGCGGCGTCGCCGGCGCCGCCCAAGGTCGCGCAGCAGATCTACTTCCAGGCGACGCTGACCAAGATGGCGCTGCGTTATGCGCGGGGCGAGACGATGGAGCAGGCGCTCGCCTGGGCCGAGGGCGAGTGCGAAGGCTTCATGCGGAGCTAGGCCGGGGAGTGACAGGGCGGCTCGCGCCACGTGCGTGAGCCGCCCGGGCTCCGTGGTCCAATCCGCCCGGCCGTGAAACCGCATGGCCGGCTTCCCGGTTGGACAGCAGACAAGAAGACTGACCCAAGGACTCTGACATGGCCGATGTCGTCGTTGAGCGAGCTCGCGTTGCCCGTGGGGCTGGCGCCCGCAGGGGATCGAGCCTGCGCAATGCGCTCGGGCGAAAATCGACGGTTGCGTTCTTCCTGACGCTGCCGCTGATCCTCCTGATCGCGCTGCTCGTGCTCTACCCCGCCTTCTACTCCGTTCATCTGGCGACGCTGAACAAGTCGATGACGAAGTTCGTCGGCTTCGGCAACTTCACCTTCCTGTTCAAGCGCGAGACGTTCTGGATGGTGGTGGAGCAGTCCTGCATCTTCGCGATCACGGCCGTGATCTTCAAGGCGCTGATCGGCTTCATCGTCGCGCATTTCGTCCACAACATTCCCGCCAAGGGCCAGCGCAAATGGCGCGGCATGCTGCTGGTGCCCTGGGTGATCCCGCCGGCGATGAGCACGCTGGCCTGGCTGTGGCTGTTCGACCCTTCCTACAGCGCCTTCAATTATACGCTGTCCTTCTTCGGCGTCGGCCCGATCCCCTGGCTCGGCGACACTTTCTGGGCACGGTTCTCCGTCATCCTCGTCAACGTCTGGTACGGCGCGCCGTTCTTCATGATCATGTATCTGGCCGCGCTGAAATCCGTGCCCGATCAGCTCTATGAGGCCGCGGCGATCGACGGCGCCAATTGGTGGCAGCGGATCTGGTACGTCACCTTGCCTATGATGCGTAACATCATCGCAATCACCACCCTGTTCTCGCTGATTGTCACGTTCGCCAATTTCGACATCGTGCGCATCCTGACCTCAGGCGGTCCGCTGGATACGACGCATCTGTTCGCCACCTGGGCGTTCCAGGTCGGCATCCAGAGCAACGATATTCCGCTCGGCGCGTGCGTCTCGCTGTTCATGGTGCCGATCCTTGCCGTCGCAGCGATCTTCATCCTGCGCGATGTCTCCAAACGCGGGAACGAAGCCTGATGAGCTCACTTGCAATCGACAAGGCCGGCCCCACCCGCAAGGTCAAGTATGGCAGCATGAGCCGCGACCGCGCCTGGGCGCTGCGCTGGTCTTATTTCTTCCTGGTGCTGTTTGCGATCTTCTTCCTGACGCCGCCGGTCTACATGCTGATCACCTCGCTCAAGAGCAGTGCGGAGATCTCGGCGGCGACGAACCCCTGGTGGGTGTTCCATCCGACACTGTCGAACTATGTCGAACTCCTGACATCGAACCAGTTTTTGCGCTTCTTCTGGAATTCGTCGATCGTGGCGATCGCGGTCGTGATCATCACGATGCTGATCAGCATCCCCGCGGCCTTCGCGCTGGCGCGGATGAAGTTCTGGGGCTCGGCGACGCTCGCCACGGGCGTCTTCCTCACCTACCTGATCCCGGACAGCCTTTTGTTCATTCCGCTGTTCAAGATGCTCGCGGTCTTTCAGGACTATACCGGCATCACGCTGCTCAACAGATGGTACGTCCTGCTGTTCATCTATCCGACGCTGACCGTGCCGTTCTGCACCTGGATCATGATCGGCTATTTCGCCTCGATCCCGAAGGAGCTCGATGAGGCCGCCCTCATCGACGGTGCCTCCTGGCTCCAGACCCTGACGCGGATCTTCATTCCCGTCGCCCTGCCCGGCCTGATCGCCGCGACCATCTTCGCCTTCACCGTCTCCTGGGCGCAGTTCCTCTATCCCCTGGTGTTCACGACGTCGGTGGACCAGTTCGTGCTGCCTGTCGGCATCACCACGACGCTGATCAAGGGCGACGTATTCAACTGGGGGCAGATCATGACCGGCGCGCTGCTCGGCGCCGCGCCACCGCTGATCATCTACGCATTCCTGATGGACTACTACATTGCCGGCCTGACCGCCGGTGCGACAAAGGGTTGATGACTCATGGCTGACGTTGCTTTGCGGAAGGTAGTTAAACGTTACGACGATGTCGAAGCCGTGCGCGGCATCGACCTCGATATCGCCGATCACGAGTTCATCGTGCTGGTCGGCCCCTCCGGCTGCGGCAAGTCGACCACGCTGCGCATGATCGCAGGGCTCGAGGACATCAGTGACGGCGACATCATGATTGGGGGCGACGTCGTCAACGACGTGCCGCCAAAGGACCGCGACATCGCCATGGTGTTCCAGAATTACGCGCTCTACCCGCACATGACGGTCGCGGAGAACATGTCGTTCGGCCTGCGCCTGAAGCACTATCCCAAGGCCGAGATCAAAGCGCGGGTGACCGAGGCCGCCCGCCTCCTCGACATCACCGACCTGATCGACCGCAAGCCGAAGCAGCTCTCCGGTGGCCAGCGCCAGCGCGTCGCGATGGGCCGTGCCATCGTGCGCAACCCGAAAGTCTTCCTGTTCGACGAGCCGCTGTCCAATCTCGATGCCAAGCTGCGCGTACAGATGCGGATCGAGATCAAGAAAGTGCACCAGAAGGTGCGCACCACCACGGTCTACGTCACCCACGACCAGGTCGAGGCGATGACGCTGGCCGACCGCGTCGTGGTGATGAACAAGGGCCGCATCGAGCAGATCGGCACGCCGAACGAGCTCTACCACAAGCCGGCGACACGCTTCGTCGCGGGCTTCATCGGCTCGCCCGCGATGAACTTCATCCCGTGCCGGCTCGAGGATGTCGGCGGCACGCTTCAGATCCGTCTTACCGACCGTATCGCGTTCCCGCTGCCGCCGGCCCGCGCCGCACGCTACAACGCTCTGCCGCGCACCGAGAAGCTGCTGCTGGGCCTTCGCCCCGAGCACCTCACCGAGTCGCATGCGCATCTCGAGCCCGGCGTCGAGACCTTCGAGACCGTGCTCGACGTGACCGAACCGATGGGGATGGAGACGCTGGTCTATTTCGGTCTCGACGGCACGCCGGTCTGCGGCCGCGTCAATCCCAATGCCGGCGCCAAGGACGGGGCACCCATGCGTTTGGCGATGGACCTCAACAACATGCACCTGCTAAACGAGGCGTCCGGCGTCGTGTTGTGACGGCCGGACAAGAAACTCGCGCAGGCAGGGGACGATGGCGACCAACAAGAAGAAGATTTTCGTTACACAAACCTTGTCGCAAGGGGCACGCGCCCTCCTCACGCAGCGGGACGATATCGAGCTCGTCGAGTTTTCGAACCTGATCTCGGCGAAGGACTTCGAAGCCTTGCTCAAGAGCCATGCGCCGGTCCACGGCGTCGCGCTCGGCGCCACCGCCTTCGGCGAGACCGAGCTAGAGGCGTCCGGCGACATGAAGGTGGTGACCCGCATCGGCGTCGGCTACGACGCCGTCGACGTGCCCGCCCTCTCCCGCCGCAAGGTGCCGTTGATGGTCGCGGGCAGCGCGAACTCGCCCTCGGTCGCGGAAGCGGCGCTGTTCATGATGCTGACGCTGGCCAAGCGCGCGCAGGAGATGCACGCCTGCGTCAAGAACGGCAAATGGGCCGACCGGCTCGGCATGCTGCCGTTCGATCTCTACGGCAAGACCGTGCTGATCATCGGCTTCGGCCGGATCGGCAGTCGCAGCGCCGAGCGCTGCCTGGCGATGGAGATGAAGGTCCAAGTCTACGATCCCTACAAGGGAGCCGCCGAGATCAAGGCCGCGAGCTGCGAGCCCGTCGCCGATCTCGATGCCGCGCTGCCTCACGCCGATTTCGTCACCATCCACTGCCCGAAGACGCCGGAAACGACCGGCCTGTTCGATGCGGCGCGGATCGGCCGGATGAAGCCGAAATCCTATCTCATCAACACCGCGCGCGGCGGCATCGTGAAGGAGGCCGCGCTCTATGACGCGCTCACTTCCGGAAAGATCGCCGGGGCCGGCATCGACGTGTTCGAGGTGGAGCCGCCGCCGCTCAGCAACGCATTGTTCGCGCTGCCCAACGTCATCATGGCTCCGCATGTGGCCGGCGTCACCGTCGAGGCCGTTCAGCGCATGAGCGAGCAGACCGCGCGCAACATCCTGAGTGCGCTGGACGGCGATCCCATCCGGCAGAACGTCATCAATCAGGACGTGCTGGGCTGAGTGAGCCAATGGTCGGGCGGCCCGTCCGCCTCGCCTTCGGAAGGCCAGAAAGCGTCCCATTTTGGTGCAGATCGAGCCCCAACTCAGCCTTAATCAAACCCGCGTAATAAGGCTGGCCGCGGCGGCAGTGGGACAGACTGGCGCTGCGTCGAGCTGGAGGATGGACCCTTGGCAGAGATCGACCCGACTGACCACGCGCTGGCGACCATCGCCAGCATTCTGGAGCACCCCGAGCACGTTCTGGTCGTTCGCGAGACCGAGACCGAAATGGTCGTCGCCGGAGAGCGTGAGCACATGGCCGACGACGAGCGGCCAACTGTCGACGAGCATCCGGTGGTCGAGGAGCAGCCGCTGGTGCCGGAGCACACCGATGCCGACGGCTACAGCAAGATCGGCCCCGGGCCGATGGTCGCGATCCGCCTGAAATGGACGGTTCATCGCGGCGATGACGGCCAGTACTACGTCCACGAGACCATCGGCGAGCAGTCGGCCCCCGTGGTCAGCGGCCCGATGACGAGCGAAGCCGCCGTGCATTTCGTCGACGCGCAGGAGCACGAAGCGCATCGGCGCTTCGAAGAGCTGCGCAGCGAGATTGCCGGCCGCAGCTCGCTTGCCGACTATGAGCGCAAGGGCGAAGCTTAAGGCAGCTTGCAGACCGGATGTCTCTGCACCTCTACCCGTCGGGGAGAGGTGAACATCGAGCCTGGCCCTACTTGCGCCCGAGATAATCCTTCTTCACGAGCTCGACGCCGGCGTGCCGCAACAGGTCGTAGGCCGTCGTCACGTGAAAGAAGAACTGAGGGACGCTGAACGTCAGCAGCAGCGTCCGCCCGGTGAAGGGCAGCTCGGTGCCGTTCTTCAGCTTGAAGAAGACATTGCGTTCCGCCGCGGCGTCGATCGCAGCGCGCGGCAGGCTCTCGACGAATTCGATCGACGTCGCGATGCGCGCCTGAAGCCCGGCCATGTCGTGCTCCAGCACTGGCAGCGTGACCGGCTCGCGCTCGGCCAGCAAGGCCGGGGCGACCACGGCATGGCGGCAAGCCTCACCAACCTGCTGCGCCAGATCGTACATGTTCGGCGCAAGGCGCATACCGAGCAGAACCGCCGGATTGAACTTGCGGGTCTCGGCATAGGCCACGCCCTTGTCGAGCAATCCGGACAAGTTGCGCAAGTTAGGCACGAAGAGGCCAACCGAGGCCTCGTACATCGAGATCGTCACCTCTGAATTCCCTTCAATTCTGCCTCGCCAGCGACGGGCATCTGGTCTAAATCCACGCCTCAAGAGCTGCACAATGACAGCTCGGGCATGGGTGGAAAAGAGATGATCGTTCGAATCTGGGCGGCTTTGGCCGTGGCGTTGCTGGTAAATGTCTCGGCGCATGCGCAGCAGGCGCCCTCGCGCCTCGACGAGATCGTCAAGCGCGGCACATTGCGCGTCGGCATGACCGGCGACTACAAGCCCTTCACCTATCTGGACAAGACCACGCAGCAGTTCAGCGGCTTCGACGTCGACATGGCGCAGGCCCTTGGCAAGGCGCTCGGCGTCAAGGTCGAATTCGTGCCGACGGCCTGGCCGAAGCTGATGAAGGATTTCGAGGCCGACCAGTTCGACATCGCCATGGGCGGTGTCTCGGTCACGCTCGACCGGCAGAGGAAGGGCTTCTTCTCCACGCCGATCATGCGCGAGGGCAAGACGCCGATCGCGCGCTGCGCCGACGTTGGCAAGTACCAGAGCATCGCCGACATCGACAAGAAGGGCACCCGGGTCATCGTCAATCCCGGCGGCACCAACGAGCGCTTCGCGCGTGCCAACATCAAGGATGCCGAGATCACCGTCTTCGCCGACAACACCGTGATCTTCGACGAGATCGCCAAGGGCAATGCCGACCTGATGATGACGGATGCCTCCGAGACGCGCTACCAGCAGAAGCAGCATGCCGGCGTGCTCTGCGCGGTGCATCCGGAAAAGCCGTTCGACTTCTCCGAGAAGGCCTATTGGCTCCAGCGCGACATGGCGCTGAAGGCCTTCGTCGACCAGTGGCTGCATATTTCCATGGAAGACGGCAGCTACAGGAAGATCTACGCCGCCTGGTTCGATTAGGCCGCGTCGTCCTGTCGCTCGCTTCGGCCAAACTGTGGACGGGTTCCGGGCGTATTGAACCCGAACGCGTCGCAGCACGACTCATACGGATGAAAGTGATCTAGATCACTTTTTGCGATCGAACCGGAGCGTATGCGTCGGTCCGGGGACCATCTGTTCAGGAGACGGAAATGAGGAAGCTGTTGGCTACGGCCGCATTCCTGTTGGCGAGCACGGCTGCTCAGGCACAGTACACCTTCGAATATGGGGGACGCACCATCCGGATCGATCCGGACCGCGGCACGGTGCAGATTCCCGGCGTGTACGACAACACCGGCCAGGGCAAGGCCAGGAAGGCCAAGAAGAACGAGCAGGCGCCGCAGCAAGCCACGGTCGACCCGCAGGCGCCGGCTGCTGCTCCGGCCCCGGCT
>NZ_PSRT01000143.1 GCF_004212635.1 Bradyrhizobium genosp. SA-3 | reverse complement strand
GCTACCACGGCAGCCACGGCGGGCGCAGGAAGCGCCATCTGGACCGCGGGCGCAGCTGCCGCCCCGTGGGTCGCCGGCGCCGCTGGCCTCGCTGGCGGGCTCTGGGCCATGCACAAATCGGTTGAGGATGCCGGGTATAGCGGCCTGACAAGCGGTCAGCGGCTTGCCCTGCAGCGCCGGGGATCGATGCGCGACCTGTATCGCCGCGAATGGGGGTATGGCGACAGCTCGATCGCCCCTGAACTGTCCCCCACCATGACTTACGGGACCGGCGTTGGCGGCGACAAGGGTCAGCACGTCGACGTTTCCGGTCAAGTTACCGGCGACGGGAAGATGCAGGTCGAAGTCAACGCCGGGTCTTCCTTGCTCGACGTCGTCCGGCGCGCCGAAGCCGCGATCAAGCTGTCGGGGACGATCAATTCGAGCGGCCCGGGATCGCTTGGGCATTCATCGCCTGACGCGGCAGCGCCTGCGCCGCGGCCGGCGAGCGGGCAAACCGGCGGCGCAAGCGGGAGTTGGTAGGGATCAATCCGCGAAAATTGATGAGATGAGCTGATGCTTTACGAACACGAAGACGATCCCGTCGACGAAGTGTGCGCGCAGCTCGACGCCGCGGTCGCGGACTTCGTAGCGGCGACGCAAGCAGAAGCTGAAAATACGGATGACGAACTGATTGATCGCCTGATCCGTCGTCTTAACCATGTCGCGGCCCGAGAAGCGGCGCTTGAAGGAGCGATCGTGCACCTTCTGTCGCCGTTGCTCTTTAAGGTCGCACCCGAAGCTGCATTGAAGCTGGTTGCGGAATTGCGAACCCTGCCCGTCTCGCTTCCCGGAGCGAGCGCTGATGCTCCGCTAATCATGATGACCGAAGAGTATCTTCATCGACTGGCCGATCAGATCGAAAAGAAGCTTCGGCCAGATGAGCGCAAGCCGGTGACTTGATCAGGATATTCCCGCCGCAGGTTCGGATTTACACCAAGCGAAGGAGCGTTGGAGATGCGCGCTATGCGACCCCCAGAGTTTGTCCTGAAGGAAGAGGCTCACAATCTTTCTCGGGAAAACGTGATGTTTTCACCGTCGCAATTCATCGTTCCCGGCCAGATCGTCGGAGCAACTGTTGCCGCCGCTGCGGATAAGCGCTTCGCGGCCTTCAATCCTGCGGCCACGGATGGCACGCAGGTGGCTGCGGGCATTTCGGTCTATCGGGTTATCACGAGCCCGGGTTCGACGGTGAAAAGCCCGATCATCAGTCGGGAAGCCGTCCTCAAAGGCAAAGACCTGACATGGCCGGCCGGCATCACCGCCGCGCAGCAAGCAGAAGCCACAGAACAATTGCGGACGCTGGGCATCACCATTCTATGACGACTGCACGGCATTGAGGCGTGGGTCCGAGCGAAGATCGGCGCCGGACCTCAAGCCGAGAAATCCCACTTGAAGAACGACCAGTACTAATCCTGCAACTCTTACGAGGTAAACAATGGCTCTTGATCTTTTCGGCCCCTCTGTCGGCTCCGGCGGCGTCACCGTTCGCCCGTCTGAAACGCGATCCTTCACTGCGACCGATACCTTCTTCCGGGATTGCTCGTCCCCCGACGTCGACGACGGCACGGAGTTTGACGCGGCATGGTTCAACGAAGTCTTGGCTAACCTGCGTTCTTTGGCGCGAGGCAACGGGCAGACCGGCGGCGCTGTTGACGTCGTTACGCAGGACAACGCTGACGACAGCATTCTTCTGAAGGCGATCCAGCATCTGATCCAGCGCGGCCAGCCGCTCTACGGCGAAGACACGTCGTCCACCGCGAACGTCATCACGGCCGCGATTTCACCGGCGCCGCCGGAATACAAGAAAGGAATGACCGTCGCCATCAAGGCGGCGAACAGCAACAGCGGCGCCACGAAGATCAACCTAAATGCGCTTGGTCTTGTCCCCGTTGTTCGGCCGGATGGGTCGACCTTGCTGGACGGCGATATCGTCGCAGGGTCGGTCAACACCTATCGATATGATGGCGTCAATTTTCAGCTTCTTGGCGCGAGCGCGCGTCCGCAGTTGCGGCGTAATACGACCATCTATGTGAACGGGGCGATCGGCAACGATGCCAACGATGGCACCGCGAACGATGCGACGCATGCTCTGGCGACGATCCAAGGCGCCATTAATCTCGCCTTCAAGTATGGGCCTAGCGCTTTCACCATTTCTATCATTGTGGCGACTGGAACCTACTCCGGCGCGATTACTCCGCTTTATCCGGGGCCGTCGATTGTTGTCGATGGGCAGATCGCGACGAACGTTATTATCGACGGATCGTTCGGGCCGAACGTCAGTGGCAGCCAGTCGATTGTCATCCAAGGTCCGAACACGGCGACGGTTAAGAACGTCACGGTTCAGAATGCGGGGGGCGTCGGCGCGGGCGGCGCCTTCATGTCCGCCTATGGCGCGACGCTGACGACGCTGAACACCCGTAGCAACGCCTGCGGCGGAAGCGTCTTTGAAGCGTATCAGGGCGGTACGGTTCTGGTCGGATCGCACACATTCAACGGCAGTAGCTATGCGGCCTTCTACAGCATCGCCGCTAACCTCTATCTGCAACAGAACGCGGTCTTCACCATCGCGGCACCGATCACGATGGGACTTGCGTTCGCGTGGTCAACGTCCTGCGGAAATATTTCGGTCCCCGGGTCTTCGCCGCCATCCTTCGTCAGCCCGGGCAACGTCACAGGCGCGAAATACAACTGCATCGGGAATGGTGTGGTGAACATTTCGGGTAACGGCGTGAACTTCTTCCCAGGCACAGTCGCGGGCAGCACAAGCAACGGCGGCCAGTACTACTGAGCCTGCACGATCAACCTTAGAGGAAATCGACAATGAGCAATCCCTTCAATGCGGCCGATTGGTATTGGCTGATCGGCGGTCAGGTTTATGCCAGTGCCCGCAACACTTACGTTGATGCTGCGGATGCGGCTTATGTGGCATGGAGGACGGCAAACGGTACGCCGCCGGCCGCCGCTGCCGAAGCGGACGTCTGGCCGGCGGTCAGCCGCTTCCTGCCGGCGTGGCTGTTCGACGGTACGACATTTACGCAGCCGACGGCGACGACGTACAGCCGGGCCCAGCTGAAGGCTTACGCGGCGTCCGCTCGATACGCCAAAGAAGTCGGCGGCCATGCCGTCAACGGCGTGAACTACCCAACCGATCGTGATACGCAGTCGAAGCTGACCGCGGCAGCGTTGTTCGCTCAGGTCGACAATACCCAGACCTTCAAGTGGAAGCTTGCCGACGGCACCTTTACCGGCGCGCTGACCGCCGCGCAGATGATTTCCATCGCAGCGGCGATCGGCGGCTTCGTGAACCAATGCTTCGCCGCAGAGCAGAGCGTGTGCGTGCATATCGAAGACGGGACGATCATTTCGCTTCCTGAGATCGACCAGACGTTCGCGTCAATCAGCTGACACCCCAAAGCAACGGCGCCCAATTCGGGCGCCGTTTTCGCTCCTCTAGGAACAGGCAACGGTTTTCATTATGGCCATCAAGCATCACTACCAATCCGGTCGCGGCGACAACGGTGACCCCGGCGCGATCCAACCGTCGCATTGGGACGCGGATCACGATCTTACGGGTATGTTAGCGTTACTCGACGCGGTCGCGCCGACGCCGAACGTCGTCTTTACCTTGGATGGCGCCGGAAACTTCTTCTTCCAAGCGACGGCGTCGTTTGCGCCGACATACTCTGCGCAGCTGACGGGCGTCCCGACGGCGCCAACGGCTTTGCAAACCGTCAACTCAACCCAGATCGCGACGACCGAATACGTCCGAACAGCGATCACTAATTTGGTCGGCGGTGCGCCGGGCGCTCTGGATACCCTGAACGAACTGGCTACGGCGATCAATGACGACGCCAGCTTCGCAGCGACCGTCACCTCAGCACTTGCTGTTCGCCTGCGCGTCGATGCCGCCCAAGGCCTGAACGAAACGCAGAAGGCGCAAGGTCAATCGAACCTCGGTCTTGGTACGGCCGCGCTCTATAACGTCGGCACCGGCGCAAACAATGTCGTCCAACTCGACGGAAGCAGCAAGCTCCCGGCTGTCGACGGCTCGCAGCTTACGAACATCGTCTTCGCCGGCGCCGTTCGTTATGATCAGGTTATGTCCATCACCGCCGATCAGAAGGCGGTCGCGGTCGGCAACATCGGCTCGGTCCCGTTCAACGGGCAGATCGTCGAAAGCCACGCCGCCGGCGCGGTGACGTTCGCGGTCAAGACGCCTTCCGGCGCCGATCCCAGCGCAACAACGCCGGTCGTCTTCCGCTTTCCGACAGGCGGCGGCGCTTACACGTTTGTTTCTGTTACGGCGGCGCTCTCAATTACGATCCCGTCGGGCGCAACGCTTGGGCAGAGCAATGCGCAAGCCTTCCGGCTATGGCTCGCGGCCTTTAACGACGCCGGCACCGTACGGCTTGCAGCGCGCACGTGCATGGCTCTTACCTTTACTGGATCGTCGCCGAACTACACGATCATCAGCCCGGTCGAAACGCGGCCGGCCAGCTCGACGCTGACGCCGGGAAATTCAGCTCACACATTCTACACGACGGGCGCCGCCGTCACGACGAAATACTGGGAATGGATCGCGCACGCGACATACGAGGCGGGGCTTGCGACGGCTGGAACGTGGAACGTCTCGCCGGATTTCATTGCGTTGGTCGATCCTTCGACGCGGCGTCCCGGTGCGGTCATTCAGGATCAAGTCAATCCGACGGTGCAATCCTTCGCTCCGTCCGACACGGCCACCCATACGCTGAGCACGCAAACGGTCACGCCATCGTCGGCGGCGAACGTGTTCGACATCGAGGCGGATGGCTACATCTACTTGCGCCAGGGCGTGTCAGGTGAGCAAGGCTCGCTCTATGTCGCGCGCGGTTCGACTAATGTGCAGCCGGCGAACACGACTGCGTTTCAGATCGCGACCACGGATGCGATCTGGCCTGCCCGACCACGCGGTTTCGACAAGCCGAACACTACCGCGGCCGTGACCTATAACATCATATGCCAGAACGTCACCTCCGGAACGGCCAATTATCAGAGTTGGAATTTGCGCATACGCGAGATCGTGACCTGACCTTCAGGTTCAGAAAATCCAAGGGCCGCCCATGTCGGGCGGCCTTTTCGTTTGGAAAAGGGGAAATCATGAAGATCGAAGAACAGACGCTTCGCCGTCTTCGGCCGCGCGGCGACCCCGCCGGGCGCGCATCGAAGCGATTTGCCGACCAGATCGAACAGAAGCTTCGGGTGACAATGGACGCGAACCGGTAACTTGAACGGGGAAATTCCCGCCTCAGTCCGGTAAATAAACCGGGAATTGTCCCGATATTTCCGGTACTTCTCCCGGTTGCATTCCCAGAAAAATCGGATAATAGCGTAAGCAGACCGCCGGCAGTTTGCACCTGCCGACGGTCCTAACTCGCAACATTGGGATGAACAATGCAGCAAGCTGTCCTTAGCCTAACCCGTCCGACTTCCGCGATCGAGGCTCTTTTCGCAAAGTACTTAACCGCGGAGGCCGAGAAGCGACGCGTTTACGCCCTCTATAACGAAGCCGAAGCGGCCGGCGGCGACGACGAAATCGAACAGGCGCATGCGGCCTGTGATGCCGCCTTCGACGCGCTGGAAGACATAGCCGACAAAATCCTGCGGGCAAGACTGAAGATCCCCGCCGATTTGCCGATCAAGGCGCAAGTTCTTGTCGGACGCGACCACGGGAACGGATATTGGGCGAGAGATGTCCAGCGGTTCTGCCGCGACGTCCAGATCGCTGCGGCGGCCACCTAATCGTATGAACAACGTCGACCGCGCCGATCGGATGAAGGCCCTGAGCAAGGTGGCGCTGGGCATCATCCGCCGGTGCGGCGAGCGTTGGAACGTCGACCGCCCCGATGGCCGCTGGCGGCGGTCGGAAGTCCGTCACAACGAATTCCGGCTGACGCATTCGCGCTTGATCGACGACAAAGACCGGACGTCGACCCTCGATGTCCGGTTCGACGGCAAGATCGTCCTGCAGGTCGAATGGACGACTGAAAGAGTGTTACGAACGTCATATCGGCCCGGCGCATGGGAAGCGATGCTGCTTCGTTACGATCGAGTGCCGGCGCTGTCTGGATCGGCTGCCCTGGGGGATCGATGTTGACCTTCTTCCACCGCTATTGCCGGGGTGCATACAACATTTCTGCTAATAGTCGGCACTACCATGGAATGAGCCGGGCCTGCGCACAGCAGCCCGGATAGAGGGGAATGCAATGATACGGAATACTTTGGCCGCCACGTTGGCGAGCGTGATCATGTTTGGCTCGCCAGCTTCTGCGCAATCAGCGACCGCCGCACCGGCAGAAAACAAATCAACCGAAATCGATTACAAGATTGTTGACCCCAGCGACCTTTTCATTGGCACACGAAAGTACCTCGATAAGCCAATCCTGCTCCGAAAGATGCGCTGCTACTACGCGGACGTCGACGATTACCGATGTACGGCGAACGGTCCGGTCTTCCTTGCCGTATTCACTGCCACTGTTGAGCCGGCTTCCGCGCGAGTGTGGATAGAGAAGAACTGCGACCAGTTGAAGGTCGCGGTGACATCGGACAAGTGCCTGTTCAACCCGCAATTCGTCTACGGGGCTAAGGACGTCAACGACGATATCGTTTCCGGATTTCAGCAGCGGAAAGTGATCCACCCACCGGCGGGCGTGACTATGATCCCCAGTAAAGCGCTCAAGAGTGAGCGATAGCCTGCTGCCACCGACGTGATCGAATTCTCGGGCTTGCCGGTTCTGGCCAGCCGCGCTGCGGCTGGATCGGGCGGCCGCCCCATTGCGGTCTAAGTGTCCCAACGTTCGCGGCAGTCTGTTCGCTCAAGCCGATCGAATTCACGTTATTCGCGCGCGGGGGCACCGCTGGTTGCGCGTGCGGTAGGATGCGTGGCTCGCCTCCCTCGATACGAATGATCCCGAACCGGCAGCGCGCCGATCGACCGCTGACTTGGATTATCCCTCCCGAGAACCGATTAGACGAAGGCGGCGCCGTCGTGAGCAGACCTGACCATAACAGCGGCGATGAAGTCGCCCGCGAACAACCGAAGCGGCGGGCAAAGGCGAGCGGGTCAATCGTCACTCTTGAACAACTGCCGTTGTTCGCTGACGAACGCTCCCTAAGCGAGGCCATTCTAGGGCCCGGAACGTACACAGCTTGGCGCGCAATCGTTCCTTTGTTGGAGCGCCGCGGCTTCCCCAAAATCGACGGTCTTATGGGCGGCCGATATACCCGGGCTATACGGGCTTTCTTCGACCGGGAATACGGCATCGGCGGAGTGACGCAGGTATTGTCGCCTGATGGTCCGGCGGAGTTAGGGGCATGGAGCAGAGAGAGGACGGCCCGCCGACAAGAACGGGCGGCCCTAAGGAAGGCCGCGGCGAAGCCTGCTATCCCGGCAAGATCATAAACGCTATCCAGCGGCAAAGCCCAATCGCACCGACGAAGCTGATCGCGAAGCGGAAGGCGGCTTATGAAGCCGTCCATCCGGAGACGAAGAACGGCGGCAATAGGCGTGGTTCAGTTCGCCAAGTTGGCGAACTGAAGAAGGACCGCTTTACCGCAGACACGGCCGCCAAGTCCGGGACGCCGGAACGGTCGATCCGCCGCGACGCGACCCGCGCCAAGGGCCCCGGGCCCGATCTGGACCGCGTCTTCGCAGAGCGCGCCAACCGGAGGGCGCCCGATGAAGGACGTCGTCGAAGCCGTCGCGATCGCGCTGGTGATCGCAATCCTTTGCGAGTGCGCGCTGATGGTCGTGAAGGCCATCGCCGTCAGGTTACACGGCGGGTTCAGTGAAGATCGCTATCTGTTCTCAGTAGAAAAGCGAATTGAGATCAGCGATGTTCGCGGAAGGTTTTGCCCCTTTTTGGAAAGACTTTTCCGCCGCGAACCAACGGCGAACAGCCCGGGACGTGCCTGGACAAAGGCCCCGAACTGAACGCGCTCGCCGCAATGCACGCTAACCGAAGCGAAAGCATCAGCGGGGCCGCTGGCAGCATTCCGGTGCGCGGCGTGGCTTTCCGAGGCCGTGCAGAAAAACAGCGCAGGATGCCCGATCGACGCTGCCGTCACTCACGAGAGTAGTGTTAAGAGCACTCGCCATTCGCCGGGGACAGTATGGTCAAGGCATTTCGCAATACAGTCATGGCACTCACATTCGTGGTAGTCGCCGGCAGCAATATTCATTGGAATTTCACGAACGACTACATCGCCTGCGGCTTGGCGCTGGCCACTTCGGTCGCCGCCGCTCTTTGCGTTGAGCGTGCGTTTCCGGACCGCTGGTGATCCGCCGCCGCGGCGGCCAGCCGCGTTCGGGCAAGCACGCCGATATTGGTCAACCAGCCTCCAACGTGGCGCTGCTTTGGTCGTTCCACGAACCTCTACAACTCGCGATCCATGGCCGGATGGCTTCGGTTCTTCACCTTGATCCAGAACTTCTGGCGGCCCCCGCGGTAAGGCCGATCGCGATGTTTGGAGACAAGCCCCTCCAAGCCCATCCGGCACGCGGCGCGGAATAGATCGGGCCCGATCTCGCCGCGCTCAAACGGCGCAACGGTGATGCCGTCCGGCCGCCGAGCCAGCAGCCGCGCGAGGTTCGTCTTCCGTAGATGGAGCGGCAGGTCGCGCAGGTCGTCGCCGCCCAGCGCAAGAACATCGAAAGCGTAGAGCTGGACATCGTGATCATGCTTGCGTGAGTGCAGCGCGTTGAAATCAGAGATACCGTCGACGCCTAGAATGACAGCTTCGCCGTCAACCACGAAACGTTTCTGTCGGTTCTTCAACGCGGCCTCGGCGATCCAAGGATACCGCTTGGTCCAGTCGCTGCCGTTCCGGGATAGGAGGCGCACGCTCTTGTCGTCCCGGATGACCAACATCCGGTAGCCGTCGTGTTTCACTTCATGGATCCAATCCGGACCTGACGGGACCTGCTTGCCGGCCATGGCCAGGCAGAGTTCGTACGCCATGCGCATGGAGCGAAAATAGGCACTTGCGGGCTCACTTGCGAGCCGGAACTCGGGGCAATCCCGCTTTCATATCGACAACGAAGCCATCGGGCATCTTTGGCGCGTTGTCCGACTGGACATGGTTCGCCGGGAGCAGAATGGCCGTCCGGGTACGCAGCAGATGGATCCACTTGACGTCTAAGGCTATGCCCCTCACCTCCCGCAATGCCCGGTGATCAACGAGACGTTTTTCTGCATTTTGCGTAATGATTTCAGCTATCGCCGTCGGTGACCTCTGTACCGATCCGGGGTGATTTCATCCGACAGCGTTTCCGCCTCTAAGCCATTGAAGTTTCTAACGGCGCCGTTGATTTCCGATAGCGAAGCTACGATCGCTTACGCCTCTTCGTCTGGCGTCATTGCTCGGTGTCCAAATCCAAGAGGTTTTCGCAAAAGGTGTCGCCGGTTTCGATCGCGGCGTTCAGGATCATTTCGGCGATCCGGCTCGGATCCAGCGAGTGCCGCGCCGCGAGGCGCGCGAGAGGGCCGGAATTGCGATGCTGAACGCCGACGCGATAGGCGCGCGCGCCGGCAGCCTCCTGACGCGGGCGCCCGCCCTGCCCTGACAGCTGGATATTGCAGCGCTTGCACAGTTCGAAGATCCGCGGCGCCTGGTTCGCGGCCAAGCCGATGTCGAGCGCGATTTCGCGCGCGGTCATTCCCTTTTCTTCGACAAGGTGACGGACCCATGCGACGCGATCGTCGTTCCATTCAATGCGCCGATCGACGTTGCCGAAGTTGGGCTTCGACATTTGCGCACCTCTTATGCGGGGTCCACGTCGTGGCGCGGTCGACGAACCCTGCGGTTTAGTCGGGCGGGCCGCTGCTTCCGGATCGGCGCTTGGACGTTCTGCGGTATGCTTCATGCGACGGTTAGGCGTTGGGCAGTTTGGACGTGGGCGGCTAGCATTCGGTGACTACCTCGCCGCAGAAGCATTGCGCAATGCCTTCCGGCCGCTGTGTGGGGTAGCGGCAGCGCCAGATCGTGCATCCGGCCTTCCAAGCGGTCCAGTCGCGCTGGCGGCGCCACGCCTCGTAATCGGCGGCGGTCGCGCGACCGCCAAGTCCTCCCAGGCGGCCTGGACGCCGGCGCGGGCCGCGTCGAATATCTCGGCAATGCCGCTTCCAGCGATCTTCCTCTGGCGAGCTGCTAGGCGACGATCACGGTCGGGCCGAGGAATAGTGATTGCGGACCGTGGGCAAAGCCTGTAGCGCCATGGTTGCGAGGCGGCTACGTTGGGACGCATGACGGGCGGGCGCGTACAACAGGAACTGATTGGCTGCTCCGACTGCGGCGGCAATGTCTCATTTTCGGCCGTCGCCTGCCCGCACTGCGGCTCGCGTGAGCCAGCCGGTCCTTATGTGCAAAGCTCCAAAGAGCAACGCCTGCACCGGATCGAAGAGCTGAACGATCAGACACTGATCGGCATGATTGTCTTGTGTACAGGTATCGGCTTCTTCTACGGCGCGGTGATGATCGGTCCCGGTGGTGCCGCCGGCTATGGCTTGGTCGGCGCTATCATCGGCGCACCGGCCGCTTTCATCATCAATGTCAGCCGCCGGCTGTTTGGGTGATGCTGCAGCGGTCACGCCGCCGACACAAACGCCGGGAAATATCCCGGCGTCACAACCAATGATCGCAGGAAGCCAATGCCGCCTCTGCTCAATCCAGTTATCGCCGATCTGGCGCCCTCCGGGGCCGACCTTACCGCGTACGATGAAGAGCACACGATCACGTATTGGCGCCTGCTCGACGCCAATGCCGAAGGCGCTGACTGGCGCGAGGTATCGCGGATCGTCCTGGGCATCGATCCAGACCGCGAGCCCAAGCGGGCCCGGCAGGCGTTTGAAACCCATCTTGAACGCGCGCTATGGATCGCCAACAGCGGATATCGTCAACTGCTGCGAGGCGGGCCTTCGAAGGCTCGGTAACGGCAGAGAGTGTGGGCAGCCTCTTCCGGGGCAGACGACCGGCGGGGCGTCAGCCGCCGCCGCCGGCCATCCTACGCTGCCTGTGGCTGGGGGGCTGAATTAGGCAGCGATACGCTCCAGTGACCGTAAGCCTGCCTATCAGCGATTAACAATCCACTAACCAATTCGGGCGAGCTAGGGACCTTTCGCAGGCGACACGACGGCCTGTGCTGCGGTCCGCTCTTGTCGGTTGCGCGAACAGGCGTGGGAACGGGCCCGGCCTAAGCCACGTTGGGCATGTCACGGAAACGGCTGTTTAACCGTATTTTGTGACAATGCTGATTGGCGGAGGGTTCGTGATGGCTGATACTTCAATCGAGTGGACGGATGCCACATGGAACCCGGTCGCTGGGTGTACCGTGCTGTCGCCCGGCTGCACCAATTGCTACGCCATGCGAATGGCCGCTCGACTTGACGCAATGGGCGTCGACAAGTACCGCGGGCTCACCCGCAAGAGCGGCAAACGGACTGTTTGGACGGGCAAACTTTTTCTAGATCGCAAGGCACTAGAGCTTCCGAAGACGTGGCGCAAGCCGCGCCAAATTTTCGTAAACTCGATGTCCGATCTCTTCCATGCCGACGTGCCGGCGCAGTTCGTCGCTGAGGTATGGTCGACGATGGCGGCGACGCCGCACCATACCTACCAAATTCTGACGAAACGTCCTGATCGGATGGCCGATATAACAGCGGCGTTCTCTGTTTTGCCGAACGTTTGGCTGGGCACCAGCGTGGAGAATGCGGAGTATCTCGACCGCATCAACGACCTGCGTCGCGTGCGATCAGTCGTTCGCTTCATTTCGTTCGAACCCTTGTTAGGTTCAGTCGCCGGCGCTGATCTTTCCGACATTCATTGGGCAATCGTTGGCGGTGAGAGTGGTCCGCGCGCGCGGCCGATGTTAGCGCAGTGGGTGGAAGAGATCGAAGCGATGTGCCGACGCTATGGTACGGCATTTTTCTTCAAGCAGTGGGGCGGAACGAACAAGAAAGCAGCCGGCCGCCTACTGCGCGGGCGAACGTACGATGAGATGCCGCTTGGGGTCTAATAGGTGATTGCCAATTCTCCTCGCTAGGCCGATAGCCTCCGGTGTCCTGTTCGAGATACACAAAAACAACGAGAACATCTGGGGCGAGCGATCAATCGGTAAAGCCAACGGCTTCAGCACGGCTCCAAAAAGCTCACTGAGCCGACCTTGGACATATCGCTCCAGCCCCCTCGGATCCAAGTCCCTTCGGCGCTCAGGCAGCACGCCGAACATGTCAGGTTCGCCATCGGGATACAGTTCGTCCTCCCATGAGTTCGAGCCGAACATTCGGGTAAGAGCGGCGCGCTTGTGGTCGTCGATGTCAGTGATCTTCCTGGTTGCTTGTCGAAAAAGCCCAGCCAGAGGAAAGAGAAACCACACATCGATCGCTTGCGTTGACGCCAGGGCCTGTAGCGTGGACCATTCGACTTCCATCCCATAAGGATCAAGGAAAACGACGGCCCGCTTATCTCGCCAGCTATTGTTGGCAACGAGGTGTTTCAGTGCCGAGTTCGCATCTTGTTCGGCAACCACAATCCGTCGTTGAAGGTTCTTAGCGACAAGGTCGTTCAACGCCAAAATGTAGTTCGGGTTTTTCTCGATAAATACGAGAAAGTCGAAAGCTGGCTGCACATCAAGCGCGATCTGAGCTGAGCCGCGGCGTCGTTCAACCGCTTCTTCAACCGGCATTTCGATTAGGTCCGCTCCCCTGCGCTCGGTTCGCACGGTCCTGCTTCCGGTACCCGCGAAGGCGTCCACGTACCAGAGATGCTGAAAATGTGAGCGCAAGGCCAGCGTGAACGCTTTGAGATAGCCTTCGACGATCGACAGCTTTAGTTCGGTATGCTGGCCGCCGAATTCATGGTCTATTGGCATGACAACCCCTGCATTGACGTCTGCACCTACTACTTCGAGTGCAAAATCGTCCAAGCCCAACCGATCGCCGCGCTCGCCGCGGCGACCGTCGCAGCCAAGGCAGCAAAGCGGGTCCAGAAGACTTGTCGATTGTGGCGCGCGGCTTCCAAAGCCTCTCGCCGGCGATCGTGCCAGGCGAGCCATTCCTGCGCGAAGCCGATCGTCAAAGCCCGCAATTCGCCGATGGCAACAGACCCGGCAGACCCCGCGTCGGTTTGCGCCAATCTGGCCCGAACGTTCTGCGGGCCGAGCCTTTCAAGTTCTTCGAACCATCGTTCAGCTTGCTCCGGCAGGCCGCCGGCCGCCCATCTGGAGGTCTCATAGGGAAAGCGGTCAGTCTTCATCGCGGTTAGTTCTTTGCGACGATGGCGCAGCCGCGTTTCAGTGCCGCTTCGAAGACTTGCTTTAGACCGGGATCCGCGAGGATGGCCTCGCCGGGCAGGAAGTCCGCCATGACGTGCCACTCGAAGCCACTGTGCGGATCGGGCAGCTTCATCGGATTGAGCACGTAGGCGGTGCGACCTGGACCTTCTCCGAAGGCGCCTCGCTCAATGAATTTCTGTAGCCGGTTCATTCTGTCCCCTTTAGGAGCGTTCAGCGGGTCGCGAGATCATGGTTGTTCTGATGCCATGGGCCTCTCAGCGAGAAGCTTCAGGGCGATCGGTTCGACGTCTTCGCGCCAGTAGTCGTCACCGTTCCGAAGGACGCTTCCCAGCATGCCGGGAGAATAGACAGCTGG
The DNA here is from genome assembly GCF_004212635.1 of Bradyrhizobium genosp. SA-3. Classification (GTDB taxonomy): domain Bacteria; phylum Pseudomonadota; class Alphaproteobacteria; order Rhizobiales; family Xanthobacteraceae; genus Bradyrhizobium. The sequence goes on along the minus strand of NZ_PSRT01000143.1, from coordinate 7,290 downwards.
CTCCGGCCGGGGTACGCCGTCCAGCGAGCGTTGGTCGGCGTGTGGATGACCTCGTTTTCGTCGACCTGAAACTGATCCTCGGTGACCCGCGTCCGCGCCATGATTTGCCCCGGTTGTGGGGGGCGACACTACACGCGCGGTCATCGGCCGGGCATGCTCCCGGGGCCGTTATCCCCGGCAAAACGTCGACGGGTTGAAAATGCAGGAGGAACGTCCTGTCGACGCTCTGCTGGACCCAAACCTGGACCCAAACCAGCCGCAACTGGACAAGACCAGCCAAACTGAACGAGATGAGGGGCGTGCTGTAGGTGCTTGAAATACCTACCCAATCAAACCAAACGAGACTAGGCGAGACTGTACAGTGCGTATTTCAAGACCGGTGCCTTAAACCACTCGGCCACCCTTCCAAGCCCGGAATGGCTGTCGCTTAACGTAGTCGACCGCGCAAGGCAACGCGAAGTTGGCGCCTGCCCCACACTCTTCTGCTGCCCTGATCTGTCAGGCGAGCGTCAGCCTGTTCCTCTAGCCTGGACAACACCGCTCGGCCGCCGATCGCCGCCGAGCCTTCAGCAATCACGGATACTGGCGACATCTCCCAGGGCGTCGCTGGTTGCGAGGCCCGGTTGGATTCGTCTCCATGTCCGGGCCTCGTTTGCTGGTGCGGAAAAGAAAGCGGCGCCCCGAAGGAGCGCCGCGCCAATTTTTTCGTAACAGCGTCGGCTCAGTAGCCGCAGGACGCGCAACCCATCTGCACCGGAGCGTAATAGGAATAGCCCGGCGAGACCATCTCGACACGCTGGCGCGTGGCGTATTGCGGGGGGATGCGCTCGTACTGGACGCTGGGCGGGGCCACCATCACGGTCTGCGGCACCATCACGGTGCGATACTGCGCCGGCGTGCGGTGTGCGACCACGGAGCCGGGAGACACCATCACGGTCTCGTCGACGGTGCGGTATTGCGGCGCGACGTATTGCTGCTGATAGCAGGTCGTGCACGGCGGCGGCGCGTAGCAATTGTAGCAGCCGGCGGAGGCTGCGCCCGTCATGGCAATCGCGGCGACGGCGGTGGAGAAAACGACGGCGAGAGTACGAGACATTGCGGTGGTTGCCCCAGTTGCCCGAAATGGATTTGCAGAGATCGAACGCAGTATACGCGGCAAAATCCTGGGGTGCCGAACTTCGTCGGGGCATCCTTAATGCGAACGGCCGATCACCGCCGAGCGGTAAGAACTCATTGACCACGCGCATTAACGCGCGATGCGCGTTGGCTCCGAAGTCCGCATGCTGTGCGAGAGCGTGATCGCTGCGCCGGCGATCGGACGCCGCGGGTGCACCGTTCGAGCGCCGTTCCGAAAGCGTTCATCCGCCTCCGACGGATCGAGCTTCAGCGCCTCACTGCTCTTTCCAAAAACTCCAGCAGCGAGGGATCGGTCTCCTCGAATTCGACAAAGCGGCGGCGCAGCTCGTCGGCGATTTCCGCGGTGGCATCCCGCGACCATCCCTCCGCGGTATTGAAGGCCACGATACGTGCAGGATGGAGATATTGCCCTTCGACGAGATGTCTGAGCAGGGTCGCGCGATTGGCGTCCTCCTCGGCCGTCTCACACCAGGCGCGGCCCAGTCGCCGGCCGAAGTCATCGAGCACGAGATAAACGTCCCGGTCGGTCGTAATGTGCGGCACGAGCGATGGAGCGTGACTCATGGCTTACTCCGCTACTGGCAATCCGAACAGTTGCGGACAGATCGGGATAAGGCGATTTGTCCTGACCGGATTCGGAAAAATGGATTCCAGCTATTTTTCTTACGATCACATGGTTAAATCACAAATAAAACAGAAATAAACAAAAATTAAATAGCAAAATGCAGTGAAATCCACTAAATTGATTGCGCCTGGCGGGCGAGCCCGCACGTCGGGCACCCACCTCGCAAACGGCTCCCGCGTCCACCCCCAATAGCCCACACCCCAAGACGCGGGGGCCGTTTCTTTGCGGATCTGCCTCCGGGCTCCACGGGTTCTGTCGTGCAACGGCGCGCTCGCGTGGAGACCGCAAGTCGTCCCGGAGGGATTTAGCCTGTGGCGCGCCGATCAGGCGCCTATCTCGGGCGACGCTTCACCTCGCGCACCGCGCCGCGCGCGGCGCTGGTGGTGAGCGCGGCGTAAGCCTGCAGCGCGGTCGAGACGTTGCGCTTGCGGTTCTGCGGCTGCCAGGCGGCATCGCCCTTCGCCTCCTCCGCGGCGCGGCGCTTGGCGAGCTCCTCGTCGGAGACCTCGAGGCTGATGCTGCGGTTCGGGATGTCGATGGCGATACGGTCGCCGTCGCGCACGAGACCGATGTTGCCGCCTTCGGCCGCTTCCGGCGACAGATGGCCGATCGACAGGCCGGACGAGCCGCCGGAGAAACGGCCGTCGGTGACGAGCGCGCAGGCTTTGCCGAGGCCCATCGATTTCAGGTAGCTGGTCGGATACAGCATCTCCTGCATGCCGGGGCCGCCGCGCGGGCCTTCATAGCGCACGACCACGACCTCACCAGCGACGACCTTGCCGCCCAGGATGCCTTCGACCGCCGCATCCTGGCTTTCGAACACGCGCGCGGGGCCGGAGAATTTCAGGATCGAAGCATCGACGCCCGCGGTCTTCACGATGCAGCCGTCCTGCGCGAGGTTGCCGTAGAGCACGGCGAGGCCGCCGTCCTTGCTGAAGGCATGTTCGAGATCGCGCACGACGCCCTTCTCGCGATCGGCATCGAGTTCGTCATAGCGGCGCTCCTGGCTGAAGGCGACCTGTGTCGGGATGCCGCCGGGCGAGGCGCGATAGAAAGTGCGGACAGCCTCGCTCTTGGAGCGCTTGATGTCCCAGCGTTCCAGCGCGTCGCTCATGGTCGGCGCATGCACGGTCGAGACCGAGGTGTCGATCAGGCCAGCGCGGTCGAGCTCGCCCAAAATGCCCATGATGCCGCCGGCGCGGTGCACGTCCTCGACGTGCACGTCGGCGACGGATGGTGCGACCTTGCAGAGCACGGGCACACGGCGCGAGAGCCGGTCGATGTCGCCCATGGTGAACTCGACCTGCCCTTCATGGGCGGCGGCGAGCAGATGCAGCACGGTATTGGTCGAGCCGCCCATCGCGATGTCGAGCGTCATGGCGTTCTCGAACGCCTTGAAATTCGCGATGTTGCGCGGCAGCACGCTGGCGTCGTCCTGCTCGTAATAGCGGCGGACGAGATCGACGATGGTGTGGCCGGCCTCGACGAACAGGCGCTTGCGGTCGGCATGGGTCGCAACCACCGAGCCGTTGCCGGGCAGCGCCAGGCCGAGCGCCTCGGTGAGGCAGTTCATGGAGTTGGCAGTGAACATGCCCGAGCAGGAGCCGCAGGTCGGGCACGCCGAGCGCTCGATCACCTTGACGTCGTCGTCGCTGACCTTGGAGTCGGCCGCCGCCACCATGGCGTCGATGAGGTCGACTGCCTTGGTCTTGCCCTCGAGCTTGACCTTGCCGGCCTCCATCGGTCCGCCCGAGATGAATACGGCGGGGATGTTGAGCCGTAACGCGGCCATCAGCATGCCGGGCGTGATCTTGTCGCAATTGGAGATGCAGACGAGACCGTCGGCGCAGTGCGCGTTGGCCATGTATTCGACGCTGTCGGCGATCAATTCGCGCGACGGCAGGCTGTAGAGCATGCCGTCATGGCCCATGGCGATGCCGTCATCGACCGCAATCGTGTTGAATTCCTTGGCGACGCCGCCGGCCTGCTCGATCTCGCGGGCCACGAGCTGGCCGAGATCCTTCAGATGGACGTGGCCGGGCACGAACTGGGTGAAGGAGTTGACGACCGCGATGATCGGCTTGCCGAAATCGGCGTCCTTCATGCCCGTCGCGCGCCAGAGGCCGCGGGCGCCCGCCATGTTGCGACCGTGGGTGGTGGTGCGGGAGCGATAGGCTGGCATGGCAGTTTCCGTCCTCGGGTTGGCTTGGGCCGGGCGGAAAAATGGAAGCCGCCTCAGGCCTTTCCGGCCGGATAGCGCACGGGGTGGCGAGGTGCAACGGGAACTTGGTCCGGACAGGGCTCCCCTGCTCCCGGCGCGGGCTGCTGCCGCACCCCCAACTGTCGTCCCGGACAAGCGCGCCTTAAAGCGCGCGGCGATCCGGGACCCATAGCCACAGGGGGTGGTTGTGGCGCGAAGCTGACAACTCCGAGTCTCCGTAATCACGTCCGCCGGTGGTTATGGGTCCCGGATCTGCGCTTACGCTTGTCCGGGACGACGTCGGAGGACGTCGCACGAGCCCGTAACCGCCGGACCCTTGTCTACTGCAGGGTCGGATCGAGCCGGTCGCGCAGCCAGTCGCCGATCACGGAGACCGCCAGCGTCGTGACCACGATGGTGGTGGCCGGCGCCAGCATGATCCAGGGCGCCCGGGTCAGGTATTCCCGGCCGTAGCCGACCATGTTGCCGAGGCTGGTCATCGGCGGCTGCACGCCGAGGCCAAGGAACGACAGGCCGGATTCCATCAGGATCACCTCGGGAAAGACCAGCGTGGTCGAGACGATCAGGGTCGAGGCGATGTTGGGCAGGATGTGCCGGAGGTAGATCCGCGACGGCGTTGCACCTAACTGGCGGACCGCGGCGGCATAGCCCTGCGCATTGGCGGAGATGGCCAATCCCCGCGCGATGCGGGCGTAACGCTCCCAGCCGAACAGGCCCATCAGGCCGATCAAGAGCGGCAGCGAGTTGCCGAAGAAGGCGAGCACCGCGAGCGCCATGATCAGGAAGGGCATGCTGGCCTGGAAGTCGGTCAGCATCAGCACGAGCTGCTCGACGGCCCCGCGGAAATGCGCGGCCAGGAAGCCGAGCGTGGTGCCGACGATCGCCGAGATCGCGGTGGCGCCGAACGCGATCAGCAGCGAGATGCGGATGGAGACGAGGAGGCGCGACAGCACGTCGCGGCCGAGCTCGTCGGTGCCGAGCCAATGCGCGGCATTGCCGGGCGCGGCCAGGCGATTGCGCAGGTCAAGCTGGGTGAAGCCGTAGGGTGCGAGCTTCTCGGCGAAGGCGGCGATCACCAGCATGGCGATGATCCAGGTGATCGCGACTGCGACCGAGACCGGGATTGCCGGCAGGCTGATGCGGCGGCGGACACTAGAGCCCTTTCCGTTCCGATGAAATCGGAACGGGGCTCTAGATTCTGGTTTTGACGCGTTTTCTTCACGCGAACCGGTATCCACTTCGCTTGAAAACGCTTCGGTATCCTTCAGCGTCGCGTCGGTCATGCGTGCGCCCCTTTGGCGCGCAGCCGCGGATCGAGGAAGCCGTAGAGGAAATCGACGATCAGGTTGGACGTGACCATGGTCATGGCGACCAGCAGCAGGATGCATTGCACGACCGCGAGGTCGCGATTGGCGACGGCGACGACGAGCAGGCGCCCTACTCCCGGCCAGGCAAACACGCTCTCGACCACGACCGCGCCTGCGATCAGCGATCCCACCATGAAGCCCAGAATGGTGACGGTCGGGATAGCCGCGTTCGGCAGCGCATGCGACGTCACCACCTTGCGCCATGGCACGCCCTTGGCCGAGGCAGTGCGGATATAGGGCTGGCCCAGCACCTCCAGCATCGCGCTGCGGGTGAAGCGCGCCAGCACCGCTGCGCCGCCGAGGCCGAGCGTCGCAATGGGCAGGATCGCGTGCCGCCAGCTGTCCTGTCCGCCCGACGGCAGCCAGCCGAGCTGCACGGCGAACACCAGCACCAACACCAGCGCGAGCACGAAACTCGGGACGGTGAAGCCCGCGACCGCCGTCATCATCACGGCGCGGTCGATTCCCGAGCCACGATGCAGCGCGGCGTAGATGCCGGCGGGAATGCCGAGCGCCACCTTGAAGGCAAAGGCCGGCAGCGTCAGCGCCAGCGTCGCCGGGATCCGTTCCAGCACCAGCTCGATCGCGGGGCGTCCGTCGCGCATGGAGCGGCCGAGCTCGCCCTTGGCGATGGCGCCGAAATAATCGAGATACTGGAACCAGATGGGATCATCGAGGCCCCAGGCCTTGCGGAACGACGCGAGCACCTCCGGCGGCGCCTCCGGTCCCAAAATCATCAGCGCGGGATCGCCTGAGAGCCGCAGCACGACGAAGGCGAAGGTGACGACGAGCACGATTGTCAGCGCCGCACGTCCGATCCTGATAGCGAAATAGCGGCCCATCACGCCGCATCCCGCGTTTCGGCGCCCGTGACCAGATGACAGGCGACCTGCCGGTTGCCGCCCACAGCCGAGAGCACCGGCACTTCGCTCGCACAGCGCGCGATCGCGCGCGGGCAGCGCGGGTGGAAGGCGCAGCCTTGGGGACGCGCGGCCGGGTTCGGCGGATCGCCAGCGAGCACGATGCGGCCGGCGCTGCGGCGGCCCGGTGCGGGTGAGGCCGAGACCAGCGCCTGCGTGTACGGATGCTCCGGCCGCGCAAACAGATCATCGGCGCTGCCGATCTCGACGATGCGGCCGAGATACATCACGGCGACGACATTGCTGATCTGCCTGACGACGCGCAGATCATGGCTGATGAACAGCAGCGTCAGCGACAGCTGCGCCTGGAGATCGGCGAGCAGGTTCACCACCTGCGCCTGGATCGAGACGTCGAGCGCGCTGACCGGCTCGTCGCAGATCAGGAAATTAGGCCTCGTCGCCAGCGCCCGCGCCAGCACGATGCGCTGGCGCTGCCCGCCGGACAGCGCGCCGGGATAGCGCGCGCCGTGGGCCGGCGTCAGCTCGACCGCGCGCAGCAGCTCGCGGACGCGATCTTCGCGCTCGGCAGGCGTACCGAGATCGTGGATGTCCAGGGGCTCGCGGATCTGGCTGGCGACCGGCAGCCGCCGGTCCAGCGCGCCCAGCGGATCCTGGAAGATCATCTGCATGCGTGCCCGCTGCGCGCGCCATGCAGCCGTTCCTGGCGCCGCCATCGGCTTGCCGTCAAATCGCACCTCGCCGCGATCGGGCGGCTCGAGGCCGAGCACGATGCGGCCCGTGGTGGATTTGCCCGAGCCGGACTCGCCGACGAGGCCCAGCGTCTCGCCCTTGGGAATGGTCAGCGACACGTCGTCGACCGCATGCACGGCCGTAGCTCGGCCGAACATCCCGGAGCGCATTGCGTAGCTGCGCGAGATCGCGGACACCTCGACGAGCGGCGCGCTCATTCGGCCGCGATCCCGAGCAACGCGCGGCGCGAAGCCTCGGCGCGGATGCAGGCGACGTTGCGGTCATTCGCGATCGGCGCCAGGCTCGGCGCGGCAAGGCCGCACGGCTCGG
>NZ_PSRT01000142.1 GCF_004212635.1 Bradyrhizobium genosp. SA-3 | reverse complement strand
CTCCGAAGGCTGCCCCCAAGGCTCCTGCGCCCGCAGCGTCTCCGCAGGCCCAGCAGGCTCCCGCTCAGGGCGCTCCGGCGCAGCAGGGCGCAGCCCAGCCGGCTGATCAGCAGATCCAGCTGATCTATGCCCCCTGGACCAAGTTCTGCCTGAAGGGCCAGGACGCCAATGCCAAGCAGGTCTGCTTCACCGGCAAGGACGGTCGTATCGAGTCGGGCCAGCCGGTCATCGCCGCCGTGATCATCGAGCCGGAAGGCGAGCCCAAGAAGATCCTGCGCGTGACGCTGCCGCTTGGCATGCAGCTGGTGCACGGCACCCGTATCATCGTGGACGGCAACGCACCGCTGCAGCAACCGTATGTGATCTGCTTCCAGAACGGCTGCATGTCGGACTACGAGGCCACGCCCGAGCTCATCAACAGCATGAAGAAGGGCCAGAATCTCGTTGTTCAGGCGATCAACGCCAACGGTGCGCCGCTGACGCTGCCGCTGCCGCTCGCCGGCGAATTCCAGAAGGCCTATGACGGTCCGCCGACCGATCCGAAGGTGTTCGAGGAAACCCAGAAGAAGCTCCAGGAAGAGCTTCAGAAGAAGGCTGAGGAGCAGCGCAAGAAGCTCGAGCAGCAGGGCACGCCTCCCGGCACAGCTGCGGCTGGTCAGAAGTAATCGGCACCACATCCCAAACATGAAAAAGGCGCTCGGTTCGAGCGCCTTTTTTGTTGGCCGCCTATCGGCGAAACTCAGTTCAGGGAAGGATTGCGCGGGCGATAGCCGCCGGCCTTGTCCTTGATGAAGATCTCGGCGACCTGTGAATGCCGGACCGGCTCGCCGGAATCGTCGGGCAACAGATTCTGCTCCGAGACATAGGCGACGTATTCCGACTCCGCGTTCTCCGCGAGCAGGTGGTAGAACGGCTGGTCCTTTTGGGGCCGCACCTCCTCGGGAATCGACAGCCACCACTCCTCGGTGTTGTTGAATTCCGGATCGATGTCGAAGATCACGCCCCGGAACGAAAAGATCCGGTGGCGCACGACCTGTCCGATCTGGAATTTGGCGGTCCGCGCTTTAATCATTCCCCGTCGATAGACCAGGATTGTGGCCGATGCTAGTGGCCTTATCGGGAATTAACCTTCGCGTCCGGGGCGGATAGCCCCCAAGTCTTCAGAAAATACTTCATCAATGGTCGATATCCTCAATCTGGCTCTACCTTATTTCGGCTTAATCTTCGTCGGATTCGCCTGCGGAAAGCTCAAGTCCCTGCCGGAATCGGGCCTCGCCTGGATGAACTTCTTCCTGCTCTACGTCTCGCTCCCGGCGCTGCTGTTCGCGATCATGTCGAAGACGCCGTTTGCGGAATTGAACAACCCGCCGTTCCTGGTCGCGACCACGCTGTCCACGGTTGCGGCGTTCACGCTGGCGCTGGTGGTCGGCAAGGTGCTCGGCCGGCTGTCGCTGCGCGAGGCGACGCTCGCCGGCCTCTCCGGCGGCTACGGCAATATCGGCTATATGGGGCCGGGCTTGGCGCTCGCGGTGCTCGGGCCGAAGGCGTCGGCGCCGACCGCGCTGATCTTCTGCTGCGACAGCATCTTCCTGTTCACCATCGTGCCGCTGTTGATCGAGCTGTCCGACCGCGACCATCCCTCGCTCGTGCACGCCTTCGGCGTGGTGCTGAAGCAGATCGTGCTCAACCCGCTGATCATGTCGGCCTGTTTTGGCGCGGCGGTGGCGGCGCTGCATATCGAGCTGCCGGTCGCGCTTGATCGCACCATCACTTTCCTCCAGAACGCTGCTGCTCCGACTGCGCTGTTCGTGCTCGGCGTGACCGTGGCGCTGCGCCCGTTCGACCGGGTGCCGTGGGAGGTGCCGGGCGTGATCGCGGTCAAGCTCCTGATCCATCCGCTCACGGCGTTCGGCCTGATGCTGGCGTTCGGCCCGTTCGCGCAGCCTTGGGCTGCGACTGCGATGCTGATGGCCTCATTGCCGCCAGCGCTGAATGTGTTCGTGATCGCCCGCCAGAACGATGCCTGGATCGAATCCGCATCCGTCGCGGTGCTGCTCGGGACGTTTGCGTCAGTGGTCACGCTGACCAGCGTGATGTGGGCGATCCAGAGCGGGCGGCTGACGTTTCCGTAATTGGTGACTGGCGCGACTGGACGTTCACCTCTCCCCGACGGGGAGAGGTCGGATTGCGAAGCAATCCGGGTGAGGGGGCCGTGGCTATTCGGCGAGACCGCAACCCCTCACCCGGATCGCATCTTCGATGCGATCCGACCTCTCCCCACGGGAGAGGTGTTCGAGCGCTCCGGCTGGCCGTTAGTTCGTGGCTACCTGCGCCACGTCGGCGTCAGGCCCTCGCGCATCGCAAAACGCCGGAGCGGGCCGATGGCGCCGAGCAGGTGCATGCCGACGGCGCGGACCGGCTGGAGCGGCAGGAAATCGTTGAGCAGCGAGCGATTGGCGATGTCGATCGCAAAGGTGCGGCTCAAAATGTCCGGACGCCGCGCCCGGTCGTAGCGCTTGAGCACCTCGTCCATGCCGGGATCCTGGCCCGCTGCGATGGCCTCGCCCGCGAGCCGGGCGATGTCGGCGGCATCGCGCAGGCCGAGATTGAGGCCCTGGGCGCCGATCGGGGGAACCACATGGGCCGCTTCCCCGACCAGCGCGATACGGTCACGGCCAAAGGATTTTGGACGTTCGATCGCCAGCGGGAACAGGTTGCGCCCGGGCTCGACCGTCATGCGTCCCAGAATCGAATGCGACTGCTTCTCGGTCGCGGCGGATAGCTCCTCGTCGCTCAGACCGCGCAGACGTTCGGCCTCCGCGGGCGCCGCGACCCAGACGATGCTGGAGCGGTCGCCGGGCAGGGGGACGAACACGCAGGGACCATGCGGCGTGTGGAACTCGGTCGAGACATTGCGGTGCGGCCGCGCATGGGCGACGTTGAAGGTCAGCGCGGTCTGTGTCAGCTCGCGCCGCGTCACCGCGATTCCTGCAGCCTCGCGGCACAGCGAGTGCCGGCCGTCGGCGCCGACCACGAGCCGGGCCGAGAGGAAGTGTGCCGAGGCCGTGCGGATGGCAACGTCGTCGGCTTCGATCAAGATGCTTTCCGCCTCGTCGTCGAAACGGACGAGTTGGGGGAGTTCGGCGGCGCGTTGTTCGAGTGCCAGCATCAGCGAACGGTTGTCGATGTTGTAGCCGAACGCGTCGAGACCAATTTCGTGACAGGAGAACCGGACCTCCGGGGCGCGGAACAGCCGGCCGGTGTCGTCGACCAGCCGCATGACCTCGAGCGCGGCCGCCTTGTCCTTGCAGCGTGACCAGACGTCGAGGCTCTCCAGAAGATCGACGGAGGCTCCTAACAGCGCGGTGGTGCGGTTGTCGGCATAGGGCACGCGCCGCGCCACCAGCGCGGTCCGCGCACCCGCCTGCGCCAGTGCAATCGCCGCTGCAAGTCCCGCCGGTCCGCCGCCGATCACGGCGGTGTCATGGAGTGTCGATGCGTCTGTCATGGAAGACATTTGACACGGCCCGCGGCAAATTCAAGTCCGCTGATTTTGCTTGATTTTATGACGAATTGCGCGGCCACGCGTCGCAATGGCGGATGTGCAAATCGGTCTCATTCTGGTAGCAGAAGCCATGGACAGCCAAGAGGATTCCCTGAAGCCCACCCCCGCGATCCGCGCTGCGGCGTTCTCGGTGCACATCTTCACCGCGTTCGGTGCGGCGGTCGCGCTGCTGGCGATGCTGGAAGCCGTGCGCGAGCACTGGGCGGCGATGTTTCAGTGGCTGGGCGTCGCTCTGATCATCGACGCGATCGATGGTCCGATCGCGCGCCGGCTCGACGTCAAGAACGTGCAGCCGAACTGGTCGGGCGACGTGCTCGATCTCGTGGTCGACTTCGTCACCTATGTCTTCGTGCCGGCTTACGCGATCGTGGCCAGCGGGCTGTTGCTGCCGGTCGCCGCGCCCTTGCTCGGCGTCGCCATCATCGTCACCAGCGCATTATATTTCGCCGATCTGCGCATGAAGGCGGATGACAATCATTTCCGCGGCTTCCCGGCGCTGTGGAATGCGGCAGCGTTCTATTTGTTCCTGCTGCACTGGCCGCCGCTCTGGTCGACGCTGCTGGTCGCCGCGCTCGTCGTGCTGACCTTCGTGCCGTTCCACGTGCTGCATCCGGTCCGCGTCGTGCGGCTGCGCTGGCTGACGATGTCGCTGATCGCGATCTGGGCGCTGCTCGGCCTCTACGTGCTGGAGATGGATTTCCGCGTCGGCACCGGCGTGACCGTGGTGCTCTGCGCCATCGCGCTCTGGATCAGCTTCAGCGATGCCCTGATACGCCTGGTAAAATCCTTCGCATGATGCATCTCCTCACCAGCCCCGAAGCCTGGGCCGCGCTGCTGACATTGACGTCGCTCGAGATCGTGCTCGGCATCGACAACGTCATCTTCCTGTCGGTGATCGTCTCGCGCATTCCGGAGAAGCAGGCGTACCGCGCCCGTCAGATCGGGCTCGCGCTGGCGCTGGTGTTCCGCATCATCCTGCTCAGCCTCCTGGTCTGGCTGATCGGCCTGACCGCGCCGGTGTTCTCGTTCGCCGGCTACGACTTCTCCTGGCGCGATCTCATCCTGATCGGCGGCGGCCTGTTCCTGATCGCCAAGGCGACGCACGAGATCCACGGCGAGGTCGAAGCCGATGACGGCGAGGGCGACGAGAAGTCCGCCGGTAACGCCTTCTTCTGGGTGATCGTCCAGATCGTGATCATCGACATCGTGTTCTCGCTGGACTCGATCATCACCGCGATCGGCATGGCGCAGGACATCGAGATCATGATCGCGGCCGTCGTGATCGCCTGCCTGATCATGTACATTTCGTCGGGGCCGGTCTCGCGATTCGTCGCGGAGCATCCGACCACCAAGATGCTGGCGCTGGCGTTCCTGGTGCTGATCGGCGTCGCGCTGGTCGCGGACGGATTCCAATTCCACATTCCGCGCGGCTATATCTATTTCGCGATTGCGTTCTCGGCGGCAGTCGAATTCTTCAACGTGCTGGCCAAGCGCAATCGCAGGAAAGCCGGCACACCGTCCGTCTAGCCGTTCCAATTGCGTCGAGTTGACAAGGCGGGCGCGATGTCTTTCGCTTGTTCGCGAGAAGGCCGAAAGCAAGACAACGAGGAGGTCAGGTGATGACCAAAGCCGTCCGTGTGCACCAGGTCGGAGGCCCTGAAGCCCTGGTCTATGAGAGCGTCGACGTGCCGGCGCCGGGCCCGGGCGAAGTGCGCATCCGCCAGCATGCGGTGGGCCTGAATTTCATCGACGTCTATTACCGCACCGGCCTCTACAAGGCGCCGGGACTGCCCTTCATCGCCGGCAACGAGGCCTCGGGCGAGGTCACAGCTGTCGGTCCTGGCGTGACGCATTTCCATCCCGGCGACCGCGTCGCCTACTACCACAATCTCGGTGCCTATACCGGCGAGCGCAACATCCCCTGGGAGAAGCTGGTCAAGCTGCCCGACCACATCACCCACGAGCAGGGTGCCGTGCTGATGCTGAAGGGGCTCACGGTCTGGTATCTCCTGCACAAGACCTTCAAGGTCGAGCCGCATCATCGTGTGCTGATCCACGCCGCTGCCGGCGGCATCGGCCTCTTGGCCTGCCAATGGGCGAGCGCGCTCGGGGCTCACGTCATCGGCACCGTCGGCTCGCGCGAGAAGGCCGAGCTTGCGGAGGCCAATGGCTGCGACCACGTCATCCTCTACAACGAGGAAGACTTTGTCGCGCGCGTCAAGCAGATCAGCCGCAACGAGGGTTGCGACGTCGTCTATGATGGCGTCGGCAAGGCGACCTTCCCGGGCTCGCTGTCCTGCCTGAAGCCGCGCGGCATGTTCGTCTCGTTCGGCAATGCCTCCGGTCCCGTACCGCCGTTCTCGATCGCCGAGCTCAACAATCACGGCTCGCTGTTTGCGACGCGGCCGAAGCTCAACGACTATGTCGGCAAGCGTTCGGAATTGCTGGAAGGCGCCGACACGCTGTTCGCCGCCGTCATCAACGGCAAGCTGCACGTGCCGATCAACCACGCCTACGCGCTGAAGGACGCCGCGAAGGCCCATATCGATCTGGAAAGCCGCAAGACGACGGGCGCGTCGATCTTGAAGCCGTAGTTCTTCCGTCATCATCCGCTCTCGTGTCCCGGACGCGCTGCAGCGTTCTTACGCTGCTGCGCAGAGCCGGGACCCAGAAGGCGGCGCGGGACGCTGCGGAGAGATGGGCCCCGGCTCTGCAGCGCACGCCGAAGGGGCGCTGCGCTGCGTCCGGGGCACGAGACAGGCCTCACGCCACGCGCCGTGCCGCGCCGGCCTTGGTCAAAATCCCGTCGAGACAATCGATCATCTCGGCGATCTCGGCTCGCGTGACATTCAGCGACGGCATGAACCGCAGCGTGTCGATCTGTGGCGCGTTGAGGAGCACGCCGGCTTCGAACGCCTGCGCGACGATGCCGGGCGCCATCGGCAGCTTGAGGTCGAGCGCGAGCAAGAGCCCGCGTCCCCGCACGCCGCCGAGACCATGCCGGGCCGAGACCTTTTGCAGCTCGCTTTCGAGCAGGAGGCCGGTCTCGGTCACCGCCTTCAGGAAGGCGGGCTTGCTGACCTCCTGAAGCACCGCAAGCCCCGCCGCGCACATGATCGGGTTGCCGTTGAACGTGCCGCCCTGGTCGCCGTGCTCGAAGCAGGAGGCGCGTTCGGTCGCAAGCAGGGCAGCGAGCGGCACGCCGCCGCCGATGCCCTTGCCGAGCGTCATGATGTCGGGTGCGATCCCGGTGTGCTCATAGTGGAAGAGCTTTCCGGTCCGGCCCATGCCGGTCTGGATCTCGTCGAAGATCAAGAGCAGGCCGTGCGCCTCGGTGAGCGCGCGCAGCTCTTGCAGGAACTGATCGGTCGCCGGCCACACGCCGGACTCACCCTGGATCGGCTCGAGCATCACGGCGACGGTGTTGTCGTTGATCAGCTTCTCCACCGAGGCGATGTCGTTGAGCTTGGCCTTCTTGAAGCCGGCGACCTTGGGCTCGAACAGCGGTTCGAACGCCTTCTTGCCCGAAGCCGACATCGTCGCCAGCGTCCTTCCGTGGAAGCCGCCCTCGAAGCTGATGATCTCGAACGCGCCGTTCCTGTGCAGGCTGCCATATTTGCGCGCCAGCTTGATCGCGCCCTCATTGGCTTCCGCGCCCGAGTTGGCAAAGAACACCTGGTCGAACGCGCTGCCATCGACCAGCGCTTCGGCGAGCTTCAGGCTCGGCTCGTTGTAGAACGCCGGGCTCGGCGTCAGCAGCCGCTTGGCCTGCGCGGCCAGCGCATCGGCGATCGCAGGCGGGGAGTGGCCGAGACTGTTCACGGCCCAGCCCTGCACGAAATCGAGATAGCGCTTGCGGCTGTCGTCCCAGAGGTAGGAGCCGGCGCCGCGGACGAACACGGCCTTGGGCCGTGCGGTGATGTCCATCAGCGCATCATACGGATGGGTGGCGGTGGTCATGTCGAACTCCTCTGGAGGCGGGTGGAAAAGACGCGCGAAAAGCAAGAAGGCCGCACTTTGCGGGTGCGGCCTTCTCGAAAACTCTGCTGAACTCAGGTGATCAGCGGCGTCGTCGGACATGGCGCAACCCATCATCGTCGCGGGTGCGACGACGGAAAGCTGCGCGGCGGTGGGTCCGAGAGTTGATCATGGGGCGCGTCCCTACAGCCGAACGGCAGGGCTTGTCAAGCGGACGGTTTGAAAACACGCGTCCGGCGTGTGTCGGGACGATGGGCCGGACGTCACTCGCAGTTCATCGATCGCCCGGCCAGCAACCATCGCGCCTCTGGCGCGTTTGTGATCGAAGGACGCGAATTGGTTCGAACCAGACCCATTGCGGCTCAGACCAAGAGGGGCGGGACCAACAGACAGTATTCAGCCTTGTCCGATACGCCTTACCCGATCGACCTCGACAGCGTTCGCGGAGCGTTTCCGCCGGGCATCGAGGCGCCATCCCTGCTGCTCGACTTCGCCGGTTGGCTGAAGGGGCGGCCCTGGGGAAGCGTCGGCTGCTTCTCGCTGCAGGGCCAATTCTCCGATCATGCGCCGATCGTCGACGGCAGTCCCTTGCGCGATAGGTTCTCGCTGTTCATGCGGCTGCCCGATGGCTCGGCTGTCGGCGGCTGGTATGGCGCTGGTCTCGACCGCGACAATCCGCCGATCGTGGGGCTGGGATCGGAGGGCGACTACGAGCTGCTCGCGCCGAGCCTCGACGGGCTGCTCGCAAAACTGACGTCGCAGCAATTCGACAACGCCTGGAGCGATCTGAAGCCGCATGACGAGGTCGAGTGCCAGACGGTCGAGCTCGCGCAGTGGCTCGCTGGCCGGCCGACAGGCGAAGGAGCGGCGCCCGACGATACATCGTCGGAGCTGCCCGACTTCCGCGGCTTTGTGGAGAAATGGAGCCGGGATCGCGAAGACTACTGGGCCAATCACCGGCTGATGGCCGAGCTCGGCTGGCGGTTAGCTGCGCATCTGCCGAAGGGCAAGAAGCCCTGGGATCAGACGCGCTTCGAGATCGCGATCGTCGGCAAGCAGTACGAAGCGCGCGTCCTTTCGCGCGGGCCGCAGCCGTTCGAGGAGGCTGCCTCGATCGAATCCCTGCTGCGCGATTTGCGCGAGCAGATGCGCCGCGCCCAGCCCGAGCTCGGGCTATGGTACGCGATGCATTTCGGGCTCTATGCCGATGGCCGGATCATGCCGAATTTCGAATACGATGTGCGCCCGACGATCGAGGGTGAGCCGGCGAAATTATCCGAGGCACAGGCCGATCTCGCCCGCGCACCGCGTCCGGAGCGCTGGGTGCCGAAATGGCTGGTTTGATGGAGCTGCAGCCTCGGCGACGGTCCGCTCCCTCTCCCGCAAGCGGGAGAGGTTGCAGCGAGCCCGCGGCTAGACCGATCGCAACAGCGAAACGCCGTCAGAACCCCGCGACGCTGCCGTGCAGGTCGTATGCGTCGGCGCGCTCGATCTTGGCCGTCACGATCTCGCCGACGCGCAAGGGGCGGCGGCTGGAGAGATAGACCGCGCCGTCGATCTCGGGCGCATCGGTCTTGCAGCGGCCCTTGGCCACCGTCGGGCCGACCTCATCGATGATGATCTGCTGGCGCGTGCCGACCTTGCGCTTCAGCCTGCGCGCGGAGATCTTCTGCTGGCGGGCCATCAGCGCATTGTAGCGCTCCTGCTTGACCTCTTCCGGCACGGGGTTCTCGATCGCGTTCGACGTCGCACCCGCAACCGGCTCGTATTTGAAGCAGCCGACGCGGTCGATCTCGGCTTCATCCAGCCAGTCGAGCAGATAGGCGAAGTCGGCATCGGTCTCGCCGGGGAAGCCGACGATGAAGGTCGAGCGCAGAGCGAGATCGGGGCATTCCTCACGCCAGCGCTTGATCCGCGCCAGCGTCTTGTCCTGCGCCGCCGGGCGCTTCATCGCCTTCAGCACCTCGGGGCTCGCATGCTGGAACGGGATGTCGAGATAGGGCAGCACCTTGCCGTCATTCATCAGCGCGATGACTTCGTCGACATGCGGGTAGGGGTAGACATATTGCAGCCGGACCCAGGCCCCGAGCTCGCCGAGCTCGCGCGCGAGGTCGAGGAATTTGGCGCGGACCTGGCGATCCTTCCACGGGCTCTCGGCATATTTCAGATCGACGCCATAGGCCGAGGTGTCCTGCGAGATCACGAGCAGCTCCTTGACGCCGGCGCCGACCAGGCGCTCCGCCTCGCGCAGCACGTCGTTGGCCGGACGCGAGACGAGATCGCCGCGCAGCTTCGGGATGATGCAGAAGGTGCAACGATTGTTGCAGCCCTCGGAGATCTTCAAATAGGCGTAGTGGCGCGGCGTCAGCTTGATGCCCTGCGGCGGCACTAGGTCGAGATGCGGATTGTGGGCCGGCGGCAGCGCGCGGTGCACGGCGTCGAGCACGCTCTCATATTGCTGCGGGCCGGTGATGGAGAGCACGCCGGGATAGGCCTGTTCGATCTGCTC
Organism: Bradyrhizobium genosp. SA-3; assembly: GCF_004212635.1. Lineage (GTDB taxonomy): Bacteria > Pseudomonadota > Alphaproteobacteria > Rhizobiales > Xanthobacteraceae > Bradyrhizobium. The sequence goes on along the minus strand of NZ_PSRT01000142.1, from coordinate 11,401 downwards.
GGGTTCCGCACCCATGCAACCTGTTACGATCACCTTGCCGTTCTCGGCCATGGCCTCGCCGATCGCCGAGAGCGATTCCTGCTTGGCGCTGTCGAGGAAGCCGCAGGTGTTGACGATGACGATGTCGGCCCCGTCATGCTTGCGGGCGAGCTCATAGCCCTCGGCGCGCAGGCGCGTGATGATGCGCTCGGAATCCACCAATGCCTTGGGACACCCGAGCGATACGAAGCTGACCTTGGGCGCAGCCGTCTGATCCATATCTAAATCTGCCTGATTGACGGGCCTGAGCTAGTCCCAATTGCCCACAATTACAACCCTTTGCAGGGCGTTCCGGCGTGCTATGGATGAATCACTGGTGGTGAGTGAGCTATGAGCGCCGAACAGTCGCCCAAAATCGTGATCGTCGACGAAAGCCCGATCCGGGCTGCGATCCTGGAGGAAGGATTGCGGGAGGCCGGATTCACGCAGGTCGTCCATATCCGCGAGATGCAGAGCCTGCTTGCCCGTATTTATGCGGTCGACCCCGACATCATCCTGATCGATCTGGAGAACCCCAGCCGCGACGTGCTGGAGGCGATGTTCCAGGTCAGCCGCGCCGTGAAGCGGCCGATCGCGATGTTCGTCGACCAGAGCGATTCCGCCTCGATCCAGGCCTCGGTCGAGGCGGGGGTATCCGCCTACATCGTCGATGGGCTGAAGAAGGAGCGCATCAAGCCAATCCTCGACCTCTGCGTGTCTCGCTTCAACGCCTTCGCCAAGCTCCAGGAGGAGCTGGAGCGCACCAAGTCGCAGCTCGAGGACCGCAAGATCATCGAACGCGCCAAGGGCATCCTGATGAAGGTGAAGGGCCTGACCGAGGACGAGGCCTATGTGCTGCTGCGCTCCACGGCGATGCGCGAGAAGAAGAAAATCGGCGAGATCGCGCAGTCGATCATCACCGCGTCGGAGATGCTGAAATGACTGCTCCCCTCCGTATCGGGTTCATCCCACTGGTCGATGCTGCAGCCCTGATCGTTGCCGTCGACAAGGGGTTCACCGCCGCCGAAGGGCTCGACGTCGAGCTGGTGCGCGAGGTGTCCTGGTCCAACGTTCGCGACAAGCTCAATATCGGCCTGTTCGACGCCGCGCATCTGCTGGCGCCCGTCGCGATCGCGTCCTCGCTCGGGCTCGGTCACGTCAAGGTGCCGATCGCCGCGCCGTTCAATCTCGGCATCAACGGCAACGCCATCACGGTCTCACCGGCGCTGCACGCTGCGCTGATGGAGGAGATCCAGGGCGACCGTTTCGATCCGATGGTGACGGCGAAAGCGCTGGCGAAGGTGGTTGCCAAGCGCCGCAAGGACGGCGCCGATCCGCTGACCTTCGGCATGACGTTCCCGTTCTCGACCCACAATTACCAATTGCGGTTCTGGATGGCGGCGGCTGGAGTCGATCCCGATGAGGACGTGCGCCTCGTCGTGCTGCCGCCGCCCTATATGGTCGACAGTCTCAAGAGCGGCCATGTCGACGCATTCTGCGTCGGTGCACCCTGGAACTCGATCGCGGTCGATCTCGGCATCGGCCACATCCTGCATTTCGTCTCCGACATTCTGGTGCACGCGGCGGAGAAGGTCCTGGCCGTCCGTCAGGTCTGGGCCGACAACCATGCGGACGTGGTCGCTAGCCTCGTGCGCGCGGCGGTGAAGGCGGCCGAGTTCATCGAGCATCCGGAAAACCGGATCGAAGCGGCGCGGATTCTGGCGCAACCCGAGCGGATCGGCGTCGACGCCGAAGTCATCCAGCGCACCCTGACGGGACGCCTGAAGATTTCGCCGGACGGCACTTTCCGCGAAAGCGGTCGATATCTTCTGGTCGGACGCGAGGAGGCAGGGCGCCCCGATCCGGTCCAGGCCGCCTGGCTCTATGCGCAGATGGTACGGTGGGGGCAGGCGGCCTTGAGCCCGGACGGCGTCAAGACGGCCATGGCGGTGTTCAGGCCCGACCTTTACGACGCGGCCCTCGGCCGCCGCCCGCCCGACCAAGCCCCGGCGGCCTTTGGGGCCTTCGCAGGGCCCGTATTCGATGCCGACAATATTCTGGGGCACCTTGAGGCCTTCGAAGTGGGGCGTTGGAAGGCCTGATGCGCTACTGCATGATTTTTAGGCAATTTGGCTCATCGACTAAATTTTGAGCCGAGTGCTCGAATTTTCATGAGGTGCCCGGGGCCGGAATGTTCCGGGATCTCCGCTAATTACTTGAAATCACAAGATCTTTCATTTCGCCGAAGCTGGCACGCAACTTGAATGTTGCACTGCGGCCAGCTTGTCACAGATGCCTGCTGAGCCAAGTCCCGCAGCAACGAAGCTGATCGGACCGTTGGGCGCTAGGCCGGCTCTTCAGCCAGCAAGGTTCCTTTCGGGTCGCGCCAATTTCCGTCGATGCCACCCCCGGTGGCCGCAGGAGCTTCGTTACCGACCATGAAAATCGATACGCTCGCAGTCGACTTTACCGACGAGCAGAAACGCTATCTCGAAGGCTTCACCACCGGTCTGCAGATCAGCCGTGTCGGTCGCGGTCTCGGCGGCGGTGCCGGCAAGGCGAACGCCGAGCCCACCGGCCCCGATGCCGTGCACATCAAGGCGCAGGACAAGGTGATCGCGTCGGGCAAGAAGCTCGCCGACCAGGAGAAGTTCAAGCGCGACGAGCATCCCTTCGATGCCTATCCGCGGCTGCGCCAGCAGGCGCTCGACAACGCGCCGCCGAGCCCGGCGGACAATTTCCGTTGGCGCTATTACGGCATCTTCTATGTCGCGCCGACGCAGGACTCCTACATGAGCCGCCTGCGGATCCCCAACGGCATCATGAAGCACTGGCAGCTGTCCGGCCTTGCCGATCTCGCCGACGAGCTCTGCGGTCCCTACAGCCACGTCACCACGCGCGCCAATCTCCAGCTCCGCGAGATCCCGCCGAAGCATGCGGTGAAGTTGATCGAGGGCATCCAGGATCTCGGCCTGTGCTCGCGCGGCTCCGGCGCCGATAACATCCGCAACGTGACGGGAACGCCGACGGCCGGCATCGATCCGCAGGAGTTGATCGACACGCGGCCCTATGCGCGCGAGTGGCACTATCACATCCTCAACGATCGCTCGCTCTACGGCTTGCCGCGCAAGTTTAACGTCGCCTTCGATGGCGCCGGCAGGATCGCGGTGCTCGAGGAGACCAATGACATCGCGTTTACGGCTTACGAGGTGAAGGAAGGCTTCGGCGTCGAGCCCGGGGTCTGGTTCCGCGTCGGTCTCGGCGGCATCACTGGCCATAAGGACTTCGCCAAATATTCCGGCATCATCGTCAAGCCGGAGCAGGCGACCGCTGTCGCGGATGCCATCGTGCGCGTGTTCATCGACCATGGCGACCGCACCAACCGCAACAAGGCGCGGCTGAAATACGTGCTCGACAGCATGGGCCATGACGGCTTCCTCAAGCTGGTCGAGGAGCAGTTGAAGACGCCGTTCACGCGCGTGCCAGAAGAGGCGTTTGCACCACGGCCGGCCGCGGACCGCATGGCGCATGTCGGCGTGCACAAGCAGAAGCAGGAGGGCCTCAACTGGATTGGCGTGTCGCTGACGCTCGGCAAGCTCACCTCTGATCAGATGCGCGGTCTCGCCAAGGTCGCGCGTGACCTTGGCGACGGCGAGATCCGTCTCACGGTTTGGCAGAACCTGCTGATCTCGGGCGTGCGCGACGAGAATGTCGAGCTTGCCACCGCCGCGATTAAGCAGATCGGGCTCGCGATCGAGGCTTCACACATCCGCGCTGGCCTGATCGCCTGCACCGGCAACGCCGGCTGCCGCTTCGCCGCTGCGAACACCAAGCGCCATGCCGCCGAGATCGGTGACTGGTGCGAGCCGCGCGTCGCGATGGACAAGCCCGTCAACATCCACGTCACCGGCTGCCACCATTCCTGCGCGCAGCACTACATCAGCGACATCGGCCTGATCGGTGCGCGCGTGCCAGTCGGCGAGGAGGACACGGTCGAGGGCTATCACCTCTTCACCGGCGGCGGGTTCGGCCCCGACGCCGATGTCGGGCAGGAGGTCTATCACGACCTCAAGGCCGAGGACGCGCCGAAGACGGTCGAAAAACTGCTCAAGGCCTATATCGCCCATCGCTCGTCTCCCGACGAAACCTTCCTGTCCTTTGCGCGCCGCCATGACGGCGAAACGCTGCGCAAGCTTGCCGATGCACAGGTGTCCGCATGAACCAGATCACGCCTCCGCCGAAACTCGACATCATTCCCGCCAGCGCGCCGTTCTCCGATGCGCAGCGTTCCTGGCTGAACGGCTTCTTTGCCGGGTTGCTGTCGCCTGACGTGGCCGCGCCGCTGTCGGCCGAGCAGGGCGCCGCCGTCATGCAAGGCGCGGCCGGTGACGGCGACGACGGCGAAGCGCCGTGGCACGACCAGACCATGCCCATTGCGGAGCGGATGAAGCTCGCCGAGGGCCGTCCCGTGCGCCGCAAGATGATGGCGGCAATGGCGCAGCAGGATTGCGGCCAGTGCGGCTACAATTGCCACGATTATTCGGAGGCAATCGCGAGCCGCAGCGAAGCTCGGCTCAATCTGTGCGTCCCCGGCGGCAAGGAAACCGCGCGGATGCTGAAGTCCCTGTACGAGGAGCTCGACAAGGCGGCAGTGGCCAAAGCGGCGGACAAAGCGGACGCTCCGGCGCCGGCCGTGACCGTGACGATCGCAGAGCCGGGCCGCTCACGCGACAACCCCGTTGCCGCGACCTTCCTGTCGCGCCGCCTGCTCAACAAGGGGAAGTCTGAGAAGGAAACCTATCACATCGAGTTCGATCTCTCCGAGAGCAAGCTCGACTACGTCGTCGGCGACAGTTTTGGCGTGTTCGCGCGCAACGATGTCGGCCTCGTCGACCAGATCATCGCGCTGCTCGGCGCCTCCCACACCACGAAAGTCAACGGCAAGACGCTGCGCGAAGTTCTGATCGACGACGTCTCGCTGTCGCCGGCGCCCGACACGCTGTTCGAGCTGATCTCCTTCATCACCGGCGGCGCGCAGCGCGAGAAGGCGCGGGCGCTGGCGCAGGGCGAGGATCCCGATGGCGATGCCGCCACCCTCGACGTCATGGCGGCACTCCAGAAGTTCTCGGGCACGCGGCCGCACCCGGAGGCCTTCGTCGAGGCGCTTGAGCCGCTCCAGCCACGGCTCTACTCGATCTCGTCCTCGCACAACGCGACGCCCGGCAAGCTGTCGCTGACGGTGGACTCCGTCCGCTACGTGATTGGCAAGCGCAAGCGCCTCGGCGTCGCCTCGACCTTCCTCGGCGAACGCATTGCCGAAGGCGAGAAGCTCAACGTCTATGTGCAGAAGGCACACGCCTTCGGCCTGCCGCAGGATCCGAAGACGCCTGTGATCATGATCGGCCCCGGCACCGGCATTGCGCCGTTCCGCGCCTTCCTGCTCGACCGCAAGGCCAACGGCGCGCCCGGCAAGAACTGGCTGTTCTTCGGGCATCAGCGCAGCGATTGCGACTTCTTCTACCAGGAGGAGCTCAACGCGATGAAGACCTCGGGTCTGCTCACGCGCCTGTCGCTGGCCTGGTCGCGCGATGGCGAGAAGAAATTTTATGTGCAGGACCGCATGCGCGAGGTCGGCCGTGAGGTGTGGACGTGGCTTGCCGAAGGCGCGCATCTCTACATCTGCGGCGATGCCAAGCGCATGGCCAAGGACGTCGAGCGTGCGCTGGTCGACATCGTCGCCCAGTTCGGCGCGCGCTCGACCGACGAAGCCGTCAGTTTCGTCGCCGAGCTCAAGAAGACCGGCCGCTTCCAGGCTGACGTCTACTAAGCCTGCTGTCACCACACCGTCATCCGGGCCGGTTCCAACTGGCTCGGATTTGAACGAATAAGATTCTCGGAACCCGCACGTAGAGAGAATTTGCATCTGCGATGTGGCGTCGTCAGAGAAGGCGCATCGCTATTTGCGCTGCTGTCTTGCCTCCCGCCCTGGTTGATCCTTCATACTCCCGCGAATGGGGCGTTGGAGATCGACCATGCGCGAACTATCGGCGGAAGCCAGGCTGCATTTCTACGCACGCTCGCTCTCGCGGCGGACCGAGGCGAGCATGCATCATGTCGCGCTCTATAGCGCGTTTGCCGTCATCGCGGCGATCGTGTTCGGCACGCTCTCGGTGCATCCGTTCTGATGGACTTCGTAGGGTGGGCAAAGGCGCGCCTTCGCGCGCCGTGCCCACCATCTTTCGACATCTGAGATCAATGGTGGGCACGCTTCCGCCTTCGCTCTTCGAGCTATAGCGGGCGCTTTGCCCACCCTACGGCACCTGAGATGTCTTACCCGCGCTTGAACGGCGCGACTTCGATCCCCGCATTCTTCAACGCCTGACGCACACTGCGCGCGATCTCGACCGCGCCGTGCGTATCGCCATGGATGCAGACCGTGTCGGTGCGCATCTTGATGACCTTGCCTGTCACCGAGACCACCGCGCCGTCCTGCACCATGCGCACGACGCGATCGGCGATCGCCGTGGCATCGTGCAGCACCGCGCCGGGCTTCTTGCGCGAGACGAGGTTGCCGTCGTCCTCATAGGCGCGATCGGCGAACACCTCGTGCACCATCGGCAGATTGGCCGCTTCGCCGGCCTTCACCAGCTTCGAATTGGCGAGCACGACGAAGATCAGGCTGGGATCGACTGCCTTGATGCCGGCTGCGATCGCCTTCGCCGTCATGTCGTCCTCGCAAGCGACGTTGGAGAGGGCGCCATGCGCCTTCACATGGGTGACCTTGTGGCCGGCCGCGGTCGCGATCGCCTGCAACGCGCCGATCTGGTAGGCGACGAGGTTTTCGATCTCGGAGGCCTTCAGGCCGGCGATCGGATGCCGGCCAAAGCCGTGCAGGTCGCGGTAGCCGGGATGCGCGCCGACCGAGACGCCGCGCGCCTTCGCCAGCTCCACCGTCCGGCGCATGATGTCAGGATCGCCGGCGTGGAAGCCGCAGGCGACATTGACCGAGCTCGCCAGCTCGATCATGGCGGCGTCATTGCCCATCTCCCACGCGCCAAAACCTTCGCCGAGGTCGCAATTGAGATCGATCGTCTTCATGGGTGCTCTCCGCCTCTGGTCTTTGTTGCCGTTTACGGTTCCGTTGCGACCTGCCATGTCCCTGCGTCGACGGCGCTCACGGCATAGCCCGCAACATTAGCATCGCTGAGTGCCTCGATGTTGAGCGCGACGGTATCAGCAGAGCGCAGGCGATCGGGCAGGCTGCGGATCAGCTGCGCGAACTTGCGCGCCTCGTCCTGCGCCTCGGCCATACTGACGGCCTTGAAGCGGAATGCGGTTCCCGCCGAGGTCTGCGCCAGCCGGCCAACATCGGCCGTGATCACGGTTGCGATCTTCGGATAGCCGCCGGAGGTGCCGCGATCCATCATCAGCACGATCGGCGCACCGTTGCCGGGCACCTGGATGCTGCCGTTGACGGTGCCGTCGGAGACGATGTTGTGGCCGTGCAGATGCTTGATGGCGGGGCCTTCGAGCCGGTAGCCCATGCGGTCGGAGGTCGCCGAGATCTTCCACTCGCTGTCCAGGAACAGCGCCTTGTTGGTGTCGTCGAACTCGTCGTCCTGCGGCCCCAGCAGAACACGGATCGGGCCGCTCACGGGCTTCGGCAACTCGATCCGGAATTCGCTCGCGCCGCTGGCGGCATCGACGCTGAACTCGTCGCCGGCCTGGAGCGGGCGCGGGTAGGGGCTGCCGAGGCCCGCGCGCGCATTCACGGCGAGGCTGCCGAACACCGCCTCGCCCTTGATGGCGCCTTCGATGGCGAGATAGGTGAAGGCGCCGCCGCGGGCAAAGCCCAGCGTCAGCGTCTCGCCATCCTTCAAGGTCACCGATGTGTCCATCGCGATCGGATTTCCGGCGATATCCGCATTGCGCGGCGCGCCTGAAATCGCGACGCGCACGGCACCATCACGGGCGGTGAAGGAGGCGCCGAATGGACCGATCTCGACTGCGGCCGCAAACGGCCCGTTGCCGACAAGCGTGTTCGCCGCAGCAAGCGACAGCCGGTCCATCGCCCCGCTCACCGTCAGGCCGTAGCGCTGCGCGCCGTAGCGGCCGCCATCCTGGACGGAGCTTGCAGGCCCGATGCTGGCGACGACGAGCCGGCTCATGCGACCACCTGCTCGGCGACGATCTCGCCCGCTTCCGCAGCGCGGTCCAATTCCTCGAACGTCTTGTGGTCGATGGCGAAAAACGTCACGCGATCACCGGGTTCGGTCAGGAACATCGGATTGCGGTGGAGCTGATAGGTCCGCACCGGCGTGCGGCCCAAAAGGTGCCAGCCGCTCGGGGCAGCCAGGCATTGGATGCCGGCCTGGACGCCGCCGATCGAGATCGTGCCGGCTGGCGTCAGCACGCGCGGATTCTGCCGCCGCGACATGTGCAGGGATTTGTCGAGGCCGCTGAGATAGGACCAGCCCGGCGTGAAGCCGATCATGGCAACCTTGTAGTCGCCGGCAACGTGGCGGGCGACGATGTCATCGGGCGTGGTGCTCAGCGCCTTGGCGACATCCTCGAGGTCGATGCCGTGCTCGCCGCCATAGGCGACGGGAATGCGCCAGCGGCGCGTCTTGGTCGCCGGCGGCAACTTCTGGCTGGCGAGCGCGATCAGCTTGTCGCCGAGCGCATCGAAACCGATTTTGCCGGGATCGTAGTGCACCAGCAGCGAGCGATAGGTCGGCACGGCCTCAGTGATGCCGTCGATCGGGCTTGCTGCAAGCGCCTTGTCGAGCGCCAGCACGCGCTGGTTGGCATCGTCATCGATGGTGCGGCTGAACTCGACCGTGACGGCGCTGTCGCCACTGGGCAGAAGGCGGGGCGGGGGAAGCGTCGCGGCCATGAGCTGTCGAAATCGGGCTTCTGAAGAATGCGGCCCCCGGCGTTCGAGTTCCGCTTCGTCCTGCTTCGCGTAAATGCGTCCGCAAGTCCAATAAATTAATGCTGGGGGAAGCGATAAGGCCTTGTTATCGCGTCGCATAATAGCCCAGCGGCCCTGCGTTATTGCTAGCCTCTTGGCCCTTGACGCAAGGGCTGCGGCTCGCAAGATGCGCGCGTTCTTTCCCGCCCATCCGGAGCTCGTCTGTTTCCATGTCGCTGTCCCCCGAAGCCCGCAAGACCCTCACCGGCATCACCACCGCCACCATCACCACGGTCCTGCTGAAGAAGGGCCTGCGCAATGTGTGGATGCGCGGCGCGCGTCCGCTGCGTCCGGGCCTGCCGCGCCTGGTGGGCCCGGCCTTCACGCTGCGCTTCGTGCCCGCGCGCGAGGATCTGGCGACGCCGGAATCCTGGTCATCGCCGATCTCGACTCGCACCGCGATCGAGGCAATGCCTGAAGGCTGCATCGCCGTGGTCGATGCCATGGGCATCACCGATGCCGGCATCTTCGGCGACATCCTCTGCGCGCGCATGGTCAAGCGCGGCGTAACCGCTCTCGTCACCGACGGCGTCGTGCGTGACGTCGAGGGCGTGCTCGGCACCAATCTTCCGGTCTGGTGCGACGGCTATGCCGCGCCGCCTTCCGTTGCGGGCCTGACCTTCGTCGGCTGGGGCGAGCCGATTGGCTGCGGCGGTGTCGCCGTTTTCCCGAACGACATCGTGGTCGCCGACCAGGACGGCTGCGTGCTGATCCCGCAGGCGATGCTCGATCACGTGCTAGCCGAGGGCGTCGAGCAGGAGCGCATGGAGGCCTGGATCGTCAACGAGGTGAACAACGGCGCCGTGCTGCCGGGCCTCTATCCCATGAACGCCGAGACCAAGGCGCGCTACGCCGCCAGCAAGAAGTAATCGGGAAGCAGCGAGGTAATCCCAATGGAAATCACTGTTGCAGGCACGCGGCCGACCCGCCGCGCGCCCAATGAACACTTCACCGGCACCGTGTGGCAGGACCCCGTCATCATGGCGCCCGCGCCGGCACGGCTGAACTGCTCGCGCGTCGCGTTCGAGCCGGGCGCACGCACCAATTGGCATCACCATCCGCTCGGGCAGACGCTCTACGTCATCTCCGGCGTCGGCCGAGTCCAGTCCAAGGGCGGCCCGATCCGCGAGATCCGCCCCGGCGACACCGTGTGGATTCCGCCGGGCGAGCTGCATTGGCACGGCGCATCGCCGACCAACGGCATGTGCCACATCGCCATGCAGGAAGCACTCGACGGCGTCTACTCGACCTGGCTGGAGCCGGTCACCGACGCCGAGTATGGGGCGGCGGTCGGCTAGTCCCGTGCCCCGGACAAGACGCATCGCCCTTGGCGATGCGTCGCCGATCCGGGGCCCAGACTCTTCCGAGGGATTGACACTGCTGGGTCCCGGCTCAGCGTCACGGCGCTTCGCGCCGCGCCGCGTCCGGGACACAAGACCTACATCCGCTCCGCCGTCCACGTCCCCGTGCACATGGCGCCGCGCCATGTGCCGGAGCCTGACGTGCCGCTGAGCCGGCCGAAGCCGACGGCGCGCTTGATGCCGGTGCTTAAGGTGACGTTGATGTTGCCGGCATCGGCGACGCGGCCCGACGCCGTCACCGCGGCGCTGCTTGATGCGATCTGACCATTGTTGATTCCGATCGCGACGGTCGCGCCGTTGCCGCAGGTCTCGCTCGATGACGAGATGCGGACATTCCATGTGCCGTCGAAAGTGCTTGTCGTGGCACCGGCCTGTGTCAGCGGAAAGGCAATGGCGACAAGCGTAACGAAGAGTCCTGTGCGAATGCCGTTCATGGCACGCCCCTGTGGTTGACCATGCAGGGGAACGTGGCACGGCTCGCAGAACCGGCGATGTGAGGGGGCTCACGCCTGCAGCAGGCTCTGTGAGGTGGCTCACCTCGCCATCACACTGCGGACAACGCAAAGGGGCCCGGATCACGGGCCCCTCGTTCTGATCAGAGCGTCGCAGCCAAACTCAGTTCACGCGCGTCCAGGTCTGGCCGCCGCAGAACATGCCGCCGAAGGCGCAGCCCTGCACGCGCAACCGGTCGGTGCCCTTCATCGCGATCGTCGAATCGTAGGTCGAGCCGGAATTGGGATCGAGGATGCGGCCTGACCATTTCTGGTCCTTGCCAGGCTTCATGTTGATCAGGACCTGCTCGCCATTCTGGTTCGATTTGGAGTCGACCGAATAGCCGCAAAGATTGGTGCCGCATTGCTCGATGCGGACCTTGCCTTCCTTCTCCTCGGTGAGCCAGACGCCGAGCGGCGAATTCAGATCGCGCGTGGGAGCGGTTGCCGGAGCAGGCGTGGCTGCAGCCGCCTGAACGGGAGCGGGGGCAGGCGCCGGGGCGGGTGGCGGAGACGGCGCCGGTGGTGCTGCAGCCACGGTCGGGGCGGGCGGCGGC
>NZ_PSRT01000141.1 GCF_004212635.1 Bradyrhizobium genosp. SA-3 | reverse complement strand
GCCCAGAACGCGCGCGTCATAGGGATCGACGTAGAGCGAGGCCGACCTCCCGCCCTGCCCATCACGCGCGAAGCGGACCCGCACGGCGGCAGCTGGATCGCTCGACAGCATCACGGCCGAGACCTGACCGACGTCCTGCTCCGCCTTCAGCCGGGCGACCAGCTCGTCCGGCATCAGCGCCGGCGCGGGGCGCGGCGCCACCTGCATGATTTCCGCGTCGAGATGATCGACGATCTCGTCCTCAAAACTCATGATCGCGCCGGTCAGCGCGATCAAGGCGAGCAGCAGCGCGAGCACCAGGCCCGCGATGGAATGGACCTGGAGCAGGACAGCCTTGATTGTGTGCCCGAGCCGCGCTGCCATCGCTAGAACTTCACCGTTGCCGACAGCGATACCCGGCGCGCGTCACCGATGGCGACGTTCAGATTGTTGACGGCGGAGGGATAATAGACGGTGTCGAACAGATTCTTGACGTTGAACTGATAGATCACCGGGAACTGCTTGTACTTCGTCTCGTAAGTCGCAAAAATGTCTGCGACGACATAGGATGGCAGGAAGAAGGTGTTGGTCGAATCGCCGGGACGGTCGCCGACATAGCGCGCGCCGCCGCCGAGGCGGAGCTGACCCGGCAAGGCGGTGCCGAAGTCATAGACAAGATAGAGCGAGGCCGTGTTCAAGGCGACGTTTTGCAGCTTCCTGCCATACAGCGTCGGATCCTCGGACGCCGTCACCCGGGCGTCGGTATAACCATAGCTGCCGATCATGGCCCAGCTGTCGCTGAGCCTGCCGGTGACGTCCACTTCGACGCCACGCGAGCGGGCGCGGCCGACAGTGTGGAGCTCCACTACGCCGGCGCTATTGGTTTTCGTCGTCTGAACGTTCTTCTTGTCGAGGTCGTACAGCGCCACGGTGCCGGAAATGCGCTGGTTGAAATCGAACTTGACGCCGGTCTCGTATGACACACCTTCTTCCGGCGCGACACGGGAATCGATCACAACGCCGATCGGAGCGATCGTCGAATTCGGCTTCAGCGATTCGGTGTAACTCGCATAAAGCGAGATCTGGTCGGTGAGCTTGAAGATGGCGCCGCCGAGCGGGAGCACCTTGTCCTGGGATACGTTGGTGTTGGTGTTAAACGGTTTTCCGCGTCCGGCGATCTGATCGTAGTCCATGTAGCGCACGCCGCCGACAAGTGCGAATCGCTCGGTGAGATGCAGCGTGTCCTGGAAGAACAGCGACCACTGGCCGAGCTTGTCGGTCTGGGCGCTATCGGGGTTCGACGCCGTCGTGCCCGGTCCGATCAGCCCATAGACGGGATTGTAGACATTGAAGACGGGAGTTGCCTGGCGGATCAAAACGTCGCGGTAGATGGTGCGATACTGGCCATCGCCGCCGAACAGCACCTCGTTGCGCATGTCGCCGAGCCAGAAGCCGCCCGAGACATAGGAGGTCCCGTAACTGACGTTGCTGAGCGAGCTTCCCGTGCCGTCATTGCTACGCGTCTCGGCACCGGTCGTGAAGTTGATGCCAGTGATGCGGAGCTGGTTGGCGCTGAAGGTTTCCGTGTTGTAGCTGTAGCCGGCGTAAAGCTTCCAATCCTGGTTGAAGCGGTGCTCGACCGACGCCTGGATCAGGTCCGACGTGCCCCACGTGTTGTTGAACGGCTCGTCGAGCCGGCGGTCGGCGGGAACTGCCAGCGGCGCTTTCGTCACCGGATTGAACGCCGTACCGCGGTCGAACGGATAGATGAACTCGCGATGCTCGTAGTTGAGCTGAACCGTCGTGTCCTGGCCGTACCAGGCCAGCGACGGCGCGACGAGCATCTCGCGGTGGCGGCCGAAATTGCGCCAATAGTCCTCGCTGACGCCGTAGCCGATGAAGCGATAGGCAAGGCCCTGGTCGCCGATTGGACCGGTGACGTCGAGCAGACCGTCGGCACCGGTCTTGGAAGCGCTGAAGGTCGAGCCGAGCAGCGTGACCGAACCTTGCTGATAGAGCTCGGGACGCTTGCTGATGGTGTTGACGATGCCGCCGGGATCCATGATGCCGTAGAGCAGCGAGGCCGGGCCCTTCAGCACTTCGACGCTTTCGACGGAGGCGTTGAGGCTGCGGCCCTGCACCAGCGGCATGCCGTTGCGCATGATCGAGCCGTCGCGATTGTCGCCGAAGCCGCGGCGGATCACCGCGTCCTGGCTACCCGCGAGCGTATTGGTCTGGGTGATGCCGGAGACGTTGCCGAGCGCATCGTCAATGTTGCGCGGTAGCTGGTCCTTCAGGACCTGCGCGGGGACGACGTTGACCGCCTGCGAAGTGTCGAGCGGCGAGGCGCCGCTGCGCAGCGTGGTCGCGCTCGGCATGGCGCGGTAGCCGAGCTTTGCGGCTTGCTGCACCGCGGCTTCTGCGGCGGCACGCTCCGAGAGCGTTGGTGCGGCGGGCGCGGGATTGCGATTGCGCTGACGCGCTGCGGTTTGCGCGCCGCGTGACGACTGTTCAGATGCGCGCGCCGGCTTTTGCCGCTGCGCCGGCGCTTCCACCGTCACCGGCGGCAGTGCGGATTGCGCCTGCGCGGCCGTCGTGTTGGAGGGAGATTCGACGAGCAGCACGGCCGCTCCGATGAGAAGACCTGCACGGCTCTTGCCGGCACGAGTTCGACGGCCGCTGACGCGTTGGCCATCCAGATAAGCACGCACGTTCGATTCACTTCCAGGTCAGACGCAGCATTGAAGTTGGCGCGTCTAACAGTCGCGGCGAGTGAAGAGAACCGTAAGCGGACTTGAATCGCTCTAGTATCGAACCGTTCTAAGAACAGATCGGCGCTGAATCGCAATCTGCAATTGCCTTGGCACCGACCGCGGCACGCAGCACGCGAATTGGCCGCGGCGTGTCGCGATCTTGCGCGATCTCAGGCGATGGCAGGCGCCATCAACGCATCGAGCTTCCGCAGGAACGCGGAGCCGTCGGACAACGCGCGGAGCGGCGGACGCACACGCAGCCAGCCGGCATCGCCCGTCTGCGCCGCGAGGATTCCCTTCAGCGTGGCGACCAGAGATGGCGTCTTCACCACGACATCGATCGCGGCCTGCATGCGCGCTTCGACATCCTTGCCGTCGACCATGCCCTTGACCAGCTCGGGCGCGACATTGGCCATGCCGCAGATGGTGCCGGCGCCGCCGGCGGCGATCGCACGGGCGATGTCGGCTTCGTTGCCGACGGTGATGGCGAGTTCGGGCGCGGCTTTGCGGAACGCCTGGAATTGCTTGAAGTCGCCACTGGAGTCCTTCAGGCCCGCAACCAGCTTGCCGTAGCGCTTGCGCAGATTCGCAGCGGCGCTGGTCGGGATCGCAACCCCCGAGACCTGCGGGATGTGATAGAGCGAGGCGCGCAGGCGATCGTCGGCGACGCCGTCGATGATCGCGGCGAATGCATCCTCGATGCCCTCAGGCGTGACGCTGCGGTCGAAGTAAGGCGGCAGCAACAGGACGTGACGCAGGCCGAGGCCAAGGACGGCGCGCGTCAATGCGATGCTGTCGGTGATGGCGGGGAAGCCGCCGCCGATGCCGATGCGCTCCGGTGCGACGCCGGCCTTGAGCATGGCTTCGATGGTCGCAACGCGCTCAGAGACATTGAACGAGGTGCCCTCGCCGGTGGTGCCGAACAACACGACACCATCGACGCCCTTGCCGAAGAGTTGCTTGGCATGCGCCGCGAGCTTTGCGGGGTCCACGCTGCCGTCCGTCGCCAGCGGCGTCGCCGACGCCACCCAGAACCCGCGAATTGCCTCCGTCATCACACCGCCCTTTGCTGCGACCTCGAGCGACGCCTCTGATTTCCAACGGATCTCAAAGCGCTAATCGAGCTTTGTTTTTGCTTTACTTTCCATCTTGTACCTTACATACAAGACAGAAGCAAATCCTTTCAGCGCGCCATGGGCGCAGTCAGATCTGAGGAGGTCTCGCATGGACATGGTGACCCCGAATGAGCGTCCTGACCAACTGCTTGGCGCCTTGCGCGACAAGCTCGGCGCGGCCGCGGTGCTGACCGGCAGCGACGTGCCGGCGCGCAATTGCAACGACTGGAGCGCGAGCCTGCCGCAGACACCGCTCGCAGTGATCCGTCCGCTCGATGCGCAGGGCGTTGCCGATGCGATTCTGACCTGCCGGCAGGCGCGGCTTCCCTTCGTGCCGCAGGGCGGATTGACCGGGCTGTGCCGCGGCGCCTCGCCCGAGACAGGCTGGGTCGCGATCTCGCTCGAGCGCATGACCGGGATCGAGGAGATCGATTCTGCCTCGGCGACGATGACGGTGAAGGCTGGCACGCCGCTGGAGACGATTCAGAAGGCCGCGGACGAGGCCGGCTTCTTCTTCCCGCTCGATCTCGGCTCGCGCGGTTCCTGCGCGATCGGCGGCAATCTCTCGACCAATGCCGGCGGCAACCGCGTGATCCGCTACGGCATGACGCGCGAGCTGGTGCTCGGGCTCGAAGTGGTGCTGCCCGACGGCACCATCGTCACTGGCCTCAACAAGCTGATGAAGAACAACGCCGGCTACGATCTGAAGCATCTGTTCATCGGCTCGGAAGGCACGCTCGGCATCATCACCCGCGTGGTGCTGCGGCTGTTTCCAAAGCCGCGCTCGACCATGGCCGCGCTCTGCGCGCTGAAGAATTATGCCGCGGTGATCGCGCTGCTCGGCGCCGCGCGCAGCGGGCTCGGGCCGCTGCTGTCGGCCTTCGAGGTGATGTGGCCGGACTATTGGGACGTGATTACGATGCGCGCCGGCGTGAAGCCGCCGGTCGCGGCAGGCCACGGCCTCTACGTGCTGGTGGAGGCGCAAGGCACCGACGAGAGCTTAGATGCACCGCGCTTCCAAAACTGGCTCGAAGAGCTGATGGAGCGCGGGCTTTTGGCGGACGCCGCCGTGGCGCAGTCGCTGGCGCAAACGCAAGCCTTCTGGCGCGTGCGCGACATCTGCGCCGAATTCGGCCAGGTGCTGGGGCCGCACATCTCCTACGACATCGGGCTTGCGGTGGCGCGGATGGACGAGTTCGCGACGCGCTGCAAAGCCGCGCTCGCGAGAGGCATCAAAGGCTGCGAGAGCGTCTATTACGGCCATATCGGCGACGGCAATCTGCATCTGGTCTCCTGGGTCACGGGTCTCTCCGTCGCGCAGCAGCCGAAGGAGGAGATGGACGCGATCATCTATGGTCTGGTGCGCGAGATGGGCGGCAGCGTCTCCGCCGAGCACGGCATCGGCACGCTGAAGAAGAAGTGGCTCGGTCATGCCAGGAGCGAGGCCGAGATCGCGCTGATGCGAACGCTAAAGGCCGCGCTCGATCCCGAGCATCTGCTCAATCCCGGCAAGGTGATCTGACCAGAGAGCCCATGAAGTCGCTGAAGCTCGATACGCCGAAATCGCTGTCGCAGCGGGTGATGCAGCGGCTGCGCCAGGCCATCATCGACGGCGAGTTCGCGCTCGGCGCCGCCATCTCCGAGGAGATGGTGGCAAATTCCTTCGGCGTCAGCCGCACGCCGGTGCGCGAGGCGATGGGCCAGTTGCAGGCGCAGGGACTCGTGGTGATCCGGCCGCAGGTCGGCAGCTTCGTGTTCACGCCGAGCGCAGAGGACATCCATGCGCTCTGCACCTTCCGCATCGCGCTCGAGCCGAAAGCAGCCGAGCTCGCCTTCCGCCACGATCGCGACGGCGCAATCGCGACAATGAACGCAGCGATCGCCGCGATGGAGCCGGCGATCGCCGCAAAAGACAACATCGCCTATGGCCGCGCCGACGCCGCCTTTCACGAGGCGCTGTTCGCCCATTGCGGCAACCGTTACCTCGCCGAATCCTATCAGCTCGTCTCCGGCCGCGTCGCCGCGCTCCGCACCAATTTGACCTCGCCGATCGACGTGCGCACCCGCTCGTCCTTCGACGAGCATCGCAGGCTGCTCGATCTGTTCGCGCGGGGCGAGCACGCGGCCTTCGAAGCATTGATGACGACGCACATCACCAATTCGGGCGTGGTCTATGCCAAAGCCTTGAAAGTGGAGGCGCTGAAAGTGGAGGCGCCGCAGATGGACGCGCCGAAGGTCGATTGAGCGCCGTCACGGCCCCTCCCTCGATCCCGGCCTGTCCAGAAAATCCAGCGCGGTGTTGATCTGTTCGAGCTGGTGCTCGAGCCTGTCGCGGTCTTCGACCGACTGCGCCGTCTCGAGCTGTTCCACGAGCTTCTGCTTCCGCATCAGCAAGTTCTCTATGACCGTGCTCACAATTCCCCCATCGCCAGAGGCGAAGATCAGGGCAATGTTCAGACCCGGACGCGAGCGCACGCGACCTGGGCCCACATCGACCCTCCATCAGAATGTTCGCGGAGGCCGATGGTTCCTGCGGGTGAACCACGACGCGTCAGATGGAACTATCGGCGCCGGGCCGGCGCACGCTTCATCGCTGCTGGAGGTGATTCTCCTTGGCCATGGAGCAATCGCACATCCCATGCGGGACACAGCGCTGTCCTCGCACGGTTGACGTGATACGATTCTTCAAAACAACATCGCCTGTTCGGGCGGAGGAGGGAGGCGTGCCATGCACAAGGTCTGGATCGAGGCGGCATTGAACGGGCCCTGGAGCCGCGCGCTTCAGCCCGGCATTCCCGACACGATCGAAGCGATCATCGCCGAGGGCATCGTCTGCGCCCGTGCTGGCGCTGCAATCATTCACACGCACGCCTATGACGGCGGCGGACCACAGACCTTCGACTGGCAGGTCTATGCCCGCATCATCGAGGGCATTCGTGCCGAGGTCGACGTGCCTGTCTATCCCTCCATTCCCGGCCTCGATGCGCGCGGCAATGTGGCCGACCCCAAAGCGCGCTTCGCCCATATCGAGGCGCTGGCTGAACGCGGCCTGCTCGAATTCGCTGTGGTCGATCCCGGCAGCGTCAACTTCACGCTGACCGCGACGACGGCGGAGGCAAAGCCGGCGGACACCTATCTCAATCCGGAGACCCACATCCGGCATGGGCTGGGCGTTGCCGCGCGCCACGGCATCCACCCTGCCTTCGCCATCTACGAGCCTGGCTTCATCCGCGCCGGCGCAGCGCTGGCGCGCGCGAGCGGCGTGAAGACGCCGATCTACCGCTTCATGTTCTCGCAGCAATTCGCGTTCTGCTTTCCACCGAAGCCTTACGGACTTGCCGCGCTTGTCACGCTGACCGAAGAGGAGGCGGCCGGAGCACCCTGGATGGTCTCCGGCCTCGGCGTTGACGTCACGCCGCTGATTCCCGAGATGATTGCTCGCGGCGGTCATATCCGCGTCGGGCTCGAGGACGCGCTGCTGGGCGCGACGACGACCAATCTCCGCCTCGTCGAGGGCGCCGTGCGGATGGTACGCGAGCACGGCGGCGAACCGGCGACGATCGCCGAGGTCCGGCAGTTGCTCGCGGACGGCTGAAGGGTGCCTGCCGGGCGAATCGCAAATTGCGACGCCCGGCCGGATCGCACTACTTCTTGGTGATGTTCCAATAGACCGGGACCGCGCCTTTCACGATGCCATCGACATTGCCGCGCACGGCTCGCACCAGATAAAGCTGTGCAGCCGGCCAATACGGCACATACTCGACAGCGCGGAGCTGGAGCTCGGCTGCGATCTTCCTTTTCTGCTCGGGATCTGCCGCAAACGCGAATTCGTTGCGCAGCTTCTCGATTTGCTCGTCGCAAGGCCAGCCGAACCAGGCCTTTTCACAATTTGCGCGCAGTCCAAGATGGCCGACCGGCTCGAACATGTCGGCCCCTGTCGGTCCCGACATGAACAGCGACCAGCCGCCCTTGTCGACGGTTTCCTTGGATGCGCGGCGTCCGACCAACGTGCCCCAGTCCATCGCCTGCGGCTCGACCTTGAGGCCGATCTGCCGCATCAGCTGCTCAGCGACGAGGCTGAACGTATTTGTCGGCCCGCTTTCGGTCGCGTGCAGCACCACAACCGGCGTGCCGTCATAACCACTCTCGGCGATCAGCTTCTTGGCCTTTTCGATATCAGGCTTCGTCCACCCGGCGGCCGTGAAATAGGGCGACGAGCACATGTAGAAGCTCGGGCAGTTCTTGTAGAGCTTGGGATCGCTGACATAGGCTCGCGCGAATTTCTCCTGGTCGATCATGTAGCTGATCGCCTGCCGGACCTTTGGATTGTTGAACGGCGGGACCGTCGTGTTCATGCGGAACACCATTTGCATACCGAGCGTGTCCTGCGGCATGGTCTTGATGTCGGAGTTGCCGGCAAGTGTCGGCAGGAAGTCGGGCGGCACCTCCTCAAAAATGTCAATCTCACCGGCCTGGAGCGCGTTGAGCGCGGTCTGCGCGTCCGGGATGTAATGCCATTCGACGCGGTCGACCTTGGCGAGCTTGCCGCCGGCCAGCCCGCTCGCCGGCTCCGAGCGCGGTTTGTAGGACGGGTTCTTGACATAGACGACCTTGGAGCCCGGAACCCACTCGTCCTTCTTCATGATGAAGGGACCGGAGCCGGTCGCATCCGTGATGGCGGTATCCACCGGCGTCGCCGCGATCGCCTTCGGCATGATGAAGGGCACGTTGGAGCTCGGCTTGGAGAGCGCCTCGATCACCAGTCCCCACGGACGCTTGAGCTTCAACTCGAAGGATTTTTCGTCCTTGACCGTCAGGCTGTCGCTGACCGAGGCAAGCTGTTGGCCAAGGCCATCGCGCTGCCACCAGCGCTTGAGCGAAATGACCGCATCCTCCGCGGTGACCGGCTGGCCGTTGCTGAAAGTCAGGCCGCCGCGCAGCGTGAAGATATAAGTGAGCTGATCGCTGCTGACCGTAAACAACTCGAGCATCTGCGGCTGCGCGACGAGCTTCTCATCCAGCGAGAACAGCGTGTCGTAGACCATATAGCCGTGGTTACGAACCATATAGTCGGACGTGATCACGGGATCGATCTGCTTGAGATCGCCGAAGGGGCGGATCTTGAGCACCGTCTCCGCAACAGCAGGCGGTGTTGCGCTCAGCAAACCTGCCGCGACCATGCCGGCAAATATTCTGGTCCCCCAGTTCATTTTGGTACTCCTCCCGTTTACTGTTTCTCGGCGATCGCATCGGCGGCCACCACCCAGCCCGGACGCGAAGCGTCGAAGCGCGGCAGCGATCGTGCGTGGTGACAGGCCATGACATGGCCGGGCGCGATCTCGGTCATCGCCGGCGCTTCTTTCGCGCAGATGTCCGTCGTGAACGGACAGCGCGTGCGGAAGCGGCATCCGGACGGCAGCGAAGCGGCGCTCGGCACCTCGCCTTCGAGCGCCGCGCGGCGGCGTCGGTTGCGCGGGTGGACCGCGGGAACGGAATCGATCAACGCTCGCGTATAGGGATGCGCCGGTGCAGCGAACACGACCTCCGCCGGCCCCTGCTCGACGATGGCGCCGAGATACATCACCGCCACGTCATCCGCGAGATAACGCACCACAGCGAGATCATGCGAGATGAAGAGATAGGAGATCCCGATCTCGCGCTGCACGTCCTTCAGAAGATTTAGGATTTGAGAGCGGATCGACACGTCGAGTGCGGCGACCGCCTCGTCTGCGACGATCAGCGCAGGATCTGCGGCGAGCGCCCGCGCGATGCCCAGGCGCTGCCGCTGCCCGCCCGACAGATGATGCGGCAGACGTGCGCGAAAATGTTGGGGCAGGCCGACCTGGTCGAACAGGCGCGCGACCTTGCGCCGTCGCGACATGGCATCGCCGATGCCAAAATTCTGCAGGGGCTCTTCGACGATCTCCGCCGCCGTCATGCGCGAGTTGAGGCAGGCGAAGGGATCCTGGAACATCATCTGCACCTGCTGGCGCTTCTTCCGCAGCGCCTCGCCGGAGAGATTGCCAAAATCCTCGCCATTGATGCGGACGGAGCCGGCCGTCGGCTGCAACAGGCGCACGACCATGCGGCCGATCGTGGTCTTGCCGCAGCCGCTTTCGCCGACAAGGCAGAATGTGCGTCCGCGCGCGACGGCGAAACTGACGTCGTCGACCGCGCGAAGTTCGCGCCGGCCGAACAGGCCGAACGGCCCCATCCGCGAGGTGAAGATCTGGGTCAGGCCGGAGACTTCGAGGACGGCGCTCATGCAGGCCTCACCGCGCCGGCCTTGCCCAGCCAGCATGCCGCCAGGTGCTCGCCTGCGCCCGATAACAGCGGCAGCTCGGACTGACACACCGGCATTGCCACGCAGCAGCGCTGGCGGAAGGCGCAGCCGGTGCCGAGCGAGGCCGGGCTCGGCACGCTGCCGGGGATTTCAGCGAGACGATCGCGGGTGCCGCTATTGAGTTGGCCGATCGCACCAAGCAGGCCGCGCGTATAGGGATGGGCCGCGGCATCGAAGATGTCGTTGACGCCGGCCTGCTCGACGATGCTGCCGGCATAGAGCACAACGACACGGTCGGCCATTTCCGCGACCACTCCAAGATCGTGCGTGATCAGCAGCACCGACGTGCCGAACTCGCGACGCAGATCGTCGATCAGAGTCAGGATCTGGGCCTGGATGGTGACGTCGAGTGCGGTGGTCGGCTCGTCGGCGATCAGCAATGCGGGGCGCAGAGCGAGCGCCATCGCAATCATCACCCGCTGCCGCATGCCACCGGAGAGCTGGTGCGGAAATTCGGAGGCTCGCCGTCTCGCATCCGGAATGCGGACGAGATCGAGCAGGCCGATCACCTGCTGCCGTGCGTCCGCCTCGGACACGCCGCGATGCTCGACGATCACCTCGGCGATTTGTTCGCCAATCCGCAACAGCGGATTGAGTGACGTCATCGGCTCCTGGAACACCATGGCGAGACGATCGCCTCGGAGTTTGCGCATCTCCTCGGCACCGAGCGTGACGAGATCGCGCCCGTCGAAGAGGATGCGGCCGGACGCGACCTGCATGACGTTGCGGTTAAGCAGGCCAATGATGGAGAGCGCGGTCAGGCTCTTGCCGCAACCGCTCTCGCCGACGAGGCACAGCGTTTCACCCGGAGCGATCGCGAATGAGACGTTGCGAACGAGCGGCACCGAAGCGCCTCGCGCCTTGAGCGCAATCGAGAGGTTCTCGACGGAGAGCAGCGGCGCACTCATCGCACCTCGCCTCCCCCAAGGCTCGGATCGAGCAGATCGCGAAGGGCATCACCGAGCAGGTTGGCGGCGAGCACCGTGATCGCCAACATCAAGGCGGGAAAGCCGAGGATCCACGGCGCGATCTGGAGGAACTGCCGGCCCTCCGACATCATGTTGCCCCAGCTCGGCACATCAGGCGGCGTGCCCGCGCCGAGAAACGACAGGATCGATTCCAGGATCATCGCGGAGGCAAAGACGTAGGTCGATTGCACCATGATCGGCCCGGCGGCGCCGGGCAGGATATGACGGCGCAGAATGGTCGCGGTGCGCCCGCCGCAGGTGATGGCAGCCTCGACATAGACGCGTTCACGCAAAGTGAGGACGCTGGCGCGCACCACCCGCGCCATACGGGGAATTTCGGGCAGGCTGATCGCCGTGACGATCACGATAGGCGAAGCGCCAATCAGCGCCACGAGCGCGATCGCGAGCAGGATCGCGGGGATCGCCATGACCGCATCCATCGCGCGCATCACGATCCTGTCGACGCTGCGGAAGTAGCCGGCGATGACACCGATGCTCACGCCGATCAGGGTGGTGAGACTTGCAACGGCAATACCGACCGACAGCGAGACGCGCGTTCCCCACAGCGCGCGAGCGAACACGGGCCGACCGACCTGATCGGTGCCGAATGGTTGCGCGAGCGACGGCGACTGAAGCCGGCTCAGCGGGTCGAGCGCGGCGGGATCCGCGGTGATCCACGGGCTCACCACGGCCAGCGCGCCAAAGGCGAGCAGCAGAGCGCAGCTGAGAGCCAGCATAGGCTGACGGACCGGCAGGCTCGCGATCCGCGCAAGCCGGTTGACGCGGATGTCCGCCGTATCGAGCCCTTCTGCTGCGGAGGTGACCGTCATCGGCTCGGCCCGCATCAGTACCGGATCCGCGGATCGACGACGGCGTAGAGAATGTCGACCACGAGATTGACGATGACGTAGACGAAGGCGAACAGCAGGATCAGCGCTTGCACCACCGGATAGTCGCGCCGGAGAATCGAATCGGCCGTCAGCCGGCCGAGGCCGGGGATGGAAAACACGGTCTCGGTGACGACGACGCCACCGAGGAGCGCGGCAAATCCGATGCCGACGACCGTGATGATCGGGACCGCGGCATTGCTGAGCACGTGCCGCGCGATGATCTTGCGAGCCGCGAGTCCCTTGGCATGGGCGGTGCGGACATAATCTTCGCGCAGCACCTCCAGCACCGCGGCGCGCGTCACCCGCGCGATCAGGGCGATATAGAGAAAGGATAGCGAGATCGCGGGCAGCACCAGCGAATGCAGGCAGGCCAATACGCCCTGCGACAGCGGCCTGTAACCCTGCACCGGAAACCAGTGCAGGCCGAGCGCGAGCGTATAGACAAGCGCGAAAGCGACGACGAAGACCGGCAGTGAAAAGCCGAGCACCGCCCCCGCCATGGTTATGCGCGCTACCAGCCCCCTGGGACGATAGGCGGCGACGAGGCCAAGCGGCACGGCGACGACGACCGCAATCGTGATCGTCATGAGCGAGAGAAGCAGCGTCGGCTCGATGCGCTGCGCGACAAGCTGCGAGACCGGGATGCGGCTGAACAGCGACAGGCCAAAATCACCGCTCACCATGCGCCCCGCCCATGCGAGAAAACGCGGCAGCAGCGGCAGATTGAGTCCAAGCGCCTGGCGCACCGCCTCCACCTGCTGCGGTGAGGCGAAGTCACCGGCGATCAACACGGCCGGATCGCCCGGCACGAGGCTCAGCAGCAGGAAGACGAATACCGCGACAGCGAGCAGTACGGGAATGGCCGCGAACAGCCGGCCCAGCACATAGCCAGTCATGCCGCGCCCTCCGGCCTGCGAATGCAGCCCGGCGATCGCCGGACGCAATCCCCGCTCCGCACCAGTGCCTCCCTGAGCAAGTTAAACGTTTTTTCTAATGAAGCACGGCTGTCTGGCATTCGCAACTGTCCAATACCCTTTTCGTGAAGCTTTTGCCTTGCCCAGGCCCCGATCGGAACGATAAAGAAAACGTTTAACGGGAGGAGCTGATGTCGGGAGGGCCGCTGCCCACCATCCACGAGGTCGCGCGGCTGGCCGGCGTTTCCGTCGCCACCGTGTCGAAGACGCTCAACCGGTCGGGCAAGGTCAGCGAACTGCTCCAGGACCGCGTCAATGCGGCAGCCCAGAAGCTCGGCTATGCGCCGCATGCCAGCGCCCGCAGCCTGCGCAGCGGCGCCACGCGCTTCCTCGGGCTGCTTGTGGCGGATCTCGCCAATCCCTACTTCCTGAAGCTCGTCGAGAGCATCGAGCGGTTGTCGAGCGCCGCAGGTTATTCGGTCATTCTCTGCAACAGTGCCGAAGACCCCGAGCGCGAGGAGCGGCATCTTGCCATGCTGCTGTCGCAGCGTGCCGACGGCGCCATTGTCATCCCGACCCGGCGCGGCTGGAGCGGACGCCAGGCCGCGCTTGCGAACCTGCCGATGCCCGGCATTTTGGTGGACCGACGCATCGAGGGACTCGAGCTCGATTCGGTCACGACCGACAATGTCGCGCTGGGACGGCTTGCGGCCGAACACCTCGACGATCTCGGCCATCGCCGCATCGCCGTGATCATGGGTTCGCCCGAGCATCAGATCGCGCGCCACCGGCTCGATGGACTGAGAAGCGGCTTGGCCTCGCGCGGCGTCACGCTCGACGAACGGCTGATCGAGAAGGACAATTTTTCGGAGGCCGCCGGTCATGCCGCTGCATTGCGGCTGCTCGGGCATGCGCAGCGGCCAACCGCGATCTTCGCCACCAACAATCATCTCTCGCTCGGATTGCTTCGCGCCATTGCCGAGCGCGGGCTCTCCATTCCCGACGACCTCTCCGTCATCGCAGTGGACGAGCTTCCATGGGCCGGGCTGGTGCGGCCGGGCATGACCGTCGTAACGCAGCCATCCGAGGCGATCGCCGAGACCACGATCTCGACCTTGCTGTCGCGCATTTCGGAGGGACGCTCTGGCGCCGAGGACGAAGCGAGATCGATCCAGCTTCAGCCGGCGCTCGTGGTGCGCGGGTCCACCGCCGCGATCCGGACATAGACATGAGTGATGCGTCCGGCCTTGCGCCTTGCACCGGCATTCTTGCGCTGCCCGCCGTCGACGCCATCGCCGAGATTCGCAGAGGCCATCTGTCACCGCTCGATGTGGTCGAAGCCACGATCGGCAGGATCGAGGCGACGGATGCGGGGATCAACGCGATTCCGGTTCGCTGCTTCGAGGCCGCACGCGGTGAAGCACGGCGGCTGATGGAGAGAAAGGCTGGGGGCGAAGACTGGCCCCTTCTCTGCGGCCTTCCGCTCGCGGTCAAGGACAACACCGATGTCTCGGGCGTGCCGACCAGCGGCGGCAGCGCGCTGACGGCCCGCCGCGCGCCGGACGTATCGAATCCGGCCATCGACCGCCTCCAGCGCAACGGCGCCATCATTGTCGGCAAGAGCAATCTGTCGGAGCTCGGCGGCGCCAACACCACCAACGCGCTGTTCGGCGCGACGCGCAATCCGTTCTATCCCGCGCTGACTTCGGGCGGCTCCTCCGGCGGTTCGGCGGCAGCGCTGGCTGCGCATCAGGTCTATCTCGCCCACGGCAACGATGTCGGCGGCAGCCTGCGCACGCCGGCCGCGTTCTGCGGCGTTGCGGGGCTGAGGCCCACACCGGGCCTCGTGCCAAGAAAGCCGCTGTCCGACCCCTTCGACACCGTCTTCGTCGAGGGGCCGATGGCGCGGACGATTCCCGATCTTGCCTTGATGCTGGATGCGATGGCCGGCTTTCATCCGCCTGATCTGTTGTCGCGCGGGCAACCCGCGTCATTCCGAAACGCCGCCGCACAGCCGGGATGGGCGGGACGAATTGCGGTGTCCGAGGACCTCGGCCTGTTGCCGGTCGATCAGGACATTCGTTCCGGCTTCCGCGGCGCGATCGATCGGCTCCAGCGCGCCGGCTGCAAGATGAGCGAGACCGCACCTGATATCGCCGGGCTGCCGCGCGTGATCCGGGCTCTGCGCGGTCTGGCGTATCTTGCCACCTGGGGCAGACTTTGGCCGCAATCGCGCGACCGCTTCACGCCCGAAGTTGCCGGCGACATCGCGCATGGCGAAAGCCTGTCCGCAAGAGACATCGCGTCCGCGATGGAGCAGCGGGCGGCAATCTACCGGCGCATGCAGGACTTCTTCACGGAGTTCGACATCCTGATCTGCCCGACCACACAGGTCGCGCCCTTCCCCGTCGAGATCATGTGGCCGGCCGAGATCGAGGGCACCGCATCCGAGAGCTACATCGATTGGATCATGATCACCTATGTCTGGTCGATCCTCGGCTGCCCCGCGCTCGCGGTGCCCGCCGGCCGCGACCAGGCCGGCATGCTCATCTCCTTGCAGATCGTCGGCCCGCCGCACAGCGAGGAGCGCCTGATCTCCTTCGCTGCCCGGATCGAGCAGGCGTTTTTCTCACGGCCCTGAGGAACCTCGGAGCCGGGGAACCCCGACCTTTCACGCGCCCGTCGGTTGAATTCGGGGCCCTGGAGCCCTATCCCTAGCCCCCATGGACACCCAGATCATCACCGCCGAAAAACCCCTGATGGCGCAGGCGCGCCCGCGCAAGCCGGCGCCGTTCCTCCCCATGAGCCGCGCCGAGATGGATGCGCTCGGCTGGGATGCCTGCGACATCGTGCTGGTGACCGGGGACGCCTATGTCGATCATCCGAGCTTCGGCATGGCGATCATCGGCCGCCTGCTCGAGGCGCAAGGTTTTCGCGTCGGCATCATCGCGCAGCCTGACTGGCATTCGGCCGAGCCGTTCAAGGCGTTGGGCAAGCCGCGCGTGTTCTTCGGCGTCACCGGCGGCAACATGGACTCCATGGTGAACCGCTACACCGCGGACCGCCGTCTGCGCCATGATGACGCCTATACGGCTGGCGGCGAAGGCGGCCAGCGGCCGGACCGCTGCACCATCGTCTATGCGCAGCGCTGCCGCGAGGCGTTCAAGGATGTGCCGATCGTGCTCGGCGGCATCGAGGCCTCGCTGCGCCGGATCGCGCATTACGACTACTGGTCCGACAAGGTGCGCCGCTCGGTGCTGGCCGACGCCAAGGCCGATCTCCTGCTTTACGGTAATGCCGAGCGCGCCGTCGTCGAGGTGGCGCAGCGGCTCGCTGCCGGCGAGGCGCCGCGCGAGCTCGACGACATCAGGGGTGTCGCGCTGTTCCGCCGCGTGCCGGAAGGTTATTCCGAGCTGCACGCCGACGATCTCGATTCCGCTGACGAAGGCGCATCGCGGAAGCCGGGCGCCACGGTGATCCGCCTGCCGGCGCTGGAGCAGGTCGAGCAGGATCGCGAGGCCTACGCCCGCGCCTCACGCGTGCTGCATCGGGAGAGCAATCCCGGCAATGCGCGGCCGTTGGTGCAGCGTCATGGCGATCGCGATCTCTGGCTCAGCCCGCCGCCGATCCCGCTGACCACCGAGGAGATGGACGCGGTCTACGATCTGCCTTACGCGCGCGCGCCGCATCCCTCCTATGGCGATGCACGCATCCCCGCCTGGGAGATGATCAAATTCTCGGTGACGATCATGCGCGGCTGCTTCGGCGGCTGCACCTTCTGCTCGATCACCGAGCACGAGGGCCGCATCATCCAGAACCGCTCCGAAGGTTCTATTCTTCGCGAGATCGAAAAGATCCGCGACAAGACGCCGGGCTTCACCGGCGTGATCTCCGACATCGGCGGCCCCACCGCCAACATGTACCGGATGGCCTGCAAGGACCCGAAGGTCGAGGCGGCGTGCCGGCGGCCGTCCTGCGTCTTCCCCGAGATCTGCCCGAACCTCAACACCTCGCATGACGACCTGATCCGGCTCTATCGCAAGGTGCGCGAGACCAAGGGCATCAAGAAGGTGATGGTCGCCTCCGGCGTGCGCTACGACCTCGCGGTCGAGAGCCCCGAATACATCAAGGAGCTCGTCACCCATCACGTCGGCGGCTATTTGAAGATCGCGCCCGAACATACCGAGCGCGGCCCGCTCGACAAGATGATGAAGCCGGGCATCGGCGCCTATGACCGCTTCAAGCGGATGTTCGATGCCGCCGCCGAGCAGGCCGGCAAGAAATATTACCTCATCCCCTATTTCATTGCGGCGCATCCCGGCACGACCGACGAGGACATGATGAACCTCGCGCTCTGGCTCAAGAAGAACCGCTATCGCGCCGACCAGGTGCAGACCTTCCTGCCCTCGCCGATGGCGACGGCGACCGCGATGTACCACACCGGCGTCAACCCCTTGCGCGGCGTCCGCCACGGCGGCAGCGACAAGGTCGAGGCGATCAAGGGCCTGCGCCAGCGCCGCCTGCACAAGGCGTTCTTGCGTTACCACGACCCCGACAATTGGCCGCTGCTGCGCGAGGCGCTGAAGGAGATGGGCCGCGCTGACCTCATCGGATCGCAGCCCCACCAGCTCGTCCCCGCGCACCAGCCACCCGGCACCGGCAAGGCCGCCGGCACCAAGCGGCCGGTGCGCCCCGGCGGCAGGACGCAGCGGTTCACGACCAAGGGTCTGCGGGTGATGAAGTAGCGGGCGCGTGAGCTTTCGTGCCCCCGCAACAAAAAAATATCGAAACAACCCCATGCACAGTAGCCGGCCCTAGCGGGATCAATGGCTTAGACGCTTTGCAGCGACGTTGACCCGTCGGGCAAAAAGTCGTTGCCCCGTCGGGCAACACAGGCGCATGATGGCATCATCGGGCACGTGGGATGGAGCGAGCCCGGTCTCTACCCGTATCGATATCCTCGAGCTTCACACCGCGTCCCGCACAGGAACTTAACCGTCCAACAGACAGGCCAGAAGCCTTGCATGAGCCTCGAGGTCGCGGTGATCGGTGGCGGCATCGGCGGACTTTCCGCCGCGCTGCAGCTTCTGAAGATCGGTCTCGACGTCCATGTCTATGAGCAGGCGCCGCGCATAGCCGAGATCGGCGCCGGCATCCAAATCAGCCCCAATGCTTCCAGACTGTTGGCACGCCACGGGCTGAATCCGGCAATGGACGCCGTCGGCGTGCGGCCCCTCGCGTTGCATCAGCGGCGCTGGGATGATGGCCGAACCCTGCAGCGGGCGCCCCTCGGTCCCGAGGTCGAGGCACAATTCGGCGCGGCTTACTATCACTTTCACCGCGCCGACCTGGCTAACCTGCTGGCCGACGCCCTGCCGCCGAGACGACTGCATGTCGGCCACAAGCTGCTCGGCCTGGAGCAACGCAGCGACAGGGTGACGGCGCGCTTTGACAACGGCACTTCTGCCGAAGCTGATCTACTGATCGGCGCCGACGGTATTCATAGTCGCGTACGCAACATCATCTTTGGGCCCGAAAAGCCGCGCTTCACCGGCTGCGTGGCGTGGCGCGGGCTTGTGCCGGCCGGACGCATCACTCATCTCGACATCGAGGTGGCCACGCACAACTGGATGGGGCCCGGCGGCCACTGCGTCCATTACTGGGTTTCCGCCGGCCGATTGATGAACGTGGTCTGCGTTGTCGAACACGGCAACTGGACCGCCGAGTTGTGGACCGACCGCGGCGACGTCGCCGAATTGCTTCAGCGCTACGAAGGCTGGCATCCGATCGTACGCGGTCTCATCGAAGCATTCCCCGAAACCTTCATTTGGGCCCTGCACGATCGCGCCGAGCTGCCGCGGTGGACGGAAGGTCGCGTCACCCTGCTGGGCGATGCCTGCCACCCCATGCTGCCGATGATGGCGCAGGGCGCCGCGCAATCGATCGAGGACGGCGCGGCGTTGGCGTCGCTTCTGAATGCGATGCCTGATGACGTGCCGGGCGCGCTTCGACGTTACGAGGCGGTACGCAAGCCGCGCGCCACTCGCCTGCAGGAGACGAGCGCCGCCAATCGCACGCGCTTTCATTTGCCCGACGGGCCGGAACAGCAAAGGCGCGACGAACTGATGGCCCACAGCGGCGACCGATCGCTTGCCAATATTGGCTGGCTCTACGAGCACGACGCCGCGCTGGTTGTTTGATTGCGACGACTTCAGCACGACTGCTCAATCCAAGTTTAAAGAGCATTCGATGGAGTAGCGCTGTCTGCGGCTTCGCCGCCGCAACGTGAGATGCTGGCCGATGTCCGATCCCGGGTCAAAATCGGGAAGAACACAGCGCGAGCAAATCTCGTCCGTGTCGGCTTTGCTGTCCAACAGGGCCAGAAAGAAGCTCACAAAGGCGCGCTTTGGGGAATGTACGTTCGACCCGCCGCAAGGAATGCCAAGGTCGGTCCACGGTTGGTCGAAGCGGTATGCAATCACGCCCGTCAGCAGGTTGAGCTGATCCAGCTCAGCGTGGTGGTGGACAATGAACAGGCGCGGAGTCTTTACGAGAGATTGGGCTTCCTGGAGTACGGCGTGGAGAAGAACGCTCTGAAACAAGCTGGCCGCTACTACGACTTGGCTCTTATGGCAAAGGATCTCTCGCAGCACTGAATTATTTTGCGATGCAGACATCGACTGCTCACCAGCAGGCACGATTTCCGCAATGAGTCATGAGCGGGGGTCACCGCAACTATCGTGCAACGTCCGGTATCCCGCAGACAGCCGACATGGCGATGTCCCGTTCGTCGTTCAGCTGAGCGCCAGGGGCCGAAGTCGATCAAGTTGGGCATGTATCGCCAAGAACGCGAAAGGCCGATCACTTCGCGTTCTTCTGAACTTTGGCCACGCCGGTGAAGATTTGATAAGCCCGCACGCGGATGAGGGAAACGCCATAGTCCACCGCCCTGTCATCCTCCGCGCTCCACTGCTTGTTCGGGTTCGCGTCGCGCAAAGTTTCTATCACCGATTGACGGATCTTTTGCGCCTCCTCCGGGCAAGCACTCGCGAGTACCTTCCCAAATTCGGCTACCGACAGATTGATCTGCTTCGCTTTATCCACTTCGATGAGCAAGCAATCCAAGAAAGCCGCTCCAGCCCTTACCCCAGGTGCGTTCCGCGCTTTCGCGGCCGCCTTTTTGGCAGCTTCACTCACTGCAAGAGCATGCGAGGCGTTTGCGATCGAAATTGCTGCTGCAAGCAGAAGCACTTTTTTCAAATCAGCGATGCCCAACATACTTTCAGTTCCATTTGGGTGCCGGCGGACCAAACGGATGCCCTCCTAGCATGAATTAGTTGCTAAGAGGCATCGTGCCGTTTCTGGTTCGGGGTCATGAGCGGCGGTTACCGCAACTACCGTACAACGTCCGGTCTCCCGCAGACAGCCGACATGGCGGCGGCTCATTCGCTGTTCAGCTCGGGGCCACTTCCGGACTCATGCATCGCAGCAAATTACGTTCTATTCGATCAGCTCGTCGGCGCTGGCGAGCAGGGGTGGAGGCACCAGGACCTCAATCTCTCGCCGATCGCGATCAGCGCCTGCTTGAAAGTCGTTTAGCTGAGCGTCCTAGCTAGGAGCACGGAGACAGTATCCGACACCGCGAATCGTATGGATCAGCGGATAGGCTTGCTGGTCGTCCACCTTGCGGCGCAAGCGTCCGACATAGACATCAATGATATTCGATGGATCGAAATGAAGATCCCAGACGTGCTGCAGCACCATCGCCCGCGACACGATGCGGTCTTCGTTGCGCACCAGATATTCCAGAATCTGGAATTCCTTGGGCAGAAGGAGAATCTCCTTGCCGCGCCGGCTGACGGTCCGCGAGATCAGGTCGATTGTGAGATCGCCGACGCGCAGGATCGCCTCCTCGGCGATGGCGTCGCTGCGCCGGCCAAGCGCTTCCAGTCGCGCCAACAGCTCGAGGAAGGAGAAAGGCTTGACCAGATAGTCGTCGCCGCCGGCCCGCAGGCCGCGAACCTTGTCGTCGACTTCTCCGAGCGCGCTGATGATCAGGAAGGGCGCGGCAACGCCACCGTCGCGCAACTGGCACATCACCGCAATGCCATCGATGTCGGGAAGCATGCGGTCGATCGTGATCACGGCATAGTTGTGTGCCGCACCGTGGCTCAGCGCTTCGCTGCCGCTGGAAGCCAAATCCACCTGGTATCCGCTGATCGTGAGCTGGTCCTTGAGCTCACCGGCGGTTTCCGGATCGTCCTCGACGACCAGAATGCGGCGGTAGCCACCCGTCATGGCCGTTCTCCGACGATCCCCACCAGCCTATTCAGCTTCTCTGCGCCAGAAAGTACCCAGTGGCGATCATCACAATGATGTGGGTTCGCCAGCGTTTAGTAGCCGTAGTCGTAGCACACGTTGATCCACTGCAGTCCATATCGCGTCCACACTCTGCGCCAGCAATCGTCATAGTTATAGGCGGCATAGGCGAAAGGCACGCCGATGAACGCAAAGCGGTGGAAGCGATGATGGAAGAAGCGGTGATGGAAGCGAGGCGTGAACGCAGCACGCGACGCAAAGAAGCGGGCGCCGCCGAAATGCGGACCTATCATGGGTCCGGTGCGCGGGCCTAGGCCCGTACCCGCGAAGCGGGCGC
>NZ_PSRT01000140.1 GCF_004212635.1 Bradyrhizobium genosp. SA-3 | reverse complement strand
CTTTGAGGGTGGAGCGATCAAGCAAAGCTCGGGCGAAAATGCGCCGCGAGAACGGGAAGGCGTGTCTGCAACGCAGATGCGAATTGGAGAACGACGCTATTGCCCCTTGCTCCGTCATTGCGAGGAGCCCTTGCGACGAAGCAATCCAGAATCTTGCCGCGGAGGGATGCTGCGCAATGACGAGGTGGAAGCTGCGTGCGCCTCACACTGCGCTCTCGTGCCCCGGACGCAGCGCAACGTCTCCCTGGCGATGCGAAGCATCATCCAGCGACGATGCGCTGCAGAGCCGGGGCCCATGTCGCGGCATCGGACCGTGTCGCGACTCAGCCGAGTTGCCGCGTCGTCAGCGCGACCAAGCGGGGCGCGCTGCTGGTGTCCTGAAATCCGAGGTTGTGGATTGTCCATTCCTCCGAGGGTATTGTGGTAGGACAACCCGTGTCTTCCACGCCACGATTGTTGTGTTCAAGCAACAGTGATTGGTGTTTTAACCCTCATCACCGGCCGTTCGCATCACCGCCGCTTTTTGGCCACACCCGAACATGAATAAAATCACTCTAATGTTCTAAGGGCAGCGGCCTCTTCGACGGCGACGGGAAATCCCAAGGTCGATTCAAATCTTGGCTCTGATTTTTCGGGTCTGAAAGGGTTGACCGGGGAAACTGGTTTGCGATGGACGCGAAGATTGACAAGCAGAGGCTGCCGAGCCGTCACGTGACGGAAGGCCCTGCGCGCGCGCCGCATCGGTCGTACTTCTATGCCATGGGTCTGACCACTGAGCAGATCCACCAGCCCTTCGTCGGCGTCGCCTCGTGCTGGAATGAAGCCGCTCCCTGCAACATCGCCCTGATGCGCCAGGCGCAGGCGGTGAAGAAAGGTGTGGCGTCGGCCGGCGGCACCCCCCGCGAATTCTGCACCATCACCGTCACCGATGGCATCGCCATGGGCCATGACGGCATGCGCTCCTCGCTGCCGTCGCGCGAATGCATCGCCGACTCGGTCGAACTGACGGTCCGCGGTCACGCCTACGACGCCCTGGTCGGCCTTGCCGGCTGTGACAAGTCGCTGCCGGGCATGATGATGGCGATGGTCCGTCTCAACGTGCCGTCGATTTTCATTTACGGCGGCTCGATCCTGCCCGGCAATTTCCGCGGGCAACAGGTCACCGTGCAGGACATGTTCGAGGCGGTCGGCAAGCATTCGGTCGGCGCCATGTCGGACGAGGATCTCGACGAGATCGAGCGCGTGGCCTGCCCCTCGGCGGGCGCCTGCGGCGCGCAGTTCACCGCCAACACCATGGCGACCGTCTCCGAGGCGATCGGCCTCGCGCTGCCGTACTCGGCAGGTGCTCCGGCACCCTACGAAATCCGCGACGCCTTCTGCATGACCGCGGGCGAGAAGGTGATGGACCTGATCGCCCAAAACATCCGGCCGCGCGACATCGTCACCCGCAAGGCGCTGGAGAATGCGGCTGCCGTGGTCGCGGCGTCTGGCGGCTCGACCAATGCTGCGCTGCACCTGCCGGCGATCGCGCACGAGGCGGGCATTAAGTTTGACTTATTCGACGTCGCCGAAATCTTCAAAAAGACACCATATGTCGCTGATTTGAAGCCGGGCGGCCGTTATGTCGCCAAAGACATGTTTGAAGTTGGTGGCATACCGCTTCTGATGAAGACGCTGCTCGACAACGGATTTCTCCACGGGGACTGCATTACGGTCACCGGTCGAACGATCGCCGAAAACCTCAAAAGCGTGAAGTGGAATCCGCACCAGGACGTGGTGCACCCGGCAGACAAACCCATCACCGTCACGGGCGGTGTGGTCGGTCTGAAGGGCAATTTGGCGCCAGAAGGTGCGATCGTGAAAGTCGCGGGAATGTCCAACCTCAGGTTTACCGGTCCGGCCAGGTGCTTCGACCGTGAGGAGGACGCTTTCGAGGCGGTTCAGAAGCGCACGTACCGCGAAGGCGAAGTCATCGTGATCCGCTACGAGGGGCCGAAGGGCGGCCCCGGCATGCGGGAGATGCTCCAGACCACCGCGGCGCTGACCGGCCAGGGCATGGGCGGCAAGATCGCGCTCATCACCGACGGCCGCTTCTCCGGCGCCACCCGCGGCTTCTGCATCGGCCATGTCGGGCCCGAGGCCGCGATTGGCGGCCCGATCGGGCTGCTCGAGGACGGCGACATCATCGAGATCGACGCCGTCGCCGGTACCCTTAACGTAAAATTGAGCGACCAGGAGCTCGCCCAGCGCAAGACCAAATGGGCGGCTCGCGCGACTAACCACACGTCGGGTGCGCTCTGGAAGTATGCTCAGCAAGTTGGACCAGCGCTCGGGGGGGCGGTGACCCATCCGGGCGGCGCGCACGAGAAACAGTGCTATGCGGACATCTAGGCGTGCCATAGTTGCGTTTGTGTTGGGGGCTGCTGCGCTGGCCGCGCCGGCGGTCGCCTTCGATGGCGCGCCGGTCAACAAGGACGCGACCATCCCGGTCGTGACCACCTTGCCGGGCGCTGCGAATACGGTTCGCACCAGAGTTCCGCCGGCGGTCGCATCCCAGGAAGCCTCGCTCAGCGCCCTGCAATATGCCGCCGAGGGCGGTCACCCCATCGCGCAGTGGAAGCTCGGCCGCATGTACGCCAATGGCGACGGCGTCGCCCAGGATGATCTGCGCGCCTTCGAATATTTCAGCCGCATTGCCAACGCACATGCCGAGGACAGCCCCTCGGCGCCGCAAGCGCAGATCGTGGCCAACGCCTTCGTCGCGCTCGGCCGCTACTATCTCAGCGGCATCCCGAACTCGAAGATCAAGTCCGATCCGGAGCGGGCGCGGGAGATGTTCTCCTATGCCGCATCCTATTTCGGCAACGCGGACGCGCAGTACGATCTGGCCCGCCTGTACCTGAAGACGCCGGATGCCTCGCGCGAGGATTTCCGCTATGGCGCCCGCTGGCTCGGCCTCGCCGCGCAGAAGGGCCAGCATCAGGCCCAGGCGCTGCTCGGCCAGATGCTGTTCAACGGCGACCGCCTGCCGCGACAGGCCGCGCGCGGCCTGATGTGGCTGACGCTGGCCCGGGACAGCGCAGGGGCCGAGGAGACCTGGATCAAGGAAAGCTACAACCGCGCCTTCGCCAAGGCCTCCGACGACGACCGCGCCATGTGCCTGCAAATGCTGGAGCAGTGGGTGCAGGGCCGCCGGGAGTAGCCTGCAGAGGCGGCCTTAAGCCGCCTCGAGATCGAGATCCGCCCACACCGGCACGTGGTCCGACGGCTTCTCCCAGCCGCGCACATAGCTGTCGATGCCGACATTGGCGAGCCGGTCGCTGGCTTGCGGCGACAGCAGCAAATGGTCGATGCGCAGGCCCTGGTTCTTCTGCCAGGCCCCGGCCTGGTAGTCCCAGAAGGTGTAGAGCCCGGCTTCATCCGTGACCGCCCGCAAGGCGTCGGTCAGGCCGATCCCGAGCAGGGACTGAAAGCTCTCCCGCGTCTCGGCCTTGAACAGGGCGTCCTCGGTCCAGGCGGCGGGATTGTGCACGTCGCGCCCATGCGGGATGACGTTGAAATCGCCGGCGAGGATCAGCGGGACCTCCTCCTTGAGGCGCTCCTTCGAATACTCAAGAAGCCGCGACATCCATTTGAGCTTGTAGGGATATTTGTCGGTGCCGACCGGATTGCCGTTGGGCAGATAGAGGCAGGCAATGCGCAACACCCCCTGCTTGAGCGTCACCACGCCTTCGAGGAAGCGGGCATGCGCATCCTCGTCGTCGCCGGCGAGGCCCGACTTGGTCTCGTCGAACCGGAGCTTGGAGAGCAGGGCGACGCCGTTGAACGTCTTCTGCCCGTGCGTGACCACGTTGTAGCCGAGCGCCTCGATCTCCAGCCGCGGGAAGGCTTCGTCGACGCACTTGATCTCCTGAAGGCAGACGATGTCCGGCTGGCACTCCTTCAGCCAGGTCAGCAGCAGGTCGATGCGCTGCCGGACCGAGTTCACGTTCCAGGTGGCTACTCTGATGGGCATTGGGAGGGCTCCAGGCGGGAGCCACCGTTAGAACAAAATGCAAACGCGCTCGTCAAGGCGGCCGCGGAATCTCCCACAAAATTAACCCGGCTTAAGCGCGCGTCGGGTCATTGATGGCCAAAAGGTTCCTGGGATGGGATGGCCGGACAAATCCATGAAGCGAACTGAGCCGCACGACGGCGTGATCGGCGCGTTCCTGTACTGGCTCGGCGGCTTCGAGATCGAGGACGGCCTGACCGCCGATCTCAGCGAGCGTGAGCTGCGGCGCATCCGCGCCAAGCAGATCGACGCGGTGACGCGGCTGATCCCGGTGACGATGGCCGTGACCATGCTCAACGTCGTCGTCGTGCTGATCCTGTTCTGGGGCAGGGGCTGGAACGACTTCCTCGCGATCTGGAGCATGACGTTCGCCGCTACCGCCTCGCTTGCGGTGCGTTCGTGGCGGCGGTCGCGTCGAAATCCGCTGCGGGAGGCCTCAAGCCGCGCCGCGCGGCAGACACTGCGACAGGCGTTCTTCCTCGCCGCGATCTGGGGCATGCTACCGCTGGCGCTGTTCAGCCGCATCGGACCAACCAGCCAGCTCATCCTGGCCTGCCTCATGGTCGGCATGATGTCGGGCGGTGCGTTCACGCTGTCGACCTTCCCTCGTGCCGGCCTCGTCTATCTCGCCACCATGACGATCGCCTGCGTCGGTGCGCTGCTGCTGTGCGGCACCGGGCCGTATCTGGTGACAGCGGTATTCCTGCTGCTGTTCGCATTCTTCATGGCGCGCAACATCGTCTCCCAGGGCAACCTCTTCCTCGGCAATCTCAAGGCCCAGCTCGAGCTCGAGCGCCAGACCGAGATCATCTCGCTGCTGCTGAAGGACTTTCAGGAGAACGCCAGCGACTGGCTGTGGCAGACCGATGCCGAGGGACATCTGGTCGACGTGCCCCAGCGCTTCGCCGACGTTGCGCAGCTGCCGCTTCCGCTGCTGAAGGGATCGCACTTCGCCGACGTGCTCGACATGCTCTGTCCCGAGGACAAGAGCGCGGCCTACAACATCGTCGGCCTGATGGAGCAGACCGAGCCGCTGCACGAGATGAACATCAAGGTCGTCGCCGGCGGCGAGGCGCGGCTGTGGTCGCTGACGGCGAAGCCCGCCCACGACCGCGACGGCCAGTTCCTCGGCTATCGCGGCTTCGGCCGCGACGTGACCGAGCGCTGGCGCGCCGAAAAGGCCGAGGCCGAGAGCCGCGCCAAGTCCGACTTCCTCGCCGTGATGAGCCACGAGATCCGCACGCCGATGAACGGCGTGCTCGGGCTCGCCAGCATGCTGCTTGAGACAAAACTCGATCCGGAGCAGCGCGAGGCCGTGACCACGATCCGCGAGTCCGGCGATAATCTCCAGCGCATCCTCAATGACATCCTCGATCTGTCCAAGCTCGAGGCCGGCCGCTTCGCGTTCGAGGCGATCGACTTTGCGCCGCAGGCGCTGGTCGAGACCGCCGCGACCGTGGGACGCGCGAGTGCCAAGAGCAAGGGGCTTGCGGTCAAGGTCGAGCTCGATCCGAACCTGCCGCCGACGCTGCGCGGCGACGTCGCCCGCATCCGCCAGGTGCTGCTCAACCTCGTGTCCAATGCGGTGAAGTTCACTGACGAAGGTGAGGTGACGATTTCGGCCACCTGCCAGGCGCGGCGCGATCTGCTGGCGACCGTCGAATGGACAGTGACCGATAGCGGCATCGGCATCGCCCCCGAAAAGCTCGGCCAGCTCTTCAGCGACTTCGCCCAGGCCGACGCCTCGATCAGCCGCCGCTTCGGCGGCACTGGCCTCGGCCTTGCGATCTCCCGGCGCATCATCGAGCAGATGGGTGGCACCATCGGCGTCACCTCGACCCCGGGCACGGGCTCGACCTTCCGCTTCACGCTGGTGTTGCCCTGGAGCCAGGCGCAAGCATCCGACCAAGATGCGGGCCGCGACGACGCCGACGATCTCAGGGGCCGTATCGCCGGGCTCGACCGGCCGCTGAAGGTCCTGGTCGCCGAGGACGACGCCGTCAACCGCATGGTCGTGAGCAAGATGCTCGGCGCATTCGACATCGAACTGCGCGTCGTCACCGACGGTGTCGACGCCGTCGCGGCAGCCTCTGAAGGCGACTACGATGTCGTGCTGATGGACGTGCGCATGCCCGACATGGATGGACTTGCCGCGACCCGCGCGATCCGCGCACAAGGCGGGCGCTTCGACGCGCTGCCGATCATCGCACTCACTGCCAACGCCTTCCCCGAGGACGTCAGGATCTGCCGCGAGGCCGGCATGTCGGACTTCATCGCCAAGCCGCTGCGCAAGCCGGCGCTGGTCGCGGCGTTGCTGCGCGCGCTGGACGGCCACACCATGTCGGAGGACGCGCCGCTTCAGCCGGAGCTGATGCCGGTCGAGGTGGAGTGGACGGACGAGGAAAGGCAGATCACCGGCGCGTAAGCGCTCAGACCGAGAAGCTGGTCCCGCAGCCGCACGAGGCGGTGGCGTTGGGATTGTTGACGCGGAACGAGGCGCCGATCAAATCGTCGACGAAATCGACCTGCGATCCCGCAAGGAACGGTTGCGAGGCGGAATCGACCAGCACCACCGCATTGTCCTGCTCGATCACGAGGTCGTCGTCGGTGCGGGCGCGGTCGATGTCGAACTTGTACTGGAAACCCGAGCAGCCGCCGCCTTCGACGGAAATGCGCAGCATCGCGCCAGAACCTTCGCCCTTGAGGATCTCCCCAATCCGGCGTGCGGCCCGGTCGCTGATGGTCACGGCAGTCGTCATTACTGGTCTCCAATAGTCCGCGCGGTCATACCAAATTCATTTGCCCAATTCATTTGGTATCCCGCGTCCGACATAGTTAAGTGCCACCATACGCAGAATCAAATGGATAGGGACTAAATTCGCCGTGTCCGTCGGAACGGCTGCCCCCCGCGCGCCCTATGCCTGCGACCCCGATCGCAGCCGCGGCCGGCTGGTCGCCGAGCCTCCGAGCCGGACCCGCAGCCCGTTCCGGCGCGATTGCGACCGCGTGATCCATTCCACCGCGTTCCGCCGCCTGAAGTACAAGACCCAGGTGTTCGTGTTCCACGAGGGCGACCACTACCGCACCCGGCTGACCCATTCGCTGGAGGTGGCGCAGATCGCCCGCGCGCTGGCCCGGCAACTCGGGCTGGACGAGGATCTCACCGAAACGCTGGCGCTCGCCCATGATCTCGGTCATCCGCCGTTCGGCCATGCCGGCGAGCGGGCGCTGGACGCCTGCCTGAAGGAGTTTGGCGGCTTCGACCACAACGCCCAGACGCTCCGGGTCGTCGCCGCGCTGGAGCACCGCTATCCCGAGTTCGATGGGCTGAACCTGACCTGGGAATCGCTCGAGGGCATCGTCAAGCACAACGGCCCGCTGACCGATCGCAGCGGCGCGCCGACCGAGCGCTACCGCGAGCACGGTGTTCCCGTCGGCATCGCCGACTATATCAAGACCTATGACCTCGAATTATGGAGCTTTGCCTCGCTCGAGGCGCAGGTCGCCGCGATCGCCGACGACATCGCCTACGACGCCCACGATATCGATGACGGCCTGCGCGCCGGCCTGTTCCAACTCGACGATCTCAAAGTGATGCCGCTGACCGCGGAGATCATCGCCGAGACCTCGGCGCAGTATCCCGATCTCGAAGATGTCAGGCGCGGCGCAGAGCTGGTGCGCGAGCTGATCTCGCACCTGATCGGTGCGGTGTTAGCCGAGGCGCAGAAGAACCTTGCGGCGGTCAAGCCGCAATCGGCTCAGGATGTGCGCCAGCAGAGCAGGGCGCTGATCGCGTTCCCTGCCGATGTCGCCGAGGAAGAGGCCGCCATCAAGCGCTTCCTGTATCAGCACATGTACCGCCACAAGCGGGTGATGCGGGTGATGGGGGAGGCGGAGCAGATCCTGTTCGAGCTGTTCGCAAAGTACCTGAAGGAGCCGTCTGAACTGCCGCCGGAATGGCTGGTGGGGGCGGAGGCGGACAATGAGGGCGACCGGGCCCGCCGGATCGGCAATTTCATTGCCGGAATGACCGACCGTTTCGCCCTGACCGAGCACCAGCGGCTCTTTGACTCGACCCCGGATTTGCGTTAGGCGGCGGCCATGCCCGACACATCCTCATCCCTGCACCTGTTCGCCGACGTGCTCGCGCGTGTGCACGCCGCCTGCCGTACGCTGGCCGTGGACGCCAACTGGCCTGAGGGCATCGATTTCTCGCGCGTGGTGGTCGAGCCGCCGCGCGATGCCTCCCATGGCGACATGGCGACCAACGCAGCCATGGTGCTTGCGAAAGAGGCAAAGGCAAAGCCCCGCGATCTCGCCGAGCAGATCGCCGAGCGGCTGCGCACGGATGCGCTGATCGCCAAGGTCGATGTCGCCGGTCCCGGCTTCATCAACCTGACGCTGAAGCCGGCTGCCTGGGCCGAGGCGCTGCGGACGGTGCTGCGCGAGGGCGCCGATTACGGCCGCGTCCGCGGCGGCTCCAAGGTCAATGTCGAATACGTCTCGGCCAATCCGACCGGGCCGATGCATGTCGGTCACTGTCGCGGCGCCGTGTTTGGCGACGCGTTGGCGAGTCTGCTTCAGTTCGCGGGCCACGACGTCACGCGCGAATACTACATCAACGATGCCGGCGCCCAGGTCGACGTGCTCGCGCGCTCCGCCTTCCTCAGGTATCGCGAGGCGCTCGGCGAGGACATCGGCGCGATTCCGGAAGGACTCTATCCCGGTGACTACCTCAAGCCCGTCGGCGCGGCGCTGGCCAAGGAGCATGGCGACAAGCTCCGCGGGGTGAGCGAGGCCGAGTGGCTGCCGACGGTGCGCGCCAAGGCGATCGCGATGATGATGGACGAGATCAAGGACGATCTCGCCGCCCTCAACATTCGCCACGACGTGTTCTTCTCCGAGCGCTCGCTGATCGAGACCGGCAACAACAAGGTTGCCGAGACCATCGATTTCCTGCAGGCCAAGGGCGACATCTACGAAGGTCGCCTGCCGCCGCCGAAGGGCGCGCCGGTCGAGGATTGGGAAGACCGCGAACAGTTGCTGTTCAAGGCGACGGCTTACGGCGACGACGTCGATCGCCCGCTGATCAAATCGGACAATTCCTACACCTACTTCGCCTCCGACATCGCCTACCACAAGAACAAGTTCGACCGTGGTTTTGCGGAGATGATCGACGTCTGGGGCGCCGACCATGGCGGCTACATCAAGCGCATGCAGGCAGCGGTGAAGGCGACGACGTCAGGCAAGGGCGCGCTCGACGTCAAGATCGTGCAGCTCGTGAAGCTGCTGCGCAATGGCGAGCCGGTGAAAATGTCGAAGCGGAGCGGGGACTTCGTCACCTTGCGTGAGGTGGTGGATGAGGTCGGCCAGGACGCCGTCCGCTTCATGATGCTCTATCGCAAGAACGATGCGGTGCTCGATTTCGACCTCGCCAAGGTCATGGAACAGTCGCGCGACAACCCGGTGTTCTACGTCCAGTATGGTCACGCCCGCGGTCACTCGATCTTCCGCAACGCGCGAGCCGAGGTGTTCCCGGAACTGCCCGGGGATACCGCGGAGCGGATCGTTTGGCTCAGTGAGTCGGCGGTGGAACGGTTGTCAGACCCGGTCGAACTCGATCTTCTCAAGCGGCTCGCAATTTATCCGCGGGTGATGGAAGCTGCCGCCGCGGCCCACGAGCCGCACCGAATTGCCTTTTATCTCTATGATTTAGCCAGCGAATTTCATGCGCTTTGGACGAAAGGGCGCGATTTGCCCTATTTACGCTTCATTATCAATAATGATGCAGA
Source organism: Bradyrhizobium genosp. SA-3 (assembly GCF_004212635.1). Lineage (GTDB taxonomy): Bacteria > Pseudomonadota > Alphaproteobacteria > Rhizobiales > Xanthobacteraceae > Bradyrhizobium. The sequence goes on along the minus strand of NZ_PSRT01000140.1, from coordinate 12,065 downwards.
TCTTACAAAAGCGCGACTGGCCATGGTCCAGGGCGTCGTCTCTGTCCTGGCATCGGGCCTCGCCATCCTCGGCGTCCATGCCCCGGACGAGATGCGGTAGTTTGGGGCGAACTACCTAATGGGAATTCGGGGGGTAACCGGCAGAAGCCGGATCGCTTAGACTTGGTTGAAAGCCTTGTGGGTCGAAAGCCGTGCCTTGGTCGAGGGGCGCGCGGCTTTCCCGAAGGGACGCATCATCACGATGGCCGAACGATATCAGGATAGACCGTTTCCCTCCGATGACTATGGTCGCGGTAGCGATCAGCATGGGAAGGCGGAAAATGATCCCTTGGCCGAGCTCGCCCGTCTGATCGGACAGACCGATCCGTTCGCAGCGCAGTCGCGGCCGACAGCGCGCCCGACTTCGGCGCCTGCCCAGAGCTATCGGGAAGACGACTATCGCCAGGATGATGATCAACAGGACGATGCCGAGCAACCTCCGCCGCCGTCCGGGCCGCCCTCATGGATGCGGCGCGCCAACGTGCAGCCGCAGCCGGCACCCGCGCCGGAGCCTGACTATCCTGTCTCCGTAAACCCGGTTCATCCGTTGCATCGCTATTCGGCCCAGCCGACTGCGCCTGCGCCAGAGCCGGATTTTCATCAGCCGCAGACCCATCAGGATCACGCTTATCAAGCTCGAGCGTATCAGGATCAGGCCTATCAACAGCACGGACAGGCTTATCAGGAGCAGGCCTATCAGGAGCCGTACGCGCAGCCCGATCCGTCGCGCTACGATGATGCGCTCTATGGCCGGCTCGAGACCGGCGAGCAGGACTACCAGCGCGATCCGGCCTATCCCGACGATCCCTACGCGTACCAGAACGACTATCCCGAGGCCGAACTTGACGAGCCGAAGAAGCAGCGCGGCGGCATGATGACGGTCGCGGCGATCCTGGCGCTTGCCGTGGTCGGGACTGGCGCTGCCTTTGCCTACAAGACCTATGTGAGTTCGCCCCGCAGCGGCGAGCCGCCGATCATCAAGGCCGACAACACGCCGACCAAGATCGTGCCCGCGCCGACGGACTCCACAGCCAAGGTGCCGGATCGCATGGTGAGCGGTGACGGCACCGAGAAGATCGTGCCGCGCGAGGAGGCGCCTGTCGACGTCAACGCCAGGGCGGGTGGACCCCGCGTGGTGTTCCCGCCGCTGAACCAGAATGCGAACCCGCCGTCGGTGGCGAGCGTGTCGCCATCGACGGTGCCGCCGCCGAGCGCGGGGCCGACACCGAGCAACGGCACCCTGCCGAACAATTCGCCGCGTTCGATCAGGACGGTGGCCGTGAAGGGCGATCAGACCGATAGCGCCGCCCCGCAATCGGCGGCAGCCGCCAAGCCGGCAACTGCGCCAAAACCTATTGCCGCACCGCCTGCACCGATCGCGCCGCGCAATCCGCCGACCTCGGCCAATGCCAGCGCCAACCAGCCTATGTCGCTTGCGCCGCAATCGGGACCGACGGCCGAGCCTCCGCAGCGGATGGCTGCGACTAACCCGACGCAACTTGCCCCCGCCAGCAGCGGCGGCGGCTACATCGTGCAGGTCTCCTCGCAGCAGAGCGAGGACAGCGCCGCCGCATCCTATCGGGTGCTTCAGAGCAAGTATGGCAGCGTGCTCGGATCCCGCTCGCCGGTGATCAAGCGCGTCGACCTGACCGACAAGGGCAAGGGCATCGTCTACCGCGCCTTCGCCGGTCCCTATGGTTCGGCCGAGGAGGCGACGCAGGCATGCAACAGCCTCAAGTCCGCAGGCCTGTCCGCCTGCTTCGTCCAGAGGAATTAACGGCCGTTTCCTTGACCCCCTCGCGGGGCAGGGTTAATCGGCCGTTATGAGCACGCGGGCCTTCATTACCGGCGTATCCGGAACGGAACTGACCGCCGCCGAGCGGGAGTTTATCCGTGCCGAACGACCATGGGGCTTCATCCTCTTCAAGCGCAATGTCGCGACACCGGCTCAAGTTGCTGCATTGGTTGCGGAATTGCGGGCGGTTGCGAATGCCGCCGACGCGCCCGTCCTGATTGATCAGGAGGGCGGACGGGTGCAACGGCTGGTGCCGCCGCACTGGCCGGTCTATCCACCGGGGGCCGTATTCGCGAATTTGTACGACACTGATTCGGCGCTCGGGCTCACTGCGGCGCGCCTCAGTGCCCGCCTGATCGCGGCCGATCTTGCCGATCTCGGCATTACCGTGGATTGCCTGCCGCTCGCTGACGTGCCGGTGCCGGGTGCCGATGCGGTCATCGGCAATCGGGCCTACGGCACTGAGCCGGGCAAGGTCGCGGCGATTGCCCGTGCAGTCACCGAGGGGCTGGAGCAGGGCGGCGTGCTGCCGGTTCTCAAGCACATCCCCGGTCATGGCCGGGCCACCGCCGACACCCATTTCAAGCTGCCGACGGTCGATACGCCCCGGGACGAGCTGGAACGGACCGATTTCGCCGCGTTCAAGCCGCTTTCGAACCTGCCGATGGCCATGACTGCACATGTTGTGTTTAGCGCGGTCGACCCGGCCCATCCGGCGACGACATCTGCGACAATGATTGCTGACGTGATTCGCGGCGCAATCGGGTTCCAGGGTTTGTTAATGAGTGATGACGTGTCGATGAACGCGCTGTCGGGGAATATCGCCGAGCGGACCCGCGCCATCTTCGCGGCCGGCTGCGACGTGGCCTTGCATTGCAACGGCAACATCGAGGAGATGCGCGACGTCGCCGGTCAGACACCCGAACTGTCCGGCAGGGCACTGGAGCGGGCGAAAGCCGCGCTCGCCGCACGCAAGCCGCCGCAGCCGTTCGACCGGGCGACCGCACGCGCGGAATTGGACGCATTGATCGCACGGGCAAACACGGCATCCGCATGACCGCAGAAATCCTATCGTTTGAAACCGGGCGGCCCGCAGAGCTCGCCGAGGGTGAGCCGGCGTTGGTCGTGGACGTCGAAGGCTATGAGGGCCCGCTTGACCTGTTGCTCGCACTGGCACGGCAGCAGAAGGTCGACCTTGCCAAGATTTCGATCCTGGCGCTGGCGGACCAGTATCTCCACTTCATCGAAGCTGCGCGGAAGATCCGGCTGGAGCTCGCTGCTGATTACCTCGTGATGGCGGCCTGGCTCGCCTTCCTGAAGTCGCGCCTGCTGCTGCCGGAGCCGCCGAGTGCGGAAGGCCCAAGCGCCGAGCAGATGGCGACTGCGCTTGCCAACCGGCTGCGCCGGCTGGAAGCCATTCGCGAAGCCGCCAATCGGCTGATGAACAGGCCGCAATTGCAGCGCGACATCTTCCCGCGCGGCGAGCCCGAGCAGATCGCCGAGATCAAGCATCCGAAATACACGGCGACGTTGTACGACCTGCTCACCGCCTATGCCGCGCAGCGGCAGTCGCGCGTGCTGGCGAGCGTGCATCTGGCCAAGCGCACGGTGTGGTCGCTCGCCGAGGCGCGCGCCACGCTGGAGCGGCTGGTCGGCAGCATCAGCGAGCAGGATGACTGGGGCGTTCTCGACGACTTCCTGATCCGGCATGTCGCCGATCCGACGCAGCGCGCGACGGTGTTCGCTTCTAGCTTTGCCGCCGCGCTTGAACTGGTGCGCGAAGGTCAGCTCGAGCTGAACCAGAAAGAGGCGTTTGCGCCCATCTATTTCCGGAAGGGGCGTCCTAAACCGGTTCCGGACGCAGCTCCGGCGCCCGATGCGCCGGTCGGTTAAGTGCAAGAAGGAGAATCTGCCATGGCAAGCCTGGCTGAAGTGCGGGTAGAAGAGGCCGAGCCGATGGACAACGAATCCCAGGCGCGTCCCGAGGAATTGCGGCTGCTGGAAGCGCTGCTGTTCGCTTCGAGTGAACCGCTGGATACCGCGACGCTGGCCAAGCGGATGCCGGATGGCGTCGATGTCAAGGCGGCGCTCGAGCAGCTCCAGGCCGACTATGCCTCGCGCGGCGTGAACCTCGTGCGCGTCGCCAATAAATGGACCTTCCGCACCGCCGGCGATCTCGCCTGGCTGATGACGCGGGAGAGCACCGAGACCCGCCGCCTGTCGCGTGCGGCAATCGAGGTGCTGGCGATCATCGCCTATCACCAGCCGGTGACGCGCGCCGAGATCGAGGAGATCCGCGGTGTCGTCACCTCGAAGGGCACGCTGGACGTGCTGCTGGAGACCGGCTGGATCAAGCCGCGCGGCCGGCGCAAGACGCCCGGCCGCCCCTTGACCTTCGGAACCACCGAGGACTTCCTGTCGCAGTTCACCCTGGAACAGCTCGGCGATCTGCCGGGCCTCGAAGAGCTGAAGGGCACGGGCCTGCTGGATTCGCGCCTGCCGACCGGATTCAGCGTGCCGACGCCGTCGGATGACCCGGCGCTGCGTGAAGACGAGGATCCGTTGGAACCGGGCGAAGACCTCGATCTCGCGCTGGCGCCGGCGGTCGAGCCCGAGGCGCCGGAAGGCGGCAATGAGGGTGGCGGCGAAGGCGGCACTGAAGAGTGACGCCGGTCCGTTCACGGATCCCTGCGAGCAGTTAACACTAGCAAGATTGCGTAGTGCCAACAGCGAATTGGCGCTGCCTTGGTCCTTGTTTTTGAGACCCGCCAAGCCTAGGTTTCGGTGAAGATCGGCCGGGTCCCCGGCCATGCGCGTTTGGAGGGTTGCAGGATGGGTTCACTCAGCATTTGGCACTGGATCTTGGTGATCGCAGTGGTCCTGCTGCTGTTCGGCCGCGGCAAGATTTCGGATCTGATGGGCGACGTGGCGCAGGGCATCAAGGCATTCAAGAAGGGCATGCAGGACGACGACAAGCCCGTTGAAAAGCCTGAGCCGAACAAGTCCATCGAGCACAACAACGCCGCGCCGACCGCGGCACGGTCCGACGTCGGCAGCAAGGCCGTCTGAGCCAGAGAGCATGCGAGACGCGGGTAGCCCCGATCCTGCGCGCGAGGGATTGGGCCGGTTGCGGCTGGCGTGAACGGAAGACCTCATGTTCGACATCGGCTGGAGTGAACTGGTCCTCATCGGGGTCGTGGCCCTTATCGCCATCGGCCCGAAGGAGCTGCCGGGCGTGCTGCGCATGGTTGGGCAGTGGATGGGCAAGGCCCGCAAGATGGCCGCCGAATTCCAGGGTCAGTTTCAGGAAGCGATGCGCGAGGCCGAGATGGCCGACCTCAAGAAGAGCTTTGACGAGGTCAAGGAAGCCGCGACCGGCTTCAATCCGCTGACCTCGCTTCAGAAGGACGTCAGCGATGCGCTCCGCGTCGATGCGCTCGACAAGCCGGCCGAGACGCCAGCCATCAGCGCCGCCGAACCGTCGGCGACTTCAAGTGAAGCGCCGATGACGCCAACGACACCGGAAGCCCCGACGCCCGCGACCTTCATGGAAGCCGAGGCGCATGCGGCAGCGAACGAGCCGCTCGCGATCACCCGTGAGGTCGAGCAGGCCCACGTCGCGCAAGACACCGCGCCATCCGAGGCGATCAAGGACGCCAAAGCGTCATGACCGACGCCGATATCGAGGCCAGCAAAGCCCCCTTGATGGACCATTTGATCGAGCTGCGGTCGCGGCTGATCAAGGCGCTGCTCGGCTTTGGCGTTGCCTTCATCTTCTGCTTCTTCTTCGCCAAGCAGATCTACAACGTGCTGGTCTGGCCGTTCGTGTGGGTCGCGGGTCCTGAGAATTCCAAGTTCATCTACACGGCGCTGCTGGAATATTTCATCACCCAGCTGAAGCTCGCGCTGTTCGGCGCCGGCTTCATCTCGTTCCCGATCGTCGCGACGCAGATCTACAAGTTCGTGGCGCCCGGTCTCTACAAACACGAGAAGCAGGCCTTCCTGCCGTATTTGGTCGCGACCCCGTTCTTCTTCGTGCTGGGCGCGGCGCTGGTCTATTTCGTCGTGCTGCCGATGCTGGTCCGCTTCTCGCTCGGCATGCAGCAGGCAGGCAGCGACGAGACCGCGCAGATCCAGCTCTTGCCCAAGGTCGGCGAATATCTGTCGCTGATGATGTCGCTGATCTTCGCCTTCGGCATCGCCTTCCAGCTTCCGGTGATCCTGACGCTGCTCGGGCGGATCGGCATCATCACATCGAAGATGCTGCGCGAGAAGCGCCGCTATTTCATCGTCATCGCCTTCGTCATCGCGGCCGTGCTGACGCCGCCTGACGTGCTCAGCCAGTGCTCCCTGGCGATTCCCTTGCTGGCGCTCTACGAGGGTTCGATCATCGCGGTGGCGATGGTGGAGAAGAAGGCGGCGGCCTCGCAGGCCACCGGTACCGACGTGTCGACGCCGGCCAAGCCGGCGGAGTAGAGCGCTCCGATCTCCGCCGTCATTCCCCGCCACCGGGTCTCGCCTTCGGCGAGCCCGATGACAGGCTCCAGCGTGGAATCCAGTACGCCGCTGCCTATCGCGGAATCACTGCCGTCTCTGGAATACTGGATCATCCGCCTTCGCGGATGATGACAGCTGTGCTAGGGGACGCGCTGACGTACAACATTTGCCGTTGTATGTTGACGCGCTCCCCAGGACCACAGCCATGCACGACATCAAATCGATCCGCGACAATCCGCAAGCCTTCGACGCCGGCCTCGCACGGCGCGGCCTGAAGCCGATGTCGGCCTCGCTGCTCGCGATCGACGAGAAGCGGCGTGCGGCGATTCTGGCCTCCGAGCAGGCGCAGGCGCGGCGCAACGCGGCCTCGAAAGAAATCGGCGATGCCAAGAAGGCCAAGGACGAGGCACGCGCCGCCAAGCTGATGGCCGAGGTCGCCGAACTGAAGACCACGATGCCGCAGCTCGAAGCTGCCGCGAAAGCAGCCGACGATGAGCTGACGAAAGAGCTGTCGGCAATTCCGAACATTCCGTTCGATGAAGTCCCCGATGGTGTCGACGAGCACGGCAACGTGCAGCACCACCTGTTCGGCAACAAGCGCAACTACAGCTTTGCGCCGAAGTTGCATGACGATCTCGGCACCGCGCTCGGCTATATGGATTTCGAGGCCGCGGCAAAGCTCTCCGGTGCGCGCTTTGTCGTGCTGAAGAAGGGGCTGGCGCGGCTCGAGCGCGCCATCGGTCAGTTCATGCTCGACCTGCACACCACCGAGCACGGCTACACCGAAATCAATCCGCCGCTGCTCGTACGCAACGAGGTGATGTTCGGTACGGGGCAACTGCCGAAATTCGAGGACGACCAGTTCTGGGCGATCAAGGGCGAACTGCTGGCTGCGCCCGACCATGAGCGGCTGAAGACCGAGCGCCTCGGCCTGATCCCGACCGCAGAAGTGTCGCTCACCAACCTCGCGCGCGAATCCATTCTCGACGAGAAGCAATTGCCGATGCGCCTTACCGCGCTGACGCCGTGTTTCCGCGCCGAGGCCGGCGCCGCGGGGCGCGACACGCGCGGCATGATCCGCCAGCATCAGTTCACCAAGGTCGAACTGGTCTCGATCACGACGCCGGAAGCGAGCAAGGACGAGCTGGAGCGGATGCTGTCCTGCGCCGAGCAGGTGCTTCAGAAGCTCGACTTGCATTACCGTGTGATGACGCTCTGCGCAGGGGATATGGGTTTCTCGTCGCAGAAAACCTATGACATCGAGGTCTGGATGCCCGGGCAGGGCGACGGCGGCATGTTCCGCGAGATCTCGAGCTGCTCGGTCTGCGGCGACTTCCAGGCAAGGCGCATGGATGCGCGCTCGCGCGGGCCGGACGGCAAGCCGCGCTTCGTGCACACGCTGAACGGCTCCGGCACCGCGGTCGGCCGCGCGCTGATCGCGGTGATGGAGACCTATCAGCAGGAGGATGGCTCGATCGCGGTTCCCAGTGTGCTCCAGCCCTATATGGGCGGGCTGAAGGTGGTCGCGCGCGAGTAGGGTTGCGAAGATCGGGCGGCAGGCTATCCTGCCGGCCCCTCAACGCGAACCCACCATTCATGGCCTTGCACCGCGACATCTTCTGGGTCGGCCGACAATGGGCGGTGACGGGGGCCGGCATCCAGGCCGTCGATCAGCGCCTGCGCGGTGTGCTCGACATCGAGATCGCGCGGCTCTGGGACGACGATCTCGTGCGGAGCCGGCGGGCGAAGCCCGGAATCAATGCAGCGGATTTCGACAAGGCGCTGACGGTCGCGCGCGAACGCTTTCCGCAGGCGCCGGTGTCCGAGCCGTTCGTCGCGCAGCTGGAGGCACTCGGCGTGATCGAAAATCCCGTCGAGAGCCCGGTCGTGCCGGCGATGCAGCTGCATGCCGAGGGCCGGCTGGCACGCTTCCTGCCGCAATGGCGCATCCGCCGGTAGCAGGATCAAGCCGGGAACCTGGGCCAACCGGACCCAATCGGCCAGTTTGCCTGATTGGGCGGAGCCGGATAAGACGGCTCAGACCCGCTTTCTGGAATCGACCTTTCGCATGCGTATTCTCTGCACCAATGACGACGGCATCCACGCCCCCGGCCTCAAGGTCGTGGAGGAGATCGCGCGCGCCTTGTCCGACGACGTCTGGGTGGTGGCACCGGAGCTCGACCAGTCCGGCGTGTCGCATTCGCTGTCGCTGAATGATCCGTTGCGCCTGCGCGAGGTCGGCCCACGGCACTTCGCCGTGCGCGGCACACCGACCGACTGCGTCATCATGGGCGCGCGCCACATCCTCGGGCCCAAATTGCCGGATGTCGTGCTATCCGGCGTCAACAAGGGGCGCAACGTCGCCGAAGACGTGGTCTATTCCGGCACCATCGCCGGCGCGCTGGAAGGCACCATCCTGGGGCTGCCGTCGTTCGCTCTGTCGCAGGAGTTCAGCGTTGAGACCCGCGAGCGACCGCCGTGGGACACCGCCCGCAAGTTCGGGCCCGATATCCTGCGCAAGGTGATCGCCGCCGGCGTCCCGAAAGACACGGTGATCAACGTCAACTTCCCGTCGTGTGCGCCGGAGGATGTGCTCGGCATCCGCGTCACGCGCCAGGGCAAGCGCAATCTCGGCTTCCTCAGGATCGACGAGCGCAGGGACGGCCGCGGCAATCCCTATTTCTGGATCGGGTTCGAACGCACGGCGATGATGGACACGCCCGCAGACGGCACCGATCTCGCGGCGCTTCGCGAGCGCTACGTCTCGGTGACGCCGCTCAGGCTCGACCGCACCAACGAAGCGTTTTCAGACGAATTGAGCGCGACGCTGAAGTAGCGCCTAAGGCGCAATGAGATCAGGATGAATCGTCATCGCGCCTTAGGTCAATGTTTGAGCATGATCTTTTCGGAAAACCGCTGCACACTTTTCCGGATCATGCTCTAGCCGTTGCGAAGCGCGGCTTCGATGGTCTTGCCGAGTGCATCGAGCTGGAACGGCTTCTGGATGGCCGGCCGATCGCGGTACTGTTCGGGCAGGCCGGAGGAGCCGTAGCCGGTGGCGAAGATGAAGGGGCAGCCTTTCGCCCTGATGACATCGGCCACCGGCGAGATGACCTTGCCGTTGACGTTGACGTCGAGAATGGCGATGTCGAACTCGGTCGCCTGGGCGAGCCGCATGGCTTCGGTGATGTCGCCGGCCTCGGCAGCGACCTTGTAGCCGAGCTCTTCGAGCATGTCCGCAACCATCATCCTGATCATCACCTCGTCTTCGACGAGGAATACAGAGCGGCCGGAAAGCCCCGTCGCGGTCATGGTCGAGTCCTTGCCCATTCCAAAAAACGTTCGCAGATAACATGAATCGACGCAATGCGCGTTTTGACGAACGGATACTTGAAAATGGCGATCACGACTGGCCTGTTGCACGCCAATCTGTGATTAAATATCCAGCCGAATGGTATCATGGGTTCCCGACCAAGGAACAAGATTCTCGCGCCCGGGTTGGCGACTTAACGGGCCTGACAACACAGCATTGGCAGCAATGACCTCCCATCAGCCCCCGCCCGAAAAGATGATGTTTCAGCTCACGCTGAGGCGCCGGGGCATCAGCAATCAGGCCGTGCTGCGGACCATGGAGGAGGTGCCGCGCGAGCTGTTCGTCGACGACGCCGACCGCGACGGCGCCTATCGCGACAGTGCGCTACCGATCGCCTGCGGGCAGACCATCAGCCAGCCCTTCGTCGTCGCCTACATGACCGAGCAGCTCCAGCTCCAGAAGCGGCACCGCGTGCTCGAGATCGGCACCGGCTCCGGTTATCAGGCCGCCGTGCTGTCGCGGCTCGCAGGGCAGGTGCTCACGGTCGAGCGCTACCGCAAGCTCGCGGATACCGCACGCGCCAGGCTCGAAGAACTCGGCTGCCACAATGTCGAGGTGATGCTGGGCGATGGCCTCAATCTGCCGGCCAATATCGGCCCGTTCGACCGCATCATCGTCACCGCCGCGATGGAGCGGATTCCAGAGAACCTGATCGAACGGCTCGAGATCGGGGGCATCCTGATCGCACCGGTCGGTCCGCATCAGGGCGTGCAGACGCTGACCCGCCTCAGCCGCACCGAGGCGGGGATCGAGCGCAAGGAACTCGTCGACGTCCGCTTCGTGCCGGCGCTGCCTGGCGTGGCGCGAGAGCTGTAGAATTCCGGATTGGCTGTGCCGCCAACATCTTATTAGGAGGGTTAAGCCGTTATTTACTCGGCGCGTGTTTACTTAAAACACCAGTTCTGTTGCGTACGAGTGAGTAACCATGTCCGCTGTCGCCGAGTTGCTTTACTCGCGCCGCGTGCCGCAAGTCGCGGTGCTGGCGCTGATCTCCTTCAGTTTTGCAGGGTGCAGCGCCGACATGTCGTCGCGACTCTCCCAGTCGAATTTCTCCAATCCCTTCGCCTCGGAATCCACCGGTTCGGTGCAGCAGGCGCCACCGCCGCAGCTGCCGCAATATGCGCGGCCGCAGACGCAGCCCGGTTCCTATCAGTCCCAGCCCCTGCCTCCGCCCGCGGTGTCCACCCCGCAATCCTATCCCGTTGCCTCTGGCGGCGGAGTGTCCGGTGGCGGGCGCGGCGTCGGCTCCTACGCGCCCCCGGCGCAGCCGCACCTCGAGACCACGGCGACCGTGCCGCCGCGCTCGGTTGCTGCGGCCCAGCCGGCCGGCGGCACCAAGATCATCGTCGGCACCAGCGACACGCTCGACGTGCTCGCCAAGCGCTATCATGTCACGCCGCAGGCGATCCTCGCTGCCAACGGCTACAAGGGCCCGCGCACGCTCTCGCCCGGCCAGCAGCTGATCATCCCGCATCCGGCCACGGCCGCTGCGCCCGCGCCGGCGATGGCTCCCGTCGCGGCGGCGCCTGCGGCGAAGCCGGTTGCTGCCGTCGCTGCTCCGCCGAGCACGCACTTCGTCAACCGCGGCGACACGCTCGCCAGCATCGCGCGCAAGAACCACATCTCGGCGGCCGAGCTCGCCCGTGCGAACGGCCTCGACCCCTCGGCCAAGCTCAAGCTCGGCACCAAGCTGACCGTCCCGGGCGCCAAGACTGCCGCCGTCGCGGTGCCGGTTGCTCCGGCTCCGGTCGCGGCTGCTCCGGTTGTGGGAACGCTCCAGCCCGTGGCAGCCGCTCCGGCGCCTGCTACCAAGATGGCAGCTGCCGCCGCGCCGGTGCAGAGCGCGCGTCTGGCCCAAGCCACGGCCAATGTCGAAGAGAAGCCTGCCGAGACGCCGGCCAAGGCTGCGGAGGCCACCGGCGCGCTGCCGACCTTCCGCTGGCCGGTGCGCGGCAAGGTGGTCACGAGCTACGGCGCCAAGACCAACGGCAAGTCCAATGACGGCATCAACCTCGCGGTGCCCGAGGGGACGCCGGTCAAGGCGGCTGAAGACGGCGTCGTCGCCTATTCCGGCAACGAGCTGAAAGGTTACGGCAATCTGGTCCTGGTTCGGCACTCCAACGGCTACGTCACCGCATATGCCCATGCGAGTGAGCTGTTGGTGAAGCGCGGCGATACCATCAAGCGCGGTCAGGTCATTGCCAAGTCGGGTCAATCCGGGGAAGTGGCGTCGCCGCAGCTCCACTTCGAGATCCGTAAGGGATCGAGCCCGGTTGACCCGCTTCAATTCCTCAATGGTGCGTGAGGCCTAAATAGCTGCCGCAAGTACGGTGTCGTCGCCCGGCTTGACCGGGCGACCCA
>NZ_PSRT01000139.1 GCF_004212635.1 Bradyrhizobium genosp. SA-3 | reverse complement strand
TCCACCGAGTCAAATTGGACGAAGACTAGTAGTTACGAGCTTCTCGTCCCAACTTCTTCTCGGCGTATGGGTCCCGGCCTTCGCCGGGACGACAGGGTAATTTTCAGGTGGGTGCAACAAATAAGCCGCGCCCCGTCGCGCGGGGCCTGCCGCCTACCGCTTCCTGTTCACGAACGCCTGCATCAGCCGCGTCGGCTCATCCGTCAGGAACGACTCGCCGAACACCTTCACGCTCAAATTCACCGACTCCGTCAGCGGCAATTCCTCCCATTGCCGCAGCAGTGCCTTCTGCGAGCGCAGCGCCTCGGGGCCGCATGCGAGCAGCGCCTTCACGACGTGCTCGACTTCGGCATCCAGCCCGCCTTCCGGCGCGACCTTGTCGACCAGGCCCCACGCGAGCGCCGTTGGTGCGTCGATGTTCTCCGCCGTCATCACCAGCCAGCGCGCGCGGGCCCAGCCGATCAGGCGCGGCAGCAGCGCGGCATGGATCACCGAGGGGATGCCGACGCGCACCTCCGGCATGCCGAAATGCGCATCATGCGCGGCGATGCGGAAGTCGCAGGCGGCGGCGGCCTCGAGCCCGCCGCCGAGGCACCAGCCGGGCATGCGCGCGATCACGGGAGCCGGGAAGGCGCGCACGGCCTCACAGAGATCGCGCAGGCGGCTGATGAAGGCTTCGGCCGACTTCTGGTCGAGCTTGGCCATCTCCTTGATGTCGGCGCCGCCGATCATGCTCTTCTCGCTCTGGCCGCGCAGCACCACGACGCGGATGTCGCGGTCGCTGGCAAGCCGCTGCAAGCCTTCGCGCACGGCGTCGGTCACGGGCGAGCCGAGAATGTTGAGTGGGCCGGCGTTGCAGATCGCGACATGAACGACGCCGCGCGCGTCACGCGTCACGCCGCAGTGGTGGTTGAGCATTTCCATCATGCATCCCGAAGGGTTCGTGGACAGGCGCAGGGCGCCGGGTCGAAGCCACTTCCGGGCCGAAACGCCCGGGTTGTCAAGCGGGCGGGGAACGGAGTTGCCAGCGGGAAGTCCGTGGCATAGTATGACATATGTCATATAACGAGGCCGTCATGACCCAGCCCGATCAACTCGACCTGTTTTCGCCGGCGCAGCGGCGCGAGCGCGTGGTGGATTGGCAGGCGCCTGCACCGGTTGCGAAAGTGGTGATGGGCCTGTCGGGCATGGACGCCATGCTGGGCACTCGCGACGGCCGCCTGCCGCCGCCGCCCTTCGCAAAGCTGATCGGCTTCATGATGGCCGTGGTCGAGCCGGGCCGGGTCGTCATGGAACTGGAGCCGCGTGAAGATCTCGAAAATACCATCGGCCTCCTGCACGGCGCGGCCGCCGCGGCGTTGCTGGATACGGCCATGGGGTGCGCGATCTCGACCCGGCTGGAGCCCGGGCAGGGCTCCGTGACCCTCGACCTGAAACTGACTTTCCTGCGTCCGCTCTCGGTCCGTTCGGGCCTGATCTCGGCCGAAGGCAAGGTGATCAAGCTGGGGCGCCAGACCAGCTATAGCGAAGGCTTCGTTCGCGACGGGAAGGGCGCGCTGGCGGTGCATGCAACTGCAACCTTTTCTATGATCGGCAACAATATAACTGCGAATTAATGCGCCGTTCGCGGCATTTGCGTGTTATGAGATGATCTTCGACATTCAATGAGATGCGCATGCGCTATTCCCGGGAACACAAGCAGGAAACCCACGATCGCATCGTGAAGAAGGCCTCCGTGCGGCTGCGCGAAAAGGGCGCCCACGGCATCGGCGTCGCCGACCTCATGAAGGAGGCGGGCCTGACCCATGGCGGTTTCTACGCGCATTTCGATTCCCGCGAGGCGCTGGTGATCGAGGCCTTTGCCTACGCCATGGATCGCTCGATGGAGCATTGGCGCAAGCTCACCGGCGAGGCCGCTCCTGAAAAGCGGTTGGCGCTGATCGCGGAGAGCTATCTCTCCGCGCTGCATCGCGACAATCCCGGCCATGGCTGCTCGATCCCCTCGCTCGGCGCCGAGATCGCCCGCGAGAGCCCGAAGACGCGCAAGGCCTTCGCCGGCAAGCTCGACGAGATGATCGAGATGATGACCGACTATATCCCGAACATGCCGCGCAAGGCCGCACGAAAACAGGCGATTGCGACGCTGGCCACGATGGCCGGCACCATGCTGCTGGCGCGCATCGCGGGGTCAAGCGAGCTGTCGGACGAGGTGCTGAAGGCGGGCCGGGACAGCGCGCTCGACGGCGCGAAGCGCGAGCCGAAGGTCGCGGTCAAGAAGGTGAAGCAGAATTAGCGAGATGCCGTAGGGTGGGCAAAGGCGCGTCAGCGCCGTGCCCACCATCTCTCCGCGTTCGGGGCTAACACGGTGGGCACGCTTCGCTTTGCCCACCCTACGAGAGCGGCGCTCACCGTCCCGCAAACAACGCCCGCTCGCGCTCCACGATCTCGCTGATGTAATCCGCCACGGCCCTGATCCGCGCGAGGTCCTTGCTGTCGGCGTGCATCAGCATCCAGAACGTGCGCGTGATCGAGATCTCCTCCGGCAGCACCGGAACAAGCTGCGGATAGTCGGTCGCCATGAAGTGCGGCAGCACCGCGATGCCGAAACCCGAGAGCGTGGCATTGAGCTGCGCGATCAGATTGGCGCTGCGGAAACGTGCTGAAATCTTCGGCGACACCTGCGGCAGATAGTCGAGCTCCGGCGTGAACAGCAATTCCTCGATGTAACCGACGAAGCGGTGCTGCAGCAGGTCCTGCCGCGAGGCGATCCCAGGGAAGCGGTCGAGATAGGCCGGCGCGGCATAGAGCCCGAGGCGGTAGTCGAGCAGCTTGCGGCCGACGATGCGGCCTTCCTTGGGCATGGTCAGGCTGATGGCGATGTCGGCCTCGCGCTTGGAGAGGCTGAACAGCCGCGCGGTGGCCACAAGTTGCAGGTCGAGGTCGGGGTAGCGGTCGGCGAAGGGGGCGAGGCGCGGTGCCAGGAAGGCGGTGCCGAAGCCGTCGGGCGCGCCGATCCGCACCGTGCCGGTCAGCCGTGCGACGGAGCCGCCGACCTGCTCCTGGTTGGCGACGATGGTGGATTCCATGGCTTCCGCGCTGTCGGCGACGCGCTGGCCGGCCTCGGTGAGGAGGTAGCCGGTCTTGCGCCGGTCAAACAGCTTGGCCGAGAGGTGCTTCTCCAGCCGGTCGACCCGGCGGATCACCGTGGCATGGTCGACCCCGAGCTGTTTTGACGCCGCCGACACCGAGCCGCCCCGCACGATGGCCAGCACGAAGCGAAAGTCGTCCCAATCGATAGCGCCTTGATCCAGCATTTTCGCACATCTATGGTGCATTATCTCAGACTTGAATCCTATAAAATGCAGGTCAATAGGATTTGTCAAAGCGATCAGCTGAGCCTGAAGGAGATCATTCCATGCGTTCAATCGGACATTTCATCGGTGGCAAAGAGGTCAAGGGTACCTCGGGCCGCACCGCCGACGTTTTCGAGCCGATGACCGGTGACGTCCAGGCCAAGGTGGCGCTGGCGTCCAAGGCCGAGGTCCGCGCCGCCGTCGAGAACGCCCGCGCCGCGCAGCCGGAATGGGCCGCGACCAACCCGCAGCGCCGAGCCCGCGTGATGATGAAGTTCGTCGAGCTGGTTCAGCGCGATTACGACAAGCTCGCCGAGCTGCTCGCGCGCGAGCACGGCAAGACGGTGCCCGACGCCAAGGGCGACATCCAGCGCGGCCTCGAGGTCGCGGAATTCGCTTGCGGTATCCCGCACCTGATGAAGGGCGAGTACACCGAAGGCGCCGGCCCCGGCATCGACATCTATTCGATGCGCCAGGCGCTCGGTGTCGTTGCCGGCATCACGCCGTTCAACTTCCCGGCGATGATCCCGATGTGGAAGTTTGCCCCGGCGATTGCCTGCGGTAACGCCTTCATCCTCAAGCCGTCCGAGCGCGATCCCGGCGTGCCGATGCTGCTTGCCGAACTGATGATCGAGGCGGGCCTGCCGGCCGGCATCCTCAACGTCGTCAACGGCGACAAGGAGGCGGTCGACGCCATCCTCGACGATCCTGATATCAAGGCCATCGGCTTTGTCGGATCCACACCGATCGCGCATTACATCTACGAGCGTGCCGCGCAGACCGGCAAGCGCTGCCAGTGTTTCGGCGGCGCCAAGAACCACGCCATCATCATGCCCGACGCCGACATGGACCAGGCCGTCGACGCGCTGATCGGCGCCGGCTACGGCTCGGCCGGCGAGCGCTGCATGGCCGTATCCGTCGCGGTCCCCGTCGGCAAGTCCGCTGCCGACCGGCTGATGGAAAAGCTGATCCCGCGCGTCGAGAGCCTCAAGATCGGCACCTCGATCGATCCGTCGGCCGATTACGGCCCGCTGGTGACTCGCGAGGCGGTCGAGAAGGTCAAAGGCTATATCGACATCGGCATCAAGGAAGGCGCGACGCTCGCTGTCGACGGCCGCGGCTTCAAGATGCAGGGCTACGAGAACGGGTTCTATCTCGGCGGTTCGCTGTTCGACAACGTCACCAAGGACATGCGGATCTACAAGGAAGAGATTTTTGGTCCGGTGCTCTCGGTCGTGCGCGCGCACGACTACAAGGAAGCGCTGGCGCTGCCTTCGGATCATGACTACGGCAACGGCGTTGCCATCTTCACCCGCGACGGCGACGCCGCGCGCGACTTTGCAGCCAAGGTGAACGTCGGAATGGTCGGCATCAACGTGCCGATCCCGGTGCCGATCGCCTATTACACCTTCGGCGGCTGGAAAAAGTCGGGCTTTGGCGATCTCAACCAGCACGGCCCGGATTCAGTCCGCTTCTACACCAAGACCAAGACGGTGACCTCGCGCTGGCCGTCCGGCGTCAAGGAAGGTGCGGAGTTCTCGATCCCGCTGATGAAGTGATTTTCTGAACGTCATTGCGAGGAGCCCGCGACAAAATTGCGAAGCAATTTTGCGCTGGTGCGACGAAGCAATCCGGACTGTCTCTGCGGAGGGATGCTGGATTGCTTCGCTGCGCTCGCAATGACGATGGAGCAAAAGTGTAGGCGGCAACGATGCAGTTCGCTCTGAACGAGGATCAGATCGCAATCCGCGACATGGCGTTGGCGTTTGCGGCGGAGAAGATTGCGCCGCACGCGCTACGTTGGGACGAGGAGAAGCATTTCCCGGTCGACGTGATGCGCGAGGCTGCCACGCTCGGCATGGGCGGCATCTACATCCGTGACGATGTCGGCGGCTCCGCGATGACGCGGTTCGATGCGGCGCTGATCTTCGAGGCGCTGGCGACGGGCTGCCCGACCACCTCGGCTTTCATCTCCATCCACAACATGGCAAGCTGGATGATCGATGCCTTTGGCAGCGACACCCAGCGCCACACATGGCTGCCAAAGCTCTGCACCATGGAGCTGATCGCGAGCTATTGCCTGACGGAGCCGGGCGCCGGCTCCGACGCGGCGGCCTTGCGCACCCGCGCGGTTCGCGATGGCGATCACTACGTTCTCAACGGCCAGAAGCAGTTCATTTCGGGCGCCGGCGGCACCGACCTCCTGGTCGCGATGGTCAGGACGGGTGGCGATGGTCCCGGCGGCATCTCGACCCTCGTCATCGACGGCAAGACGCCTGGCGTCTCGTTCGGTGCCAATGAGCGCAAGATGGGCTGGAACGCGCAGCCGACCCGTGCGGTGATGTTCGAGAACGCCCGCGTGCCGGTCGCCAACCGCCTCAGCGAAGAGGGCGCCGGCTTCAAGATCGCGATGGCAGGCCTCGATGGTGGCCGCCTCAACATCACCGCGTGCTCGCTCGGTGGTGCGCAAATAGCGCTCGACAAGGCGCGCGCGTACATGAAGGAGCGCAAGGCGTTTGGAAAGCGCCTCGACGAATTCCAGGCATTGCAATTCCGCCTTGCCGACATGGCAATCGAGCTCGAGGCCGCGCGCACGTTTTTGTGGCGCGCCGCCGCAGCGCTGGACCGCAAGGACCCCGATGCCACCATGCTGTGTGCCATGGCCAAGCGGTTTGGTACCGATGTCGGCTTCGAGGTCGCCAACCAGGCGCTGCAGCTGCACGGCGGCTACGGCTATCTCAGCGAATACGGCATCGAGAAGATTGTGCGCGATTTGCGCGTGCACCAGATCCTCGAAGGCACCAATGAAATCATGCGGCTCATCGTGGCGCGCAAACTGATCGAGGGCGCGCAATGAGCGGCGTGGAAGAGGGCGACCTGATCGCCCGTGTCGAGGGCGCAGCCGGCGTGATCCGCCTCAACCGTCCGAAGGCGCTCAACGCCGTGACGCTGGAGATGTTTCGCGACATCGACAAGGCGCTCCACCGTTTCGAATCTGACCCCGCCGTTAGCGTGATCCTTCTGGAAGGTGCCGGCGAGCGCGGCCTGAGCGCCGGCGGCGACATCCGCACGCTTTGGGAAAGCTCCAAAGTCAATGGCGACCTCGGCAAGATCCTGTGGCGCGAGGAGTACATCCTCAATGCCCGGATCAAGACGTTCCCGAAGCCGTATGTTGCCTTCATGGACGGCATCGTGATGGGTGGTGGCGTCGGTTTGTCAGCCCATGCCAGCCACCGCGTCGTCACCGATCGCACCAAGCTGGCGATGCCCGAGGTTGGGCTCGGCTTCTTCCCGGATGTCGGCGGCACCTATTTGTTGTCGCATTCGCCGGGCGAGATCGGCACCTATTTCGGCCTGACCGGCCAGACCATGAACGGGCCGGATGCGATCCATGCGAAGTTCGCCGACTGGGTCGTGCCGGCCGTGAGGCTACCGGAGCTGCGCGAAGCCCTGACGAAGCTGCACTCGGGCGCGACCGCCGCCGACGTCAGCAAGCTCATCAACGGTTTTGCGACCAGTGAAACCGCAGGACCAGTCGCCGCAAAAGAGCCGACTATCGACGCATTGTTTGGCTTCGACCGCATGGAAGACATCTTCACAGCGCTCAAGCGTGACGGCTCCGAATTCGCTCTGACGACGCTGAAGACGCTCAACGAAAAATCGCCGCGCGGCATGGTGGTGACGCTGAACTTGCTGCGGCTCGCGCGCAAATCATCGAGCCTGGAAGAGTGCCTGGTGCGCGAATATCGCGCCGCGCTGGAAGTCTTCCGCAGCGACGATTTCCGCGAAGGGGTGCGCGCCGCGGTGATCGACAAGGATCGCAATCCGTCGTGGTCGCCGCCGCGGATCGAGGATGTGACGCCGCAGATCTTGGCGGCATATTTCGCCGAGATCGGCACCGACGAGCTGAAGTTCAATTAACAACGATTGAAGCGGAGGAAATGAAGATGGCCACGATCGCATTCATCGGTCTCGGCAACATGGGCGGCCCGATGGCCGCCAATCTGGTCAAGGCCGGCCACAAGGTCGTCGCCTTCGACCTCGTCGAGGCCTCGCGCGCGCAAGCCAAGGCCGACGGCGCCAGCATTGCCGACAGCGCTGCGGGTGCTGTGAAGGGCGCGGACGTCGTCGTCACCATGCTGCCGGCCGGCAAGCACGTGCTCTCCGTCTGGAACGAGGTCGTTCCAGCCATGACCAAGGGCGCGCTGATCATCGACAGCTCGACCATCGACGTCGAGAGCGCGCGGCAGGCGCATGCGCTGGCCGCCAAGCACGGCGTGCTCTCGGTCGACGCGCCGGTCTCCGGCGGCACGGGTGGCGCCAAGGGCGCCACGCTCACCTTCATGTGCGGCGGCGAGGAGAGCGCGTTCGCGGTGGCAAAGCCCGTGCTGGAGAAGATGGGCAAGAAGATCGTGCATTGCGGCGGCGCCGGCGCAGGGCAGGCGGCAAAGATCTGCAACAACATGATCCTCGGCATCTCCATGATCGCGGTCAGCGAGGCGTTTGCATTGGCGGAGAAGCTCGGGCTCTCGCATCAGGCGTTGTTCGACGTCGCCTCGACCTCGTCGGGCCAGTGCTGGTCGCTGACGACCTATTGCCCGGTGCCGGGCCCGGTGCCGACCTCG
Source organism: Bradyrhizobium genosp. SA-3 (assembly GCF_004212635.1). Lineage (GTDB taxonomy): Bacteria > Pseudomonadota > Alphaproteobacteria > Rhizobiales > Xanthobacteraceae > Bradyrhizobium. Next base: position 14,009 of record NZ_PSRT01000139.1, on the reverse strand, counting down.
CCGGCCAACAATGATTACAAGCCGGGTTTTGCCTCGGCGCTGATGGTGAAGGATCTGACGCTGGCGCAGGACGCCGCGAAGGCTGCGGGTGCGGCGACGCCGCTCGGCAAGCATGCGCAGGAGATCTATCAGTCTTTCGACGCAGCCGGGCAGGGCGGGGTGGATTTTTCCGGAATTATCAAGCACGTTAGGGGGCTGGCCGGGAAGACTTGATGACGACATTTCAGGAAGCGCGCGCGTTTCTGCTCAATCACCGCACGGATTACGAGACAGCGGTCAAAGGCTTCCGCTGGCCCGATCCGGTTCCCTTCAACTGGGCGCTCGACTGGTTCGACGCCGAACTGGCGGCGAATGCGGAGAGCAAGGACCGGCCCGCGCTCTGGATCGTCGATGCCGCGCAGGATCGGCAGACCAAGCTCTCTTTCGCGATTCTCTCGAAGCGCTCGAACCAGGTCGCCAACTTCCTCCGCGCACAGGGCTTGAAGCGCGGCGATCATCTCCTGCTGCTGCTCGGCAATGTGGTTCCGCTGTGGGAGACGATGCTGGCGGCGATGAAGCTCGGCGTCGTCGTGATTCCCGCGACCACGCTGCTCACCGCAGACGAGCTGCGCGATCGGCTCGATCGCGGCAAGGCGAAGGCGGTGGTGGCCGCCGAGGACCAGGTCGCGAAATTCGCCAGCCTCGGTACCGAGAGTATCGTCCGCATCGTGGTCGGCACGGCCTCCAGCGGCTGGCTGGCCTATGACGAGGCGGCGACCGCTTCGGAGAGTTTTGCGCCTGACGGTCCGACCAAGGCCGACGACCCGATGCTGCTCTACTTCACCTCGGGCACGACCGCTAAACCAAAACTGGTGCGGCACAGCCAGCGCAGTTACCCGGTCGGCCATCTCTCGACCATGTATTGGATCGGGCTGAAGCCCGGCGACGTCCATCTCAACATCTCGTCGCCCGGCTGGGCCAAGCACGCCTGGAGCTGTTTTTTCGCGCCGTGGAATGCAGGCGCGACCGTGTTCGTGGTCAACCAGCCGCGATTCGATGCAAAAGGCCTGCTCGCCACGATCGGCCGCTGTGGTGTGACGACCCTGTGCGCGCCGCCGACGGTATGGCGGCTGTTCATCCAGGAGAATCTCGCATCGTTCAAGGTGTCGCTTCGCGAGGTCTGCGGCGCCGGCGAGCCGCTCAATCCGGAAGTGATCGACCAGGTACAGGCCGCCTGGGGCCTGACCATCCGCGACGGCTACGGCCAGACTGAAACGACTGCACTCGCCGGCAATTCGCCGGGCCAGCCAATCAAGATCGGCTCGATGGGCCGGCCGTTGCCGGGGTATCGTGTGCAGATCAGCGATGCCGACGGCAACCCGGCGAAGGAAGGCGAGGTGACCCTGGTGCTCGGCGTGAACCGGCCCGCCGGCCTGATGCAGGGCTATCAGGGCGATGACGGCAAATTGTCCGGCGCGGAAGGCGAGCTCTATCGCAGCGGCGACGTCGTGTTCGCGGATGAGGATGGCTATCTCACCTTCGTCGGCCGCTCCGACGACGTGTTCAAATCCTCCGACTACCGCATCAGCCCGTTCGAGCTCGAGAGCGTGCTGCTCGAGCACGAGCTCGTCGCCGAGGCCGCCGTGGTGCCGAGCCCGGATCCGATCCGGCTCGCGATTCCCAAGGCCTTCGTGCTGCTGACGTCGGGCGCGGAGCGCTCGCCGGAGACGGCGCTGTCGATCTTCGAGCACCTGCACGTGCGCCTTGCCCCGTTCAAGCGCATCCGCCGCCTCGAAATCGTCACCGAGCTGCCGAAGACGATCTCTGGAAAAATCCGCCGCGTGCAGCTACGCAGGCTGGAGCGCGATGACGACCGCACCGATCCGCTGCGCGGCCGGGAATTCCGCGAGGAGGATTTTCCGGAGCTGGCGAAGGTACGGGGTGATAGTTAAGTGGAATTCGTCATTCCGGGGCGCGCGGAGCGCGAGCCCGGAATCCATTTTGCAGCAAGCTCTGCGGCACGATGGATTCCGGGTTCGATGCTCCGGGCCGCGCTTGCGCGGTCCCGTCGCATCGCCCCGGAATGACGGCGAGGGGAGTTACCAATGAACGAAGTCTGGAAGAAGCCGCCGATTACGCTCGAGGCCTATCAGGCCATGGTCGGCAAGGAGATCGGCGTGTCGTCGTGGCATTTGATCGATCAACCCCGCATCGACACCTATGCCGACGTGATCGAGGATCACCAATTCATCCATGTCGACCCTGAAAGGGCAAAGAAGGAAACCGCCTTCGGCACAACGATTGCGCACGGCTTCCTCACGATGTCGCTGCTGTCGATCATGTCCTATGAGGTGATGCCCGTGATCGCGGGCACCACGATGGGCGTGAACTATGGCTTCGACAAGCTGCGCTTCATCTCGCCGGTGCGCTCCGGCAAGCGCGTTCGTGGCCGCTTCGTGCTGGCGGAAGCCAAGCTGCGCAAGCCGAACGAATTGCAGTCCCGCACCAACGTGACCGTGGAGATCGAAGGCGAGGACAAGCCCGCGCTGGTCGCGGAATGGCTCGGGTTGATCTATTTCGCCTGACCTGACGCGTCGTTGCCGGGCTTGACCCGGTCATCCATCGCTGCTCAAAAGCCTGTCGATTTTGATGGATGGCCGGGTCAAGCCCGGCCATGACTAACATTCGGGAAGCACACTCATGGCAATCAGGTTCGACGGACGCGTCGCCATCGTCACCGGCGCGGGCAATGGTCTGGGGCGCGCGCATGCGCTGGGATTGGCCAGCCGCGGCGCCAAGGTCGTCGTCAACGATTTCGGCGGCGCGCGTGACGGCACCGGCGGCTCGCTGTCGCCGGCCGAGGCCGTGGTCGAGGAGATCCGCAAAGCCGGCGGCACCGCGATGGCCGATGGCGCCGACGTCTCGAATTTCGAGCAGGTCACCGCCATGGTCGAGCGCGCCACCAAGGAGTGGGGCAGCGTCGATCTCCTGTGCGCCAATGCCGGCATCCTGCGCGACAAGTCGTTCGGCAAGATGGAAGCGGCCGATTTCCAGAAGGTGCTCGATGTGCATCTGGTCGGCACCTTCTATTGCTGCAAGGCGGCCTGGGCCGGCATGCGCGACCGCAATTACGGCCGCATCGTGCTGACGACGTCATCCTCCGGCCTCTACGGCAATTTCGGCCAGGCCAATTATGGTGCGGCGAAATCCGGCATGGTCGGCCTGATGAACGTGCTCGCCGAAGAGGGCCGCAAGAACGACATCCGCGTCAACATCATCTCGCCGACGGCGGCAACCCGCATGACCGAAGAGCTGCTGCCGCCGCAGGCGCTGCAACTGATGAAGCCCAACGCGATCACGCCCGCGGTCGAGTACATGCTCAGCGAGGATGCGCCGACCCGCACCATCATGGGCGCCGGCGCCGGCTCCTTCGCCGTGATCAAGATTCTGGAGAGCGAGGGCATCAACCTGCCGGAATCCGAATGGACGCCGGATGCGGTCGCCGCGCATTTTGCCGAGATCAGCGACATGTCGAAGGCCAAGGCGCTGACCGGCGCGTTCGAGCAGACGCAGAAATACGTCGCGCAGGCCGCGGTGCGGGCGGGGGTCAAGCTTTAGCCCGACAGTCATTCCGGGGCGCCCGAAGGGCGAGCCCGGAATCCATCGCGCCACTGACTCTGCCGCCCAATGGATTCCGGATTCCGGGGCTCGCGCTACGCGCCTCGGAATGACGAGCCTGGCGCGAGAATCTGGCCTAAACTCCCGTCATGACCGCAACCGAATCCCACATTGCCGTCATCGGCGCAGGTCCCGCTGGGCTGATGGCGGCGGAGGTGCTGGCGCAGGGCGGCGCACGCGTCACCGTCTACGACGCGATGCCGTCCGCCGGCCGCAAGTTTCTGATGGCCGGTCGCGGTGGACTCAATCTCACCCACAGCGAGCCACTGCCGCAGTTCATGGCGCGCTATCGGGCCGCGGCGCCGAAGTTGAAGGCCGCCATCGACGCGTTTCCGCCCGACGCGCTGCGCGCCTGGAGCGAGGCGCTGGGCGAGCCGACTTTCGTCGGCAGCAGCGGGCGGGTGTTTCCGAAGGCGTTCAAGGCCTCGCCCTTGCTGCGCGCTTGGCTTCGGCGCCTCGATGCTGCCGGGGTGCGGTTCGCCTTTCGCCATCGCTGGACCGGTTGGGACGACAAGGGGCGGCTGCAGTTTCAAACACCCAGCGGTGCGCGGGCCATCGCGGCCGACGCCACGGTGCTGGCGCTCGGCGGCGCAAGCTGGCCGCGGCTTGGCTCCGATGGCGGCTGGACGACAATTCTGGCGGACAAAGGCATCGCGATATCGCCGCTACGGCCTGCCAATTGCGGTTTTACCGTCGCCTGGTCCGATGTCTTTCGGTCCCGCTTCGAAGGGCAGCCGCTCAAGGGGATTGCGCTAAACTTCGGCCCGCACAGCCTGCGCGGCGAGGCAATCATCACGCGGGCCGGCATCGAAGGCGGGGCGATCTATGCACTGTCGGCCGAATTGCGTGAGGCGATCGCGGCGAATGGCGAGGCGGTGCTGCACGTCGCCTTGCGCCCGGATGTCGATGAGGCCGAACTCGTCAAGCGCCTGTCCGCCTCGCGCGGCAAACAGTCGTTCTCCAACTTCCTGCGCAAGGCTGCGCAGCTCTCGCCCATCGCCGTCGGGTTGTTGCAGGAGGCCGCAATCGGCACGGGCCAGTCGCTGTCGGCGATGCCGCCCGGACGATTGGCCGAGCTCATCAACGCCGTGCCGATCAAGCTCACCGGCGTGGCGCCAATCGCGCGTGCGATTTCCAGCGCCGGCGGCATCTCCTTCGATGGACTCGATGCCGATTTCATGATCCGCAAGCTACCCGGCGTGTTCGCCGCCGGCGAGATGCTGGACTGGGAAGCGCCGACCGGCGGCTATCTGCTGCAGGCGTCGTTTGCGACCGGCGGGGCGGCGGGCAGGGGGGTGCTGAAATGGCTCGCTAGCTCACCACCGTCATTGCGAGCGTAGAAGCAATCCAGAATCCGTCCGCGGAGGTAGTCTGGATTGCTTCGTCGCAAGAGCTCCTCGCAATGACGGCTGTGGGAGCAGCGCGCCCCTACCTCAGCTTCCCTCGAGCTGCCACCGGCAGCGTGCCGATGATCTCCTCGCCGCGCACCATCACCACCTCGTCCATCATGTTGACGACGACGCAGACATGGTTCGGCACGATGCGGACGACGTCGCCGACATTGGGGCGCGTGTTGCTGCGGGAGAGGTCGAGGAAGCCGTGCTCCTCGGCAAAGCGCGCGATCTTCGCCTCTGGATGCTCCAGGATCAGGCCGTGGCCGTCGAGCCCGCCGGTATCCGTCGTCAGCGTCTTCGAGCCGGCATCGAGGATACCGCGCTCGGGCGCGGCGCGGCTCACCACGGTCGAATAGATGTGCAGCGCGCAGTCGTCCCAGGTGGCGACGCCGGCTGCGACCTGCATGCGGTCGTTATAGATGTAGGTGCCGAAGCGATGCTCGGTACCGCCCTTGAGCTTGCCGATGTTCTTCAGGTTCGGCGTGCCGCCGGTCGACACGATCTTGGCATCGAGGCCGTGCGCACGCACGCCGGCCAGCGCCTCGTCATAGAACTTTTGCGCATCGGCCCAGCCGGTCTCGGTCGGATAGAGCATGAAGCCGGCAAATTGCAGCCCCTTGGACCCGGCGATCTCGCGTGCCAGCGCAATCGCTTCGGCGGGCGTCTCGACGCCGGCGCGCTTGCGGCCGGTGTCGCATTCCACCACGACCGAGAGCGGACGGCCTGACGCGGCGGCAGCCTTGGGCAGCCCTGCAACGACGGTCGAATTATCAGCGGCGACCGTCATGTTCGCCTTCGCCTGCAGCGCGCCGAGCCGCGCCATCTTCTCTTCGCCCAGCAGATTGTAGCTGATCAGGATGTCGTCGATGCCGGCATTGGCCATGATCTCGGCTTCGCCGAGCTTCTGGCAGGTGATGCCTTTCGCCCCCGCCGCGACCTGCATTTTCGCAATCGTCGGATTCTTGTGCGTCTTGATGTGGGGACGGTTTGCGATTCCGGCGTCGTCGCATGCCTTCTGGATCCGCGCGATGTTGCGCTCGACCCTGTCCATGTCGATGACGGCGCAGGGGGTCCCGTATTCACGGGCGATTTTTGCGGCGAGGGGAGTGGTCATAATTAAGCCTGTTCAATCTCTTCGCGGAGCATTTCAAGTTCGAGCCAGCGTTCTTCGGCGGTAGACAGTTCTTCATGCGCCTTGGCGATGGCGGCCGAGGTGTCGTCAAACGTCTTACGATCCCTGGCGTAGAGGTTGGGATCGTCGAGCACGCGCTGCAGCTTGGCGATGTCGGCCTGCAACGCTTCCATCTTCTTCGGCAGCGTCTCCAGCGCGTGCTTCTCGTTGAAGCTGAGGCGCCGTTTTGGTGCGGCAGCGGGAGCAGCTGCGCGCTCCTCCTTCTTCTCTGCCGGTGCTTGCGCCTTCGCCGTGTCGCGCTTCAGGTCCGCGCCGCGCTGCGCCAGCATGTCGCTGTAGCCGCCGGCATATTCGATCCATTTGCCGTTGCCCTCAGGCGCGATCACGGAGGTGACGACGCGATCGAGGAAGTCGCGGTCATGGCTGATCAGGATCACCGTGCCCTCGTAATCGCCGAGCATCTCCTCGAGCACGTCGAGCGTATCGAGGTCGAGATCGTTGGTCGGTTCGTCCAGCACCAGGAGGTTCGAGGGTTTTGCCAGCGCGCGGGCCAGCATCAGCCGGCCGCGCTCACCGCCAGAGAGCACCTCCAGCGGCGTGCAGCGCTGCTCCTGCGCGAACAGGAAGTCCTTCATGTAGCCAACGACATGCTTCGGCTTGCCGCCGACCATGATTTGGTCGCCGCGACCACCGGTGAGCGCTTCCGCCAGCGTCGATTTCGGATCGAGGCTTTCGCGGTGCTGGTCGAGCGTCGCCATTTCGAGGTTCGCGCCGAGCCGCACGGTGCCGGAATCCGACTGCGCGCCGCCGGTGAGCAGATTGACCAGCGTGGTCTTGCCGGCGCCGTTGGGGCCGATGATGCCGAGCCGGTCGCCGCGCTGGATGCGGGTGGAAAAATTCTCGACGATCTTTCGCTCGCCATAGGCCTTGGTGATGCCCTTGGCTTCGATCACCAGCTTGCCCGATTGCTCCGCTTCCGCCGCTGCGAGATTGGCGCTGCCGGCGGTGCCGCGATAATTGCGGCGTTGGTCGCGCAGCGCATGCAGATTGGCGAGCCGCTTGACGTTGCGCTTGCGCCGGCCGGAGAGGCCGTGGCGCAGCCAATGCTCCTCGTCGACGATCTTGCGGTCGAGCTTGTGCTGGTCGCGCTCTTCCTCCGCCAGCGCCTCGTCGCGCCAGCTCTCGAACGAGGCGAAGCCGCGGTCGATCTGCTTGATCCGGCCGCGGTCGAGCCATGCGGTGGAGCGCGAGAGATTGGTGAGGAAGCGGCGGTCGTGACTGATCAGCACCAGCGCGCTGCGCCGGCTGTCGAGCTCCTTTTCCAGCCACTCGATGGTGGAGAGATCGAGATGGTTGGTCGGCTCATCCAGCAGCAATATGTCGGGCGAGGGGGCCAGCACGCGGGCGAGCGCCGCGCGGCGGGCCTCGCCGCCGGAGAGGTTATGCGGATTCTCCTCGCCGGTGAGGCCAAGCTGCTCCAAGAGATAACGCGCCTGGTGCTGGTCGTCGCCGGGCGCAAGCCCCGCCTCGACATAGGCGAGCGTGGTCTTGAGTTCGCCGAAATCCGGCTCCTGCGGCAGATAACGGACGGTGGCGCCAGGCTGCACGAAGCGCGTGCCGCCATCGGGCTCGATGAGGCCCGCTGCGATCTTCAGCAGCGTCGATTTGCCCGAGCCGTTGCGGCCGATCAGACAGACGCGCTCGCTCGGCGCGACATTGAGTTCGACACCGCTCAGCAGCGGCGTACCGCCAAAGGTCAGCCTGATGTCTTTCAGTTGGATCAGCGGCGGCGCCATGGTCAGCTCTGGCTCGTTGCGGTCGCATCAGTGCGGCGGCGCTGGATCCGGCGCAGCGTCTGGTCGAGCGCCGAGAGGAATGCGGAACGGTCGCGCGGTGCGAACGAGCGCGGGCCGCCGGTGACTTCGCCGGCCGAACGTAGATCCGTCATCAGGTTGCGCACCGCCAGCGTCATGCCGATCGACTCTTCCGTGAACGGCTTTCCGTTCGGCGCGATCACGTCGGCGCCCGCTTTCACGCAGCGGCTCGCGAGCGGAATATCTGATGTCACGACGACGTCGCCGGGCCTGGCGCGTTCCGCGATCCAGTCGTCGGCCGCGTCCATGCCGGCGCCGGCAGCAATGCGCTCGATCAGGGGATCGTGGGGCACTCGAATAAAGTTGCCGGCGACGACGCTCACGGGCACGCCGTGGCGGAGCGCGACGCGGTAGATTTCGTCCTTCACCGGACAGGCGTCGGCGTCGACATAGATGCGGGTGGGGGTGTCAGTCATTGGCCGCGTGGTAACCCATTCGGGCCGCAAAGGCGAGGGGATTGACCGGTGTTCCCTGGGGCCTACGATCGCTCCGAAACAACGAGAACACAGGGAAAGCGGCCCATGCCGAACCGGCTCGAAACCTATCGCGTCGAGGCCTACAACACCGCAAAACAGTCCGAGAACAAGATGCATGACGACACGGTGGCGCGCCGTTTCGGCTTCGAGGGCGGGCTGGTGCCGGGCGTCGATGTGTTCGCCTACATGATACACGTGCCGCTGGCGCGCTGGGGTCGCGATTTCTTGTCGCGCGGGCTGGTCGAGGCGCGCTTCATCAAGCCGGTCTATGACGGCGAGAGCGCCGATGTCGACGCGACCGAGCACAACGGCCTGCTCACGATCGAGGTGTTCAGCCGCACCGAGCTGTGTGCGACGGGGACGGCCTCACTGCCGGCGGCCGCGCCTGTCGTTTCATTGAGCGATTACATCGAGGTCCCCGCGGTGATCGAGCGCAAGCCGGTCAGCCCGGCGACGTTCGAGACCGGCAAGTGGTTCGGCACGACCCCGCGCCGCTGGGTGGGACAGGATGCGGCCGATTATCTCGCCGATATCAGGGAGACCGATCCGATCTTTGCGCGCGAGGGCCTCGGCCATCCCGGCCTGATCCAGCGGGTGATGAACCGCGTGCTGGTTGACAACACCATCCTCGGCCCGTGGATCCACGTCGGCAGCCGCATGCAGCTGCTGTCCGCCGCGCGCACCGGCGACGAGATCACCGCGCGGGCAAAAGTCGCCGCGAACTACGAGAAGAAAGGCCACCGCTTCGTCGAGCTCGATGCGCTCGTCGTTGGCAACGGCACCACGCCGCTGGCGCATTGCCAGCACACCGCGATCTACCAGCCGCGTGAGCAGGCGGCGTAGGGCACAGGAAGAGGCAAGCCTGTCACCTCAAACGCGGTGTCATGCCCCGCGAAGGCGGGGCATCCAGTACGCCGCGGCCCACCCGTGAATCACTGCTGCCTCGGAGTACTGGATCGCCCGCCTTCGCGGGCGATGACAGTTGTATGTGGAGAGGCGGCGTGGCGCCCCTAACACGTGGATGGCCGGGTCAAGCCCGGCCATGACGGCGGAGAGAGCGTAGGCTCTTGCGCCCTTACGCCGCTTTGGTCTTCGCCTCCTGGATCGCGCGCCATACCCGCTCCGGGGTCAGCGGCATGTCGATGTGCTTGATGCCGTAGTCGGAGAGCGCATCGAGCACCGCGTTCACCACCGTCGACAGGCTGCCGGCGCAGCCGGCTTCGCCGCAGCCCTTGCTGCCGAGCGGATTGGTCGTCGCGGGCACCGGGTGATCGCCGACCGCCATGTTCGGCACGTCCTCGGCGCGCGGCAGGGCGTAGTCCATCAGCGAGCCCGTGATCGGCTGGCCGCTCTCGTCGTAACGGATGTGCTCCATCAGCGCTTGGCCGATGCCCTGGACCACGCCGCCATGGAGCTGGCCCGCGACCAGCATCGGGTTGATCACCGTGCCGAAATCGTTGACCGCGCTGTAGCGCACGATCTGCACCACGCCGGTCTCCGGATCGATCTCGACCTCGGCGACATGGCAGCCGTTCGGGAACGCCGAGGGCACCGGCTCGCTGGTGTGGTCGACGTCGAGGCTGTCGGGCACGCCCTCCGGCGTCTTGCCGTCATGCAGCTTCTTGGCGAGCTCCATGATGTCGATGCTGCGGTCGGTGCCGGCGATGGTGAAGCTGCCGTCGGCGAACTCGATGTCGGCTTCGGATGCTTCCAGCATGTGCGCGGCTGCGCGCTTGCCCTTCTCGATCACAAGCTTGGCGGCGCCCACGATCGCCATGCCGCTCGCGGTGATCGAGCGCGAACCGCCGGTGCCGTTGCCGGTGTGGACGATGTCGCTGTCGCCCTGCACCAGCTTGACGCGCTCGAAGGGAACGCCGAGCTGCTCGCACAAAACCTGCGCGAACGGGGTGGCATGGCCCTGGCCGTAATCGAGCGTGCCGGTGATGAGCTGCACGCTGCCGTCAGCATCGAACACGATCTTGCCGAGCTCCGGGCTCGGCGGCGCGGTGACCTCGAGATAGGAGCCGACTGCGATGCCGCGCAGCTTGCCGGCCTTCTTGCTCTCCTTCTTGCGCTTGGAGAAATTCTCGTGGTCGGAGATCTCGAGCGCCTTGTTGAACACGGCCTGGAAGTCGCCGCTGTCATAGGTAACGCCGGAGGAGGCCGGGAACGGCATCTGGTTCGGCTTGATGAAATTGCGCTTGCGCAAGGTCAGCCGGTTGATGCCCATCTCGTCGGCGGCGCGGTCGATCAGCCGCTCCATGTAATAGTTCGCCTCCGGCCGGCCGGCGCCGCGATAGGCGCCCATCAGCGTGGTGTTGGTCAGCACCGTCTTGATGTCAACCGCCATCAGCGGTGTGCGATAGACGCTGGAAAAATTCTTGCCGGTGTTCAGCGAGAGCGGCCCCGGCGCAACGCCGGTGATGTAGGCGCCGAGATTGCCGTAGCCGGACAGCTTCGCCGCGAGGAAATGCCCCTCGGCATCGAGCGCGAGCTCCGCATGGATCTTCTGTGCACGGCCGTGGCTGTCGGAGAGGAAGCTGGTGGAGCGCTCGTCCAGCCATTTCACCGGCCGCCCCAGCGCCTTCGCCCCGTACAGGATGCACATGTATTCGGGATAGTTGATGTTCTTCATGCCGAAGGAGCCGCCGACATTGGCGGTGAGGATGCGCACCTTCTCGTTCGGCACTTTGAGGTTCTTGGCGAGGTTGGCGCGGTTGCCGGCGACGCCTTGCGTCGGCACCTGAAGCGTGTAGCGCTCGGTCTTCTTGTCGTAGGAGGCAAGGCCCACGCGCGGCTCCATCGACACCACGGCGACGCGGGTGTTCTCGATGTCGATCTTGGTGACATGGGCGGCGTTGGCAAAAGCCGCGTTCACCTTCTCCATGTCGCCATAGTGATAGTCGAGCGCGACGTTATCAGGGATATGGTCGTAGAGCTGCGGCGCGCCGGGCTTGGCCGCTTCCTCAGGGTCGGTCACCGCCGGCAACGGCTCGACGTCGACCTCGACCGTTTCGGCCGCATCGCGCGCCTGCGCCAGCGTCTCTGCCACCACGAAGGCGACGGGATCGCCGACGAAGCGGACCTTGTCGGTCGCCAGCGGCTGACGGTTGGTCTGGAGCAGGGGCGAGCCGTCGCGGCTCTTCAGCGGCAGGCCGCAGGTGAAGGGGCCGTAGCCGGCCGCATCGAGATCCCTACCGGTCCACACCCCCAGCACGCCTGGCATCGCCTTGGCGGCGTCAATGCCGATGCCGCGGATGATGCCATGGGCGTGAGTGGAACGGACGATCACGGCATAGGCCTGGCCGGGCAGGTTGAAATCGTCGGTGTAGCGGCCCTTGCCGCGCACCAGCGTGTCGTCCTCCTCGCGGCGGACGGGCTGCCCGACGCCATATTTTTGCAGTGCAATAGCGTTTTCGAGCGTGGACGATTTGGTGTGTTCTTGCATGGGAATGACCTGAAAAGCCGGTATTTGCGCATTTTCGCGGCAGCGGGGGACCGGACCCCCTCAGATAACCCACGACCCCGTTCACGACAACGCACGAATGGGCATGGTCCCATGTGATGCGATGTTGCGCAGACCTGCCGCGCTGCTAATGTTTCAGGCGAAAAAGCAATTCCAGATCGGCCCATCGGGCCGCGGAAAGACAGTTTGTATGAATGACCACACGCGGCTCCGCGATGGCCACGGGCTGCACGGTGAGCTGGAGGGGGCGATGGCGGCGGTGGCGTTGGCCACTGGACCGGTCGTCTCCGCACAGCCGGGAACCGGCGTCTATGCGGCGCTGGACCTCGGCACCAACAATTGCCGGCTCCTGATCGCCTGTCCGACCCAGGACGGCTTTCGCGTGGTCGATTCCTTCTCGCGCATTATCCGGCTCGGCGAGGGCGTCTCGGCGACGGGATGCATCAGCGAGGCCGCGATCGAGCGCGCCATCGCGGCGCTCAGCATCTGCCGTGACAAGATCAATCTGCGCAAGGCGCGGCGGCTGCGGCTGATCGCGACCGAAGCCTGCCGCGCGGCCTCGAATGCGGAAGGTTTCCGCAGCCGCGTCGCGGCCGAGACCGGGATCGATCTCGAGGTGATCGACCGCGAGACCGAGGCGGCGCTCGCCGTGCTGGGCTGCTCGCCGCTGGTCGACCCCAGGGGGCGCGGCGCGATCCTGTTCGACATCGGCGGCGGCTCGACCGAACTGGTGCGGATCGAGCGCGATCCCACAAATCCGGAGCCGCGGATCCGGGCCTGGATGTCGATCCCGTTCGGCGTGGTCACACTTGCCGAGCAGTTCGGCGGCCGCGACGTCACGCCGGAAATCTATGCCGCGATGGAGAGCGAGGTCGCCAATCACGTCGCGCCGTTCGCGGCAGAGCACGGCCGCGATCTCAGCGACATGCACCTGCTCGGCACCTCCGGCACGGTGACGACGCTTGCCGGCATCCATCTCAACCTCGCGCGCTATGATCGCCGCCGCATCGACAGCATCTGGATGAACGATGCCGACATCACCGCGACCATCAACAAGCTGCTCGGCATGAGCTACGAGGAGCGCACCGGCAACAATTGCATCAGCGTCGAGCGCGCCGACCTCGTGCTGGCCGGCTGCGCCATCCTCGATGCGATCAGGCACGCCTTCCCGCTGCCGCGGCTGCGCGTCGCCGACCGCGGCCTGCGCGAGGGCATGCTGGTCGAGATGATGCGCGAGGACGGCGCGCTCAGGAGCTGGTGAGATGGCGAAGGACACCACCGGCCGCTTGCACGTCCAGGTCAAGACCGGCGGCAAGCGCAAGCTCTCGTCCAAGCTATGGCTGGAGCGGCAGCTCAACGATCCCTATGTCGCCAAGGCCAAGGCGGCGGGCTATCGCTCGCGCGCGGCGTTCAAGCTCCTGGAGATGGACGACAAGTTTCGTCTTCTGAAGCCCGGCATGGCCGTGGTCGATCTCGGCGCCGCGCCCGGCGGCTGGAGCCAGATCGCGGCCAAGCGCGTTGGCTCTACCGAAGGCAAAGGCAAGGTCGTCGCGATCGATCTGCTCGAGATGCCGGAGATTCCCGGCGTCGATTTCGCGCAGCTCGACTTCATGGACAATGACGCCCCCGAGAAGCTCACCGCGATGCTGGGCGGCGGCGCCGATGTGGTGATGTCGGACATGGCCGCCAACACCACCGGCCACCGCAAGACCGATCAACTCCGCATCGTTGGCCTTGTCGAGACCGCGGCCGCGTTCGCCTGCGACGTGCTCAAGCCCGGCGGCACGTTCCTCGCCAAGACGTTCCAGAGCGGCGCCGACGCCGAACTGCTCGCCCAGCTCAAGCGCGATTTTGCCACGGTGCGTCACGTCAAGCCCGCCGCGAGCCGGCAGGATTCCTCGGAACGCTACGTGCTGGCGACGGGGTTTAGGGGTGGGGCGAAGGAATAGCAACAAGCTCCGTCATTGCGAGGAGCTCTTGCGACGAAGCAATCCAGAATGATCTTCCCCC
>NZ_PSRT01000138.1 GCF_004212635.1 Bradyrhizobium genosp. SA-3 | reverse complement strand
CTGCGCGCCGACCTCTCCCGCAAGCGGGAGAGGTTCGAAACCAACTGGAGCCACGACGATGAACATCCAAGCGCCGGTTAAGGTGGACAAGGCCGAACGCATGCGCAGGGCCCGCGAGGAGGCCTACGCGACGCCGCTGGCGCAATTCCACCCCGGCGCGCCCCGGCTGTTCCAGGACGACACGCTGTGGCCGTGGTTCGAGCGGCTGCGCAAGGAAGAGCCGGTGCATTACTGCACCAACGCGCCGATCGAGCCCTACTGGTCGGTGGTGAAGTACAACGACATCATGCATGTCGACACCAATCACGGCATCTTCTCCTCGGATTCGACGCTCGGCGGCATCTCGATCCGCGACGTGCCGGAAGGCTACGACTGGCCGAGCTTCATCGCCATGGACCAGCCCCGGCATTCGGCGCAGCGCAAGACGGTGTCGCCGATGTTCACCCCTCAGCATCTGGACGAGCTGGCAAAACTGATCCGTCAGCGCTCGCAGACCGTGCTGGACAATCTGCCGCGCAACGAGACCTTCAACTTCGTCGAACGCGTCTCGATCGAGCTGACGACGCAGATGCTGGCGACCCTGTTCGACTTCCCCTGGGAGGAGCGGCGCAAGCTGACGCGCTGGTCGGATGTCTCGACTGCGCTGCCCAAGAGCGGCATCGTCGCTTCCGCCGAGGAGCGCCGCCGCGAGATGGACGAGTGCTATGCCTACATGTCGAAGCTGTGGAACGAGCGCGTCAACTCCGCGCCGCGCAACGACCTGCTGTCGTTGATGGCGCATAACGACGCCACCCGCTTCATGGACCCCGACAACCTCATGGGCAACATCATCCTGCTCATCGTCGGCGGCAACGACACCACGCGCAACACCATGACCGGCTCGGTGCTGGCGCTGAACGAGAACCCGGAGCAGTACGACAAGCTGCGCGCCAATCCGGCGCTGATCGATTCCATGGTGCCCGAGGTGATCCGCTGGCAGACGCCGCTGGCCCATATGCGGCGCACCGCGCTTGCCGACACCGAGATCGGCGGCAAGCATATCCGCAAGGGCGACCGCGTCGTGATGTGGTACGTCTCGGGCAACCGCGACGAGGAGATGTTCGAGAAGCCGAACGACTTCATCATCGACCGCCCGCGCCCGCGCACCCATCTCTCCTTCGGTTTCGGCATCCACCGCTGCGTCGGCATGCGCCTCGCCGAACTCCAGCTCCGCATCGTCTGGGAGGAGATGCTGAAGCGCTTCGACCGCATCGAGGTGGTCGGCGAGCCCAAGCGGATCTATTCGAGCTTTATCAAGGGGTATGAGTCGCTGCCGGTAAGGATTCCGGGGTGATGGCCCCATCCTCCGTCATTGCGAGGAGCTCTTGCGACGAAGCAATCCAGACTGTCACCGCAGAGGGATCCTGGATTGCTTCGCTGCGCTCGCAATGACGAAGTCTTGGATGCACGTGTGGGTCACACTCGTAGCCGCGGCGCGTTGACGCCCGCCAGTTATAAAATTCCGGCATGACAGCTCGCGCCAGATGCGAAGGGCCGGCTGCGGGCTTGTGCCCTAAACCGCTGGCGCGGCAGCGCTCGGTGCGCTCCCTCGCCCCGCTTGCGGGGAGAGGGTTGGGGTGAGGGGGAGTCTCCGCGGAGACGGTAACAGTGGGACTCGCGGAGACTCCCCCTCACCCGGAATTTGCTGCGCAAATTCCGGCCTCTCCCCGCAGGCGGGGAGAGGCGAAGATCACGCGAGCCTGATGTCCCACACTCCTTCCTTGCGGCAGGCGGCGACCTCCTCGCGCAGGAGCGCGGTGATGGCGAGTGAGGCCGTCGAGGCCGGACGATCGATCGGAGAAGCGAAAATGAGCTCGCGCGTCATCGGCTTGGAAACGGGCGCGGTCTCCAGCCGCCCGTCCGCGACCTCGCCATGGACCGACGAGGGCGGCAGCAGCGCGAAACCGAGGCCCTCCTCGACCAGGCTCGTCAGCACGCGGAACGAATCCGCTTCTAACTGGACGTCGAGCTTGATCTTGCGCTGGGCGGCCGCGTGCTCGATCAGCGCGCGGAGGCCGTGGGAATGACTCGGCAGCACCAGCCGCTGCCGCAGCAGCCAGCCGATGTCGACGCTCTTCCTGCGCGCGAGGCCACAGCCGCGCGGGCCGACCGCGACGATGTTGTCGCGCCCCAAGCTCTGCACATTGAGATGCAGATCGGCGGAGCGGCCGTAGAGGATGGCGAGATCCATCTCGCCGCGGTGCAGCCATTCGACGAGATGGCCGCTGTAGCTCTCGACGATGCGCAGCGAGATGCCGGGAAATTTTTCGACGCAGCGCCGCGCAAAGCGCGCCGACAGCACGCAGCTCACGGTCGGAACCAGGCCGAGCACGACCTGCCCCGACGGCGACCCCTTGGCCGACTGGATGTCGTCGCGGATCTGGTCGATCTGCCGCACGATGCCGGAGGTGCGCGCGAGCAGCAGGCGGCCGGCCTCGGTCAGCACCATGCCGCGGCCGTTGCGGGTGAACAGATCGGTGCGCAGCTCGTGTTCCAGGAGCTTGATCTGGCGGCTCAGTGCCGGCTGCGCCACGCGCAACGTGTCGGACGCCTTGGACAGGCTGCCGAGCTCCGCCACGCAACTGAAGGTTCTGAGCTGCCGGAAATCCATGCTTGCCAATCCTGGAAGGCTACTTCATACGCTATAACAAATGAGCATAGGGGGCTGGCGTTGTTTTCACAACGCCAGAGGATTGGCCGGCGTTATCTTAACTGCCGCTATCGATTGGAAACGCCATGAGTCAAGAACACCACAGCGAAGATTACGCCGACATCCGCGAAGCGGTCGCAAAACTCTGCGCGCAGTTTCCGGGCGAATATTGGCGCAAGCTCGATCGCGAGATGGCTTACCCCAAGGCCTTCGTCGATGCGCTGACCGAGGCCGGCTATCTCTCGGTGCTGATCCCCGAAGAATATGGCGGCGCCGGCCTGAAGCTCTCCGCCGCGGCGGCGATCCTGGAAGAAATCCAGCGTGCGGGCTGCAACGGCGGCGGTTGCCACGCCCAGATGTACACGATGGGCACGGTGCTGCGGCATGGCAATGCCGAGCAGAAGGCAAAGTATCTGCCGAAGATCGCGAGCGGCGAATTACGCCTGCAGGCGTTCGGCGTCACCGAGCCGACCAGCGGCACCGACACCACCTCGCTGAAAACCTTCGCGCGCAAGGAAGGCAATGACAGCTACATCGTCAACGGCCAGAAGATCTGGACCAGCCGTGCCGAGCATTCCGACCTGATGATCCTGCTCGCTCGCACCACGCCGAAGGAGCAGGTCAAGAAGCGCACGGACGGGCTTTCGGTGTTCCTCGTCGACATGCGCGAGGCCAAGAACAACGGCCTCGAGATCCGCCCCATCCGCACCATGATGAACCACGCCACCACCGAAGTGTTCTTTACCGACATGAAGGTGCCGGCGGAGAACCTGATCGGCGAGGAAGGCAAGGGTTTTCGCTACATCCTCTCCGGCATGAATGCCGAGCGCATCCTGATCGCTACCGAATGCGTCGGCGACGCCAAATGGTTCATCGCGAAGGCCACCAATTACGCCAAGGAGCGCGCAGTGTTCGGCCGTCCGATCGGCCAAAATCAAGGCATCCAGTTCCCAATCGCCAAGGCCTACGCCTCGATGCGTGCGGCCGAGCTGATGGTGAAGGAAGCGACGCGCAAATACGAGGCCGGCCTCGACTGCGGCGCCGAGGCCAACATGGCCAAGATGCTCGCGGCCGATGCGTCCTGGGAAGCGGCCAATGCCTGCATCCAGACCCATGGTGGTTTCGGCTTCGCCGAAGAATACGACGTCGAGCGCAAATTCCGCGAGACGCGGCTCTACCAGGTGGCGCCGATCTCGACCAACCTCGTGCTGTCCTATGTCGCCGAGCACGTGCTCGGCATGCCTCGCTCGTACTGAGGTCGCGCCATGGGAGCACTTGATGGGATCAGGGTGATTGCGGTCGAGCAGGCGGTGGCGGCGCCGTTCTGTTCATCACGCTTGGCGGATGCCGGCGCGGAAGTGATCAAGATCGAACGGCCCGAGGGCGATTTCGCCCGCGGCTATGACGCGGCGGCCAAGGGCCAGAGCAGCTATTTCGTCTGGCTCAACCGCGGCAAGCAATCGGCGGTAGTCGATCTCGCCACGAAAGAAGGCTGCGCTGAGCTGGAGAAGCTGATCGCCAGCGCCGACGTGCTGATCCAGAACCTCAAGCCGGGCTCGATGGACAAGCTCGGCTTCTCGCGCGAGCGGCTGCTGAAGGACTATCCCAAGCTGATCTCGTGCACCATCACCGGCTATGGCGACGAGGGCCCCTACGCGCATCGCAAGGCCTATGATCTGCTGATCCAGGCGGAAAGCGGCCTTGCCTCGATCACCGGCAATCCCGACGGCGCCTCGCGCGTCGGCATGTCGATCGTTGACGTCGCAACCGGCGCCACCGCACATGCGGCGATCCTGGAAGCGCTGATCGCACGCGGGCGCACCGGCAAGGGCGCCGACATCCGCATCTCCATGTTCGACGTGATGGCGGATTGGTGCACGGTGCCGCTGCTCAACGCCGAGGCCGGCAATCCGCCCAAGCGCATGGGCCTGCGCCATCCCTCGATCGCACCCTACGGCGTGTTCACCTCCAAGGACGGCAAGGACATCCTGATCTCGATCCAGAGCGAGCGCGAGTGGAAGACGCTGTGCGCGAAGGTGCTGGACCAGCCGGATCTGCCGAGCGATCCGCGCGTCGCCAACATGGTCGAGCGCGTGCGCAACCGCGACTTCACCGACAAGACGGTCGCAGATATCTTTGGCAAGATGACGCGCGACGAGCTTCTCAAGCGTCTGTCGGACGCCGACATCGCGTTCGCCGAGGTCAACACCATGGCCGACCTGACCAACCATCCGCATCTGCGCCGCATCGAGGTCGACACGCCGAACGGCCGCGTCAGCTATCCCGCGCCGGCGCCGATCATCGTCGGCGAGACGCGCTCGTATGGCCCGGTGCCCGCCATCGGCGAGCGTCCCCAATCCAGGAAATAACAAGAGCGAGGCGTCATGACCGAGAAGCTCGACATCGATCACTTAAGGCAATGGATCGGCCGCAGCACGGAGGCGACCGACATCGTCACCGCGCAGCTCGTGAAGGGCCTGCGCGCGACGCTGTTCCAGGACGTTGGCGAACCCAAGACGGGCGATGCCGCACCGTTCACGGTGCATTGGTGCCTGGCGCAGCCGGTATTTCCGATGTCGATGCTCGGCCCCGACGGTCACCCGACCCGCGGCGGCTTCCTGCCGCCGGTGCCGCTGCCGCGCCGGATGTGGGCCGGCGGCGAGATCGAATTTTTGCAGCCGCTGCGCGTCGGCGACGAGTCGACGCGGACGTCGCGCATCGCCGACGTGCAGGTGAAATCAGGCTCGACCGGCACGCTGTGCTTCGTCTCGGTCGAGCACAGCATCTCCTCGCCGCGCGGGCTCGCCATCCGCGAGCGGCAGGACATTGTCTATCGCGAGATGACAAGCAGCGCGCCGGCGCCCGCAAAGGCTCCGCCCCCACCTCCGAAGGCACAGCATCGCGAGACCCATGTCTCCGATCCCGTGCTGCTGTTCCGCTACTCCGCGCTGACCTTCAACGGCCACCGCATCCATTACGACCGCGACTACGTCACCAAGGTCGAGGGCTATCCGGGCTTGATCTTCCACGGGCCGTTGCAGGCGGCGCTGATCGTCGAGATGGCGGCCCGCTTGCGCGACGGCAAGGCGCCGAAGAAGTTTACCTATCGCGGTGTGCAGCCGCTGTTCGAAGGCACGGAGTTCTCCATCAACGCGAATGACAGCGGCGAGAGCGTGGAGCTGTGGACCGCGAACGCGGAAGGGCAGCCGACGATGAAGGGGACGGCGGTGTGGTGAGCCGCTGCTGTCTCTCCATCGTCATTGCGAGCGGAGCGAAGCAATCCAGAATCTCTCCGCGGAGATAGTCTGGATTGCTTCGTCGCAAGGGCTCCTCGCAATGACGTTGGGGCTGATTGCGCGAGAACCAACAAGGGACGGAAACCAATGTCCAAGAACGGCAAGACCGGCAGCAAATCCGTCACCGTGAAGCAGGCGACCCTCGACCTGCTGCGATCCTTCGGTATCAATAAGGTGTTCGGCAACCCCGGTTCGACCGAGCTGCCGTTCCTGAGCGACTGGCCCGGCGACATCGACTACATCCTGGCGCTGCAGGAAGCCAGCGCGGTCGGCATGGCTGACGGCTACGCCCAGGCGACGCGCAATGCCGGCTTCGTCAATTTGCATTCGGCGGCCGGCGTCGGCAACGCGCTCGGCAATATCTATACCGCACATCGCAACCAGACACCGCTCGTGATCACCGCGGGCCAGCAGGCGCGCTCGATCCTGCCGCTACAGGCATTCCTCTATGCCGAGCGCGCCTCCGAGTTTCCGCGGCCTTACGTCAAATACAGTGTCGAGCCGGCGAGACCCGAGGACGTGCCGGCCGCGATCGCGCGCGCCTATTACACCGCGATGCAGCCGCCCTGCGGACCGACCTTCGTGTCGATCCCGATCGACGATTGGGCGCATGCGGCAGCTCCCATCGAGGCGCGCAAGGTCAGCCGCGAGATCGGACCCGAACCGGAGGCGATGCAGGCGCTGATAAAGGCGCTGACGTCGAGCAAGCACCCCGCCCTCGTGGTCGGTCCCGGCGTCGACCGCGCCGGCGCGGTCGACTTGATGGTGCGCGTCGCCGAGAAGGCCAAGGCCAGCGTCTGGGTCAGCCCGTTCTCGGCGCGCTGCTCGTTCCCCGAGCGGCATCCGCAATTCGCGGGCTTCCTGCATGCGTCGCCCGCGCAGCTGTCCGACGCGCTGCGCGAGCACGATCTCGTCGTCGTCATCGGCGCACCGGTGTTCACCTTCCATGTCGAGGGCCATGCCGCGATCTTCGACGGCGGCGCGACGATCTTCCAGATCACGGATGATCCGGACGCAGCGGCGGTGACGCCGGTCGGCACCAGCATCATCGCCACCATCAAGCCGGCGCTGAGCCTGCTGCTCGACCTTTTGCCGGAGTGCAACCGGTCGACGCCGAAAGGCCGCACGCTGCCGCCGCCGCCGCAAGCCGCCGATCCGCTGCCCGTCGACTTCCTGCTGCACTCGCTGTCGCAGGCGATGCCTGAGGGCGCCTCGCTCGTCGAGGAAGTGCCCTCGCACCGGCCGGCGATGCAGAAGTTCATGCCGATGCGCGGCCAGGACAGTTTTTACACGATGGCGAGCGGCGGTCTCGGCTACTCATTGCCGGCCGCGGTCGGCATGGCGCTCGGCAAGCCGAAGCAGCGCACGGTCTGCCTGATCGGCGACGGCTCGGCGATGTATTCGATCCAGGCGGTATGGACCGCCGTGCAGCGCAAGCTGCCGCTCACCGTCGTCGTCATCAACAATTCCGGCTACGGCGCCATGCGCTCGTTCAGCCAGGTGATGCAAGTGAGGAACGTGCCGGGGCTGGAGCTGCCGGGGATCGATTTCGTGCGGCTCGCCGAAGGCATGGGCTGCCATGCGGTGCGGGTGAGCAAGGCGGCGGAGCTGGGCGAGGCGCTGAAACGCGGGATGGCACACGAAGGCACGAGCCTCGTGGAGGTGATCGTGGATGCGGCGGTGCCGGTGCTGTACGGGCAGAAGCACTAGTTTGTCGTCCCGGCGAAGGCCGGGACCCATACCCCCAGGGAGAAGTTTGACGAAGACTCGTGGTGGGCGGCTTTGCACCACAACAGCTTCCTGTGGTTATGGGTCCCGGCCTTCGCCGGGACGACACTGAATATCTGGGTCGATCACCTCAAACTACGACGCCAAAAATCCCCCGTCCGCCGCCAGCACATGTCCCACGACATACGACGACGCGTCCGACGCCAGCCACACCACCGCCTCCGCCACTTCCTCCGGACTCCCCATCCGGCGCAGCGGCAGGCCGGCGCTCACCGTTGCGACATCGCCGACGCCGGCGCGCAGCATCATGTCGGTGACGACGCGGCCGGGGGCGATGGCGTTGATGCGGATGCCGCGAGGGGCATTCTCCATCGCGGCCGAACGCGTCAGCGAGATCGCGGCGGCCTTGGAGGCCGAGTAGAGCGAGAAGCCGGGATTGGGATTGCGCACGCCGCTGACGGAGGCGTTGACGACGATGCTGCCGCGGCCTTGCGCGAGCATAACAGGCAATTGATGGCGCAGGCACAGGAACAGCGCGCGGACATTGGTGTCGAACACGCTGTCGTAGATATCAGTGTCCTGCTCCTCCAGCGGCGCGCGGCGCTCCTGGAAGCCGGCATTGTTGAAGGCCACGTCGAGCCGGCCGCAACGCTTCGTGGCCGTGCTGACGAGGTGCGCGACGTCGTCCTCTCGCGTGATATCGGTCTTGACCGGAATGGCCAACGCACCGAGTTCGCTGCATGCCGCGGCAGCGGCTTCGATCTCGGCCTCGCGCCGGCCCGCGACAAAAACCGCTTCCGCGCCCTCGGACGCCATCCGTAGCGCGGTGGCGCGGCCGATGCCGCTGCCGCCGCCCGTCACCAGACAGACCTTGCCCCTCATCCGCATCCCCGCCGGCAAAGTTCCGCTCATGGCTCACTCCAAAACGCTTGCGCGCGCCGTTGCACGCATATAGTTGTATGATACAACTATATGCCGGGAGTCAAGATGGCCGAGCTTTCGCTGATCGACGACATCCGCGCCGCCTCGCGCCTGATGGTGCGCGAGCTCGGCTTCATGGACGCGACGGTGGCGGCATCGGACTATCCGCCGTCGGCGGTCCACACCATCCTGGAGATCGGCATCCGCGGGCCCATGACCGCGGGAGAGCTCGGCGATTTCCTGCGGTTGGAGAAATCCAGCGTCAGCCGCCTGGTGCGCAAGCTGATCGACTGCGGCGAGCTCAGGGAGACGCCGGATGAGCTTGATGCACGCAGCAAGCTGTTGTCGCTGACAGCCAAGGGCCGGCGCACGCTGGAGGCGCTGCACGCGTTTGGGCGCCAGCAGGTGAGCGGAGCGCTGGCGGCGCTGACGGAGGCCGAGCAGCGCACCGTGCGCGAGGGAATGATGCTCTATGCGCGGGCGTTGCGGGAGAGTCGGGTGGAGGAGGAGATGGCGGCTTGACCATCATTGTCGTCCCGGCCTAGCGCGCAATTGCGCGCGGGGGGCCGGGACCCATACCGCGTGATTTATCGATGAAGCGCAGGTGTTAGTACCACTGGAAAGAATAACTAGCAGTATTCGCCAAACTCCTCCCTGGGGTTATGGGTCCCGGCCCCCCGCGCGCAATTGCGCGCTAGGCCGGGACGACACCAGTTGTTTGGCGCGACCGTGCCAGCGGCACTCCCTCCCTACTTCCCGAACTCCTCCCGCATCTTCGCCTGGATCTTGGCCATGCCGCCGATCCAGCGGTCGTAATTCTCGGTCTTCTTGCGCATGTAACCGAGCACCTGGGGGTGCGGTAGGATCAGGAACGTCTCTTGTTCGAGGCCGGCGAGCACGTCTTTCGCCACCTGCTCCGGTGTCAGATCGCCGTCGCCGGATTGCGGGCCTTTCGGGATCGAGCGCAGCATGTTGGTGTCGACGCCCTGCGGGCAGAGGATCGAGACCTTGATGTTGTGGGCCTTGTGCGAGATCGCGAGATTTTCGGCAAAACCGACCGCGGCGTGCTTTGTCGTCGAATAAGCCGGGCTGCCGACCTGCGACAACAGGCCCGCGGCCGAGATGGTGTTGAGGAAATAGCCGCCGCCGCGCGCCTTCATGCGCGGAACGAGATGCGCGCGGCATAGACGTGGGCCATGACGTGGATCGCCCAGCTGCGCTGCCACGGCTCGTCGGAGGCGCCGCCGGCATTTTCCGACATCGGATCGAAGCCGCCGCCGATGCCGGCATTGGAGCAGAACAATTCGATCGGGCCGAACTGCCGCTCGGTCTCTTCGATGACGTGCGCGATGTCCTTTTCCTGCGCGACGTCGCATTTGAAGGCGGCACCATCCACCATGGCCGCGACCGCCCTCGCATTGGCGGCGTCCATGTCCGCGACGACGACCTTGGCTGCACCCGCCCCGTGAAAAGCCTCGCACAGCGCCTTGCCGATGCCGTTGGCGCCGCCCGTGACGACCACGACCTTGCCGGTCACCTGCATGCGACGTCTCCTCTTGTCTTGGACCGCGTCTTTTATACCACTTCGCGGCTTGCTCAGCTCAACACGAGGTCGAGCACCGCGGTATAATGACACGCCGCGCCGGCCAAGACAAAGCCGTGCCAGATCGCATTCTGGAAGCGCAGCCGCCGCCAGGCGTGGAAGATCACGCCAAAGCTGTAGAGCAGGCCGCCTGCAAGGATAAAGCCCAGCACCAGTGTGGGCAACGCCCTGACGACGGCGTCGTAAAGCATGACGCCGCTCCAGCCCATCGCGAGGTAGATGCCGACCGAGACCCGGTCGAACCGGCCGGGATAGAGAAGCTTCAGCACGATGCCGAGGATCGCCACGCACCAGACGCCGGCAAGCAGCACCAGCGCGAACACGCTGTCCTTCACTTCCAGGATGAACGGCGTGTAGGTCGCCGCGATCAGCAGATAGATCGCGCAATGGTCGAACCGCCGCAGCAGCCATTTGGCCGGCGACACCGGCCAGAGATTATAGGTCGCCGACAGCACCAGCATCGAGAGCAAGCCGGCGACGTAAATCGAGACGCCGACGATGTCGGTGGTGTCGGAATAGACCGCGGCCAGCACCACCAGCACGGTCGCTGCGATGATGCCGAAGAGGACGCCGATCGCATGCACGACGCCGTCGGCGATCAGCTCGGCGCGATCGTAGTTCCAGCCGATCGCGTCGGCTGCGGCGTGGACGGAGGTGGACGCAAGCTGTTTCAGTTGGAAGACGGTCATGGCAATCCGCAAAGCGTGGCAATGCCCTTTCGTATAGGTCTTTCGCGATAGGCGCGTCGTTCAAACGGCTGATTTGCCGACAAAGGCGGTGGAAGTATGAAACTTGATTTTCCTCACGCAATTGCCATTTTTGTGAACGGTCGCACATTCCTCCCGCCCGAAGATCACTTAGCGTTCATATGGCATTCAGTTTCCAGGATATGGTCGAGGAGGCGCGGCTGTCGGCGAGGGCGCTGATCGACTATGGCGAGCATTTCTTCAATCCGACGGTGCGGCTTGGCGTCACCGGCCTGTCGCGGGCCGGTAAGACGGTATTCATCACTGCGCTGATCCACGGGCTCACCCGCGGCGGCCGGTTTCCGGTGTTCGAGGCCTATGCCTCGGGCCGGATCGCGCGGGCGCATCTGGCGCCGCAGCCCGACGATGCCGTGCCACGCTTTGCCTATGAGAACCATCTGCGCGCACTGGTCGAGGAGCGGCGCTGGCCGAGCTCGACCGTCGATATCAGCGAGCTCCGTCTCGTCATCGACTACCAGCGCCCGAACGGCGCGGACCGCACGCTCACGCTCGACATCGTCGACTATCCCGGCGAATGGCTGCTGGACCTGCCGCTGCTGCAGAAGAGTTATGAGCAGTGGTCGGCGGAAAGCCTGGCGCCGTCGCGTGAGGCGCCGCGAGCGCATCTGGCAACGGACTGGCACGCGCATCTTGCAACGCTCAAGCCTGACGCACGCGAGGATGAGCAGGCAACACTGACGGCCGCGAAGCTCTTCACCGATTATCTACGCGCTTGCCGCGACGAGCGGTTCGCGATGAGCCTCTTGCCACCCGGCCGCTTCCTGATGCCCGGCAATCTCGCCGATACGCCGGCGCTGACGTTTGCGCCGCTCGACGTGCCCGCTGGCAGGCAGGCGCCGGAGGGATCGCTATGGGCGATGATGGTGCGGCGGTTCGAGGCCTACAAGGACGTCGTGGTGCGGCCGTTCTTCCGCGATCAT
Organism: Bradyrhizobium genosp. SA-3; assembly: GCF_004212635.1. Classification (GTDB taxonomy): domain Bacteria; phylum Pseudomonadota; class Alphaproteobacteria; order Rhizobiales; family Xanthobacteraceae; genus Bradyrhizobium. The sequence continues at coordinate 10,204 of NZ_PSRT01000138.1, read as the reverse complement.
TTTGCGCGGCTCGATCGCCAGATCGTGCTGGCCGATGCGCTCGCTGCATTCAACTCCGGACCCGAAGCGCTGCACGATCTCGAAGCTGCGCTCGCCGGCATTCTGGATTGCTTTAACATCGGTCGCAGCACGTTGCTCTCCAGCCTGTTCCGGCCGCGCATCGACCGCATCCTGTTCGCGGCAACCAAGGCGGACCATCTGCATCATTCCAGCCACGACCGGCTCGAGGCCGTGCTGCGCCGTGCGGTCACCGGCGCGGTGACGCGCGCGGAAAATACCGGCGCGCAGATCGACGTGGTGGCGCTCGCCGCCATCCGCGCCACGCGCGAGGCGCAGGTGGCGCATGGCCGCGACAAATTGCCGTCGATCCTGGGAACGCCCGCGGCGGGCGAAAGCGCCGGCGGCGAGTTCTTCGACGGCATCACTGAAGTTGCGACCTTTCCAGGCGATTTGCCGCTGGATCCCGAACCGCTGTTCAACGGTACGGACGCGTTCCGCGGGCTCTCGACGCAAGCCGCCGAGAAGAGTGATTTCCGCTTCCTGCGTTTCCGCCCGCCAAAACTCGAGCACGAAGGCGCGCAAGAGCCGGCGCTGCCACACATCCGCCTCGACCGTGCCTTGCAGTTCCTGATCGGAGACAAGCTCTCATGAATGAGCGATCCCAGCAGCGGCGGCCGGCGACGTTCCGGCTGGACGATCCCGGTGTCGTCGTCACCGAAGCCGACGAGACGGGACGGATCAGTCGCGGCACCATCCAGATCACGCCGGAGCCCGATCCACTGGCGCTGCCGGTGCCGGTTCAAACCGCGCTTCCGGCGCGGCGCGGCTTTCCCTGGGGCGCGCTGTTCTGGTCCGGCCTCGCCGGGTTGACGCTGCTCGGTACCGGGCTCGGTGTCGTCCGTCTGATCGAGGATCTGTTTGCGCGCAGCGAAACCCTCGGCATGGTCGGCCTCGCTTTCGCGTTCGTCACCGCACTTGCGCTCGCGGTGGTGATCGGGCGCGAGGCGTTCGGGCTGGCGCGGCTCGCGACCATCGAGAAACTGCATCAGCGCGCCGCCGCGGTGCTTGCCAGTGACGATCGCAAGGAAAGCCGCGTCATCGTGCAGGACCTCCTGAACATCGCGCACCAGAACCCACAGCTCGCGCGTGCCCGCGCCACGCTCGAGAGCCACACCGGCGAGATCATCGACGGCGCCGATATGATCCGGCTCGCCGAGCGCGAGTTGATGTCGCCGCTGGATGCGGAGGCGCGGCGGCTGGTGTCGTCAGCGGCGCAAAAGGTCTCGATCGTCACGGCAGTCTCGCCGCGCGCGGCGATCGACGTGCTGTTCGTGTTCGTCGCCGCGCTGCGCCTGATCCGCCAGCTCGCCTATCTCTACGGCGGCCGCCCCGGCGCGCTCGGCATGATCCGCCTGCTCCGCCACGTCATCGCCCATCTCGCCATCACCGGCGGCATGGCCGCGAGCGACAGCCTGGTACAGCAGATGCTCGGCCATGGCATCGCCGCGAAGCTGTCGCAGCGGCTCGGCGAAGGCGTGCTCAATGGACTGCTGACGGCACGGCTGGGCCTTGCCGCAATCGACGTGACGAGGCCGCTGCCGTTCGCGGCCCTGCCGCCGCCGAAGCTCTCGGACCTCGCGACGGATCTGCTGCGGAAGAAGGATGAGGAGGAGTAGCGCGGTTCGCCTCTCCCCGCTTGCGGGGAGAGGCCGGAATTCAAGCGCAGCTTGAACTCCGGGTGAGGGGGAGTCTCCGCGAATCCGTTGTCACCGTCCTCGCGGAGACTCCCCCTCACCCCAACCCTCTCCCCGCAAGCGGGGAGAGGGAGAAGAAGGCCAGCACGCGCCACTGAAACAGCGGCGAATCCTTCGGCGGAGATAGCTCCGGCGTCCAGCCGGTGAGCTTCTCCAGCACATAGGTGTCCATCACGCGCCCGCGCCAGCGGCGCTCGACCGGGCCAAGCGGCTCGCGCTTCGCCGGGATGTTCTCCCACAGCGATGATCGATTATCCGGCTCCCGCCCGACATAGATGCCGGCGTGGTCCTTGATCCGATCCATGCCGGGATCGCGGAAATCCTGGAAGCGGCCGCGCTCGTTGATCTCGACCACGGGCACGCGCCCCCGGAACAGCCAGCGCATCATGGCGTAGGTGCGATAGTCCGTGGTGGCGATCCAGGTCGCGCCGGTCTCGTCCAGCGCGGCCTGCGCGCGCGCGGCGACCTGCTCGTAGCCGGCTTCCGCGCCGATCGGATCGATCTTGCCGAGGAGATTCCAGGGCGCGGCGACGTAATAGAGGAACACGATGACGACGAAGGCGATGCCCGTCGTGATGGATGTCTTGGCCCAAAACGCCGACGATCTGAGCATTCGCGCCGACCATCCCTCCTTCGTCATCATTGCGAGGTTCACGGCCGCCGCGGCGAAGCCGACTGGCCACATGAACATCGGCCAGGTGTCGCCGACCCGAAGCGTCATCGACTTGACCAGGAAATAGAAAAACGGCACCAGCACCGCGGTCGACAACAGGATCGCGACCGGCTCGCGCCAGCGATAGCCGCGCCACGCCGTCAGCACCAGGCCCGTCAGCACCACGGGCAGCATCACGAAGCCGACCAGGCCGAATTGCAGGCCGATGTAATCGCCGATGGTGCGGAGCGAGATGCCGTAACTGGCGGTGGCGCGCACGCCCTGGAAGCGGAACGAGGCCCAGTCATGCTGCGCATTCCAGATCAGCACCGGCGAGAACACGAGGGTCGCGACCAGCACCGCGAGATAGGGATAGGGGCTGCGCAGCCAACGCCAGCGCCAATCCGGCACGAGTAGAAAAGCGGCCACCGCCGGCGCGAACATGATCGCGGTGAATTTCGACAGCATCGAGAGACCCGCGAACAGCCCGGCCGCGAGCCACCAGCGTCCATCGCCGCTTTGCGCGAGCCGCACCAGCGACCACATCATCGCCACCGCAAACGGGATCATGGCGACATCGGGCGCGACCTTGGCCATCAGCAGGCCGTAATAAAGCGCGGCCTCCGGCATCAGCACCGCGAACATGATCGCCCGTGCGTCATGGGTGAGACGGCGGACGATGTCGACGAGCAGCAGCTGCGTCACCAGCATCGCGACGATGCCGCCGAAGCGGACGCCGAGCGCGGTGTCGCCGAAGATCGCGGTGCCGAAGCGAATGAGCCAGGCGATGCCGGGGGGATGATCGAGGAAGCTGAGCGCTGCCTCCTTCGACCAGGTCCAGTAATAGGCCTCGTCGGTGCGCAACTCGATCGCGGAGGCGTAGAAGATACGCAGCACGGTCATCGCGGCGATGATCAGCACGGCAACAAGGACGAGACGGCGTTCGACGCCGTCTGGCTTTACAGAGATGTCGGGAGCGATCGTCACGGCCGCGCTTTTCCCCGACTTGGAAGAGGGAGTCAATGTAGGCCCCGTCGTCCCGGGCAAGCGAAGCGCGACCCGGGACCCATAACCACAGGGCGGAGTTTGGCGAAGACTTGGAGTTACCAGCCTACCCGCAACTACTCCCTGTGGTTATGGGTCCCGGATCGGCGCGCGCCTGAGGGCGCGCTTGTCCGGGACGACAGCGGAGGGTGATCGGTACGAAATGGTGGGCACGGCGCCAAGGCGCCTTTGCCCACCCTACGATTCTTGTCCGGGACGACGGCGGAGTGTGTGGCTCCTTGCCGCGCACGTGATCTCACAACCTGTCCAGCCCTGGAATTAAACGCTACGCTGGCTGTTCTCTTTCATGAACTGATACAACCGAATCATGGCCACCGCTCCCATACAGATGTCCGTCGTCCGTGCCACCAGCGTGCGGCAGGTGCGGCTGATCTGCGGAATCATCCTGTTCTCCTACGTGGTCAGCCATTTCCTCAACCATGCGCTCGGCAACATCTCGGTCGATGCCATGGAGGCCGGGGTCTACTACCACACCGTATTCTGGCAGTTCCTCCCCGTCGCGATCGTGTTCTACACGGCCGCACTCACCCATATGGGGCTCGGCGTCTACGCGCTGTACCAGCGCCGGCAGTTCCGCTGGCGGACGATCGAGCCGCTCCAGCTGGTGCTGGGCTTGAGCATCCCCGCTTTGGTCATGGCGCATGTGATCGGGGTGCGGCTCGGCCAGACGCTGTACGGACACCAGAAACTCTATCCGCAGGAACTCTATCTATTCTTCGTCGCATCGCCCGGCCGGCTCTGGCAGATGACGATCCTTCTTCTCATTGCTTGGGTGCACGGCTGCATCGGCATCTTCTTCTGGCTTCGCCTCAAGCCGTTCTTCACGCGCGCGGCGCCCTATCTGCTCGCGGCCGCGGTGCTGATCCCGACGCTGTCGCTGCTCGGCATCTATCAGGGCGGCCGTAGCGTCGCCGTCGAGAGCGACGATGGAGAATGGCGTACGCACAATCTCACCCGCCGCCAGGTCGGCACGGTCGCGGAAGGCAATACGCTCGACCGCATCACCGGCGGCCTCACCGTCGGTTATTTCGGCCTGCTCGGACTGGCGCTGGCGGCGCGCGGCGTGCGGGCCTTGCGCGAACGGCGCGGCGGCATGATCGCGCTATCGTACGGCAACGGCAAGACGGTGCGGGTCCCCAAGGGGCTGTCGGTGTTGGAAGCAAGCCTGCGCCACAATGTGCCGCATGCCAGCGTCTGCGGCGGCCGCGCCCGCTGCTCGACCTGCCGCATCCGCATCATCGGCGATCACGGCGCCCTGCCCGAGCCGTCGCAGCGCGAGGCCTTCGTGCTGACCCGCGTCGGCACCAGCGATCCCTCGATCAGGCTCGCCTGCCAGCTGCGGCCGACGTCCGACCTCTCCTTCTTTCAGCTTTTCACCCCGCACACACTCTCGGCGAATGCGCAGGCCTCGACGCCCGCCAGAATCGGCCAGGAGCGCTATCTCGTCAGCCTGTTCGTGGACATGCGCGGCTCGACGCAGCTTGCCGAGAAGCGGCTGCCGTTCGACACCGTCTTCATCGTCAACCGCTTCCTCGGCGCGGTGTCGCAGGCCGTGATCGAGAACGGCGGCCAGCCGAACCAGTTCGTCGGCGACGGCATGCTGGCGCTGTTCGGGCTGTCGGCCGATCCGCAAGAGGCCTGCCGACAGGCCCTGAAGGCGGCCGCGGGGATCGCCACGCATATCGACGATCTCAACGAGCTCCTGAGCCACGATCTGCGCCAGCCGATCCGCTTCGGCATCGGAATCCATGGCGGCGAGGTCATCATCGGCGACATCGGCTACCGCGATCACATCGTCTTCACCGCGCTCGGCGATGCCGTCAACGTCGCCGCCCGCCTCCAGGACATGACCAAGACACTGGCCTGCGAAGCGATCATCTCGGAGGAAGTCCGCCGCACCGCCGGCCTTGCCGAGGACGCCCTGCCGCAGCAGGAGGTCGCGATCCGCGGCCGCGACGAGCCGATGGCGGTGCGCGTTATCGCGGATGCGAGGGAATTGACGGCGCTGGTCGACGGGAGCGAGCGCGTTGCCGCGTAGCGCGCAAGCCACACGGAAGGTGCGCTCCCTCCCCCGCTTGCGGGGGAGGGCTGGGGAGAGGGTGTTTCCGCAAACGGGACAATCCCCCAGAGGACAAAGCCCTCACCCGCGCCTTCGGCGCGACCTCTCCCGCAAGCGGGAGAGGTGGAGTGAGCCTGCGGCACCATTGATCCACCCCACTGGAATCATCGCCACGTAACACCGGCCTGCTGCAACGCAGCGGCATGGGCTTGCTGCGAAAGCACGAATTGACTTCGTCCAAATCGTTGCGACAGTTGAGCGCGGGATCGCGGTGATGACCGTGATCCAACGAAAAGCTCCGGGAGGGGACCAGAATGTTCGATCGACGCGGCCTGCTCAAGGGAGCGGGTCTTTCCGCACTTGCGGCCACACTGAGCTCAGCCAAAGCGCTGGCGCTCGACACCGTCACCCTGCCCTTTGCCAATGGCGAACGGCCGCTGGTGAAGTATCCGCAGAAGCGGCCGATGATCGGCCTGACCAGCCGGCCGCCGCAGCTCGAGACGCCGTTCGCGGTGTTCAACGACGGCCCGATCACGCCGAACAACGCCTTCTTCGTGCGTTATCATCTCTCCGACATGCCCTACAATCTCGATCCCGACAAGTTCACGCTGGAGGTCAAGGGCAAGGTCGACAAACCGCTGAAGCTGTCGCTGAAGGACATCAAGAAGATGAAGGCGACCGAGATCGTCGCCGTCAACCAGTGCTCGGGCAACAGCCGCGGCTTCTTCGAGCCACGCGTCGCCGGCGGCCAGCTCGCCAACGGCGCCATGGGCAATGCGCGCTGGCGCGGCGTGCCGCTGAAGGCGGTGCTGGAGATGGCGGGCGTGCAGGCCGGCGCCAAGCAGGTCACCTTCAACGGCATGGACGGCCCGGTCAACGACAAGACGCCCGATTTCGTCAAGGCGCTCGATATCGATCACGCCACCGACGGCGAGGTGATGCTGGCCTATGGCATGAACGGCGAGGACCTGCCGTTCCTCAACGGCTTCCCGCTGCGCCTGATCGTGCCCGGCTATTACGGCACCTACTGGGTCAAGCACCTCAACGAGATCACCGTCATCGACACCGTCTATGACGGCTTCTGGATGAAGTCGGCCTATCGCATCCCCGATACGCCGAACAATGCGGTCGAGCCGGGCACGGCGCCGAAGGCGACGATCCCGATCAACCGCTTCACCATCCGCTCCTTCATCACCAGCGTCCCCGACGGTGCCAAGCTGAAAGCGGGAGCTGTGACCCTGCGCGGCATCGCCTTCGACGGCGGCAAAGGCATCAAGGAGGTCCAAGTCTCCACCGACGGCGGCAAGAGCTGGACCAGCGCCAAGCTCGGCAAGGACCTCGGCAAATACTCGTTCCGCGAATGGAAGCTGCCGGTGAAGCTCGCAGCAGGCAGCCACGAGCTCAAGGTCCGCGCCACCGGCAATGGCGGCGAGACCCAGCCGGACACGCCGCGCTGGAACCCGGCGGGTTATCTGCGCAATGTCGTCGAAACCGTCCGCGTGACCGTGGCCTGAAGGAGAATGATCATGCAGCGCACCATTCTCCTCGCCATCTCGCTCGCCCTCGTCGCCGCGATCGGTTCGGCACTTGCGGCGCCGGTCAATTACAAGACCCCGGACGAGGTCGCGGCGTTCAAGCCGGGGCCAAATCTCGAGGTCGTGCAGGGCAATTGCGGCGCCTGCCACTCGTCCGACTACGTCGCCACGCAGCCGCCGATGAAGGATAAGAAGGCCTTCTGGCAGGCCGAGGTGACCAAGATGATCAAGGTCTATGGCGCACCGATCGACGATGCCGATGTCGGCAAGATCGTCGATTATCTGGCCGCGACTTATTGACGGATGGCGCGCGGCGTGCCGGCCATTTGACCGCGAAACGGGCAAAACCGGCAAAAGCGCTGCGAAGTTGAGCGGAATTCGGGGAAATGCCGATGTGGTTTGAGCTACCAAGCCTGCCACATTCCGCGTATCTTGTTAGGACCGAACCGGCCGGTTGGCGGGGACTGGCGGTTCGAGATCTCGGAGGAAGACCCGCGGAGAAGTCGTGATGGCTAAAGGTACGGTCAAGTGGTTCAACCCGACGAAGGGTTATGGATTTATCCAGCCTGCGTCGGGTGGCAAGGATGTGTTCGTGCATATCTCGGCAGTGCAGAAGGCCGGTCTGTCCACCCTCAACGAGGGACAGACGGTGGAATACGAAGAGATCGCAAACCGGGGCAAGACCTCCGCAGAGAACCTCAAAGTATAAGCCCGCGCCAGCCATTGCTGCCTCCCGGATCTGTCCGGGAGCGGGGCCAAAAAAATTTCAGAAGACGGCCAGTGCATTCGACGACAGGCGTTGCGATTGCACAGGGATAGCTATTTTTTCCGTGAAGACCGCTCGTTCAACGCCACAGCAATGACAATCGCGACAGCACTTCGCTAACCCACCGGCAACGGTGCGTCGCGCTTGATCTCCTCCATCACCGCATAGGTCCGCGTCTCGCGCACGCCCGGCATCGACAGCAGGGTCTCGCCGAGGAAGCGTCGATAGGCGGTCATGTCTGCCAGCCGCGCCTTGACAAGATAATCGAAGCCGCCGGCAACCATGTGACACTCCAGCACCTCGGGCGCGAGTTTCACCGCACGCGCGAAACGCTCGAAATTGTCGGGCGTTGTCTTGTCGAGCAGCACCTCGACGAACACCAATAGACCGAGGCCAAGCCGGTGCGGATTGAGCCGGGCGCCGTAGCCCTCGACAAAGCCCTCGCGCTGCAAGCGCTTCAGCCGCTCGCCGATCGACGTCGGCGACAGCCCGATGCGCTCGGCGAGCTCGACATTGGCGATGCGCCCATCCTCCTGCAAAATCGAGAGGATTTTCCGGTCTGTTCGATCAAGTTCCATATTTTGCGAGGCCAAATAGGGAATAGTCTTCATTTTATAAGGCAATTCGGCTAAATTGTCTATCGAACTACGGTCACGCGGGCCTTATCCTGGATTTCAGCCACAGGAGACGCCATGCCGAACATCCCGCCTCCCTTCACTGCGCCCTACGCGCCCGATGATAGCGACATCGCTGCGCGCCTGTTGCCGGCGTCGCAACTGTCCCCGCCGCAGGAGGCGCGGATCGACCGCACCGCGACGCGGCTGATCGAGGCAATCCGCAAGCGCGACGATCGGCTCGGCGGGATCGAGGACATGCTGCGGGAGTTCGCGCTCTCGACCAAGGAGGGGCTCGCTCTGATGGTGCTGGCCGAGGCGCTGCTGCGCGTGCCGGACGCACGCACCGCCGACCAGTTCATCGAGGACAAGCTCGGCGAGGGCGACTTCATCCATCACGAGACCAAATCCACCGCTTTCCTGGTCAATGCCTCGGCCTGGGCGCTCGGCATCTCGGCGCGGGTGATCCAGCCCGGCGAGACGCCTGATGGCACCATCGGCCGGCTGGTGAAGCGCTTGGGGGCGCCGGCCGTGCGCACCGCCACGCGCCAGGCGATGCGGCTGATGGGCAATCATTTCGTGCTGGGTGAGACCATCGAGCAGGCCTTGGAGCGCGCCGGCCGCGCTCCGGCCAGAAGCCGCGCTATTCCTTCGACATGCTCGGCGAAGCCGCGCGCACGGCGGCGGACGCCAAGCGCTATTTCGACGCCTATGCGAGCGCCATTGAGACGATCGGCAAGACTGCCGGCAGCCATCCCCTCCCCGACCGGCCCGGCATCTCGGTCAAACTCTCGGCGCTGCATCCCCGCTTCGAGGCGATCAGCCGCGAGCGGGTGATGCGCGAACTGGTGCCGCTGCTGCTCGATCTGGCGCAACGCGCCAAGGCTCATGACCTCAACTTCACCGTCGATGCCGAGGAAGCCGACCGGCTGGAGCTGTCGCTCGACGTGATCGCGGCAACGCTCGCCGATCCCTCGCTTGCCGGCTGGGACGGATTTGGGCTGGCGATCCAGGCCTATCAGAAGCGCGCGAGCGCGGTGATCGACTATGTCGATGCGCTCGCCCGCGCGCATGACCGCAAGCTGATGGTGCGGCTGGTCAAGGGCGCCTATTGGGACACCGAGATCAAGCGCGCGCAGGAGCGCGGGCTCGACGGCTATCCCGTGTTCACGCGCAAGGCGATGACGGATCTGAACTACGTCGCCTGCGCCTCCCAGCTTCTCGCCTTGCGGCCGCGCATCTTTCCGCAATTCGCCACCCACAACGCGCTGACCGTCGCGACCGTGCTGGAGCTTGCGCGAGGCAGCGGCGGCTTCGAATTCCAGCGCCTGCATGGCATGGGCGAAGCGCTCTACGAGCAGCTCGCCAAGGATCACCCCGACATCGCCTACCGCACTTACGCGCCGGTCGGCAGCCACCGCGATCTGCTCGCTTATCTGGTGCGGCGGCTGCTGGAGAACGGCGCCAACTCCTCCTTCGTGGCGCAGGCGGCCGATTATCGCGTGCCGGTCCCAGCGCTGTTGCAGCGTCCGGCCGATGCCATCGAACGTCCGCAACAGGCGGCTCATCCCAAGATTCCGCTCCCCCGCGATCTCTTTGCGCCGGAGCGCCGCAATTCGCGCGGGGTCGAATTCGGTGAGCGTGCCGCGCTCGACCGGCTGCTGGCCGACGTCAAGGCCGAGGCGGCCGATCTCGAGCCCATCGCCGACGCGACGCCGGATCGGGCCAACGCAGCGGTGACTGCGGCGCGCGCCGGCTT
>NZ_PSRT01000137.1 GCF_004212635.1 Bradyrhizobium genosp. SA-3 | reverse complement strand
TGAGACTGCTTCTCGCCGCTTTCGCCGTTTGTCTGGCCGGCTCGGCGCAGGCCGCGCGCTGCGGCGGCGACTTCAACAGCTTTGTCGCAACCATGGCGTCAGAAGCGCAAGGAGCCGGCGTCTCGGCAAGCGTGACCAATGCGGCGCTCAGCGGTGTGACACCCGATGGCGCCGTGCTCGCCTTCGACCGCCGCCAGCGCCACACCTTCAATAAGAGTTTTGAGCAGTACGTCTCGACCCGCGTCGGCCCCGGCCGCATCAATGGCGGGCGGGCGCTGCTCCAGCGTCACACCGCGCTGCTGTCGCGCATCGAGCAGCAGTTCGGCGTGCCCCGCTACATCCTGGTCGCAATCTGGGGACTGGAGAGCGATTTCGGCAAGGGCGACATCGGCAAGCTGCCGGTGATCAAGACGCTGGCGACGCTCGCGCATGACTGCCGCCGCACCGATCTGTTCCAGGGCGAGCTGCTCGCCGCGCTCAAGATCGTGCAGCGCGGCGACCTGCCGCTGCGCGATCTCATCGGCGCCTATGCCGGCGAGATCGGCCAGACCCAGTTCCTGCCGTCGTCCTACATCAAATACGGCGTCGATTTCGACGGCGACGGCCATGTCGACCTCCGCCACAGCGTCGCCGACGTGCTCGCCTCGACCGCGAACCTGCTTCACACCAGCGGCTTCAAGATGGGCCAGCCCTACGGCGAAGGCACCGCCAATTTCGAAGCGATGCGCGAGTGGAACAGGGCGGTGGTCTACAGGAAGACGATCGGGTATTTCGCGGATCGTTTGATGGGGCAGTGAGGCACCACGATAGCCGCGGTCGTTATGGCGAACGGAGCGACTTGTCCGCCGAAGCCTTTGGCGAAGGCGGAAGCAATCCAGAATCCCTTGGCGGAGACAATCTGGATTGCTTCGTCGCAAGGGCTCCTCGCAATGACGGTTGAGAGTCGCGCGCGATCTCTCCCCCATCGTCGTCCTGGCGAAAGCCAGGACCCATTACCCCAGGGAGGAGTTTGGCGACGACTGGCATTCACTTGCCTTGGCTGAGTAACTGCCAGTGTTCGTCAAATGGAATTCGGTGGCTATGGGTCCTGGCCTTCGCCAGGACGACGGCGGAGGGTGCCGTGCCGATGTCGTACCAAGCGAAGGCGGGAACCATGATTTACATTTTTTCAGAGTGGAACTGAACAATGGCCGAGTTGGACCTTTAACATGTGTTACGTGAGCAAATATTGGAGCCGCTGATGGGACAGGCACAACCATTTCGCGCAATAGCGCTGATCGTTGAAGACGACATCATGCAGCGGGAGATGCTGAGTCTTCTTCTCGAAGAGAGTGGCTACCTGGTCATCCAGTGCGAGAGTGCCGAGGACGCCGAACGCGTCCTCGACAAGAACGCCAGCGCGCTTTGCCTGATGCTGACCGACGTCCAGCTCGCCGGAAGCATGAACGGGGTCGAGCTCGCGCATGTCGCCAAGGAGCGCAATCCCAAGCTCGATGTCGTCGTCACCTCCGGCCGTCCCTTGAAGCAGCCCTTGCCCGCCGGCGCAAAATTCTGGGCCAAACCCTGGGCCCCGCTCGACGTGCTGCGCGAGGCCGAGATCGCGCAGCTGTCCTGACAGCTATTCCGCGGGCTCGCTTTCTCGCCGCGAGCTGATAGGGTCGGCCCAATGACCTGGTCCTTCCTGCTCACCTCGCTCATCGTCGTCGCTTCGCCCGGCACCGGCGTGCTCTATACGCTCGCCGCGGCGTTCACCCGTGGCTCGCGCGCCAGCGTCGCGGCCGCTTTCGGCTGCACGCTCGGCATCGTGCCGCACATGATTGCGGCGATGCTCGGCCTTGCCGCGGTGCTCCACACCAGCGCGCTCGCCTTTGCCGCGCTGAAATGGTGCGGCGTCGCCTATCTGCTCTACATGTCCTGGCAGGCGCTGCGCGAGCGAGGCGCGCTCGCGGTCGAAGGCAGGATCGCGGAGCGGTCGAGCGGCCGCGTCATCGTCACCGGCTTCCTGATCAACATCCTCAATCCCAAACTGTCGATCTTCTTCCTCGCCTTCCTGCCGCAGTTCATCGCGCTGGATGAGGCCCATGTGCTGACGCGGATGCTGGAATTGAGCGGCGCCTTCATGGCGATGACGTTTGCGGTGTTCGTCGTCTACGGCCTCTGCGCCGCTTCGGTGCGCGAGCGCGTCATCTCCAGGCCCGGCGTCATGGCCTGGCTGCGCCGCAGCTTTGCCGCAGGCTTCGCCGCGCTCGGCGCCAAGCTCGCGTTTGCGGAGCGGTAGCTCCCTCTTCACCACTCGAAAGTCGTCATGCCCGGGCTTGTCCCGGGCATCCACGTTCTTTGCGCCGCGGGTAAGGCGTGGATGGCCGGGACAAGCCCGGCCATGACGATGTGGGGACTTCCGCGCACCCGACAGCCACTTGCGATTAATCGGTCATCAAAACGGGGCAGAGGAAGAGAACTCTATCCAAATAAAAAAGCGGGCCTTGCGCCCGCCACCTTCAAACACGCTCGATCTTCCCGACGCCCGGGCGGAGCGAGGCTCCACCCGGGCAAAGAAAAAGAAGCCGCGTTACTTCTTCTTCGCCTTTTTGGCCTTCTTCGCCTTCTTCTTCGCCGCCTTCTTCGCTTTCTTAGCCATAGTATCCTCTTAGGGGTTAATGGTGGAACGCGACACGAGGGATGCTCGGCGGAGGGCCAGCCTCGCAACATCCTCGACGACAAGCTCAGCAGATTCGCAGGTCTCTGCCCCGCGCCGTCACATCCGTGTCATCGTGTTATCCACAGCTCAGATGCATTTTCAGGTGATTTTGGTGCGCGAATCCGCATCGCCGCGCCAGCGCAGCATCGCCGGCGACAGGCTTAACGATCCGACAACAGCCGCGCGCCGTTCATGAATCCAAAACCAAAGACGCGTTTTCAAGGATCGCAGTGAGACTCCGTTAAGCGCAACCGCCGCATTGTCCCCGCAAGAAAACGGGGATGGGTGATGGACGGACGGCTGCCAGGGACGGGGGGCGCGACGCTGCGCGTGCCGCACGCGCCATGCTGAACCTCCCGACATTGTGGATGGTCTTCGTCGTCAACTTCCTGGCGCTCGGCGTGATCTGGGCCTATGTGACGCGCTCTTATCCGAAATTCGCCGCCGCGCGGTTCTGGATGGCTTCGTCCTTCGTCGGCGCGGCCGGGGCGATGACGGCTCTGATCCGTTTGTTCGTCGCCTCTCCCCTGCCGCTTCTGCTCGGAGCTGGCGGCGTCATCGCCGCGAGCTGCCTTGCCGCCATGGGCATTCAGCGCTTCTATGACCGGCCGGTCTCCTGGCGCCTCATGACGGCAACGGGAGGCTTGAGCCTGGCCGGCGTCGTGGTCTTCATGGTCGGCTTCGAGCACATGCAGTTGCGCATGCTCAGCTACACGCTCGGCCAGGCCCTGCCGCTGGTGCTGGCGCTGCGTCTGTTGCTGTCGCCGGAGGGGCGAGTCAGCCCGGGCGCGCGGCTGTCCGGCATCGTCATCCTCACCATCATCGCGATCCTGCTCGTGCGCACGGTGGGCAATCTGCTCGGCCACGATCTGTCGGCGCGCGCCGGTGGTCAGGCCCATGCCGTCATCGTGCTGGGGCTGCTGTTCCTGTCGATGACGCTCAATTTCGGCTTCCTGCTGATGGCGATGGACAGCTTGCGCAACGAGGTTGCCGACCTCGCGCTGCTCGACGATCTCACCGGCGTCGCCAACCGGCGGCATCTGCTGCAGCGTCTGACCGAGGAATGCGCCCGCTCGGAGCGCGGCGCGCGCCGTTCTCGCTGCTGGTGATCGATCTCGACGGCTTCAAGACCATCAACGACACCCATGGCCATGCGGCCGGTGACGCCTGCCTGCGGCACTTCACCTTGATGGCGCAGACGCGGTTGCGGCCCGGCGACATGCTCGCACGCACCGGCGGCGACGAGTTCTGCATCGTGCTGCCGTCGTCGTCGCTGCGCGAGGCCGCCGCGATCGCCCGCCGCGTGCTCGATGTCTGCCGTCAGGACGCCGCGACCTGCACCGGCGGCGACATCCCGATCGCGATCTCGATCGGCGTCGCGCAGTGGGACCGCGGCATCGGTCAATTCCCGGACCGCCTGATCGCGCATGCCGACCACGCCCTCTACGCCGCCAAGAAGAACGGCAAGAACGATTTTGCCGTCTACGATCCGGCGCCGCCGCTCTCGCCCGAGCCGATCGGTCTGGGCGAGGCCGCGCGCAACTTCGCGTAGAGGCGTGCTACATCAGGGACCGCATTGGATCCGTATGATGATGTCCCGCCTGCTTGCGGCCGTTCTCGCCGCTCTGTTTCTGACAGCCCCCGCCGCCGCCGAGGACGCCGAACTGGCAAAGCTCGCGCGCGCCTCCGGCACGCCCGACATTCCCGGCCTGAAGGTCGTGTGGCTGGCGCCATGGGGCGACGTCGGCGGCGCAAACTCCTGGCGCAACATCATCGTGCACCAGACCGAGGGGCCGGCGGGTTCGGCGCGCGGCGGCGCGCTGGCGCAGGCGAAGCATCCGACCCGACGCGGCGTCACGGTGTGGGTCGAGACCGACGGCACGGTCTATTGGGCGGTGGCGGAGAATTTGGTGCCGACCCATGGCGACGGCGCCAACCGCAACGACAACAAATACATCGACAACAGCTCGACCTATCGCCAGGTCGTGCGCGACAATTCGATCGGCGTCGAGTTCGCCGGCAATTATCCCGACGTCGCGGCGGGCCCGACCGAGGCGCAGGTCGCGGCCTGGAAGATCCTCGTCAAGGTGTTACGCGCGCGCTATGGGATTCCGATTGGCCGCGTCTATGCGCACAACTGGATCGACTACAAGGATACCCGCTATTGCGAAGGCTGCTGGCTTGCCACGCTGGCGCGGATGTGGGGGGAGTGAGGTTCGTCATTCCGGGGGCGCGCGCAGCGCGAACCCGGAATGACAAGCTAAACCGCCTGCGACATCCAGCCGAAAAACCGCCGGATCAATCCCGGCCGCTGTGGCACTTCCGGTGGCCCGTCCGCCGCCAGCACGCGTTTGAAGAAATAATCCAGAAACACCATGTCGTTCGGCTCGGTGACGGTGAATTGCTCCTCGCCGAAGAACACGCTGTAACTATAGAAAAACGGGCCCATGAGCGGGATCGTTGCTGTGCCCGCATAGTCCTTCGAGATCACGAACTCCGACGGCTCGAGCCCGTGCTCGCGCATCGCCTGCTCGACCAGCGGCAGCTTGCGCATGAACTGGGCTTCGAAGCCGCCGACGGTGGATTGCAGGATGATCGACACGGTGTCCGTCCAATCGATGCTGTCGGTCCGCCAGTTTTGGGTCGGCTGACCGGCAACGCGGGTTCAAGGCGAGTCAGTCTACATCGCAGCCACAACCACCGCTGTCATCGCCCGGTTTAACCGGGCGATCCAGTATCCCAGAGGCGTGGGTTGGATATCTCGCTGTCGCCACGCTCGCTGCGGCGTACTGGATGCCCCGCCTTCGCGGGGCATGACAACGAATGTAGTGACGCTCAATCTCCACCCCAAACAAAAAAGCCGGCGTTGCCGCCGGCTTTTGTCTCTCTTCGATCCGCCAATCTCTCTGGCGCCGTAACGCCGCTTAATGCGCGGCTTCCAGCGCGGCTTGTTCCTGTCTTGCGATCGTGCCCTTGACCGCGGACTGCACCTTCTCGAAGGCGCGGACCTCGATCTGGCGGACGCGCTCGCGCGACACGCCAAACTCGGCGGCAAGGTCTTCCAGCGTCATCGGCTCATCGGCGAGGCGGCGGGCCTCGAAGATGCGGCGTTCGCGCGGGTTGAGCACGCCCATGGCGCCGTTCAGTGCGTCACGGCGGTGATCATACTCCTCGTGCTCCGCCATCAGGGCTTCCTGGTTCGGCGTATTGTCGACCAGCCAGTCCTGCCATTCGCCGGCTTCGCCGTCGTCGCGGATCGGCGCGTTGAGCGAGGCGTCGCCGCCGAGGCGGCGGTTCATGTCGATCACGTCCTGGTCGGTCACGCCCAGCCGCTTGGCAATGGTCGCGACCTGGTCGGGGCGGAGATCGCCTTCGTCCAGCGCGTTGATCTTGCTCTTCGCCTTGCGCAGGTTGAAGAACAGCTTCTTCTGGTTCGCGGTGGTGCCCATCTTCACGAGCGACCAGGAACGCAGGATGTACTCTTGAATTGACGCCTTGATCCACCACATCGCATAGGTGGCGAGACGGAACCCCTTCTCGGGTTCGAATCGCTTCACCGCCTGCATCAGGCCGACATTGCCTTCCGAGACGACCTCGGAAATCGGCAGGCCGTAGCCGCGATAGCCCATGGCAATCTTGGCCACGAGGCGGAGGTGGCTGGTGACGAGTTGGTGCGCCGCGTCGCGATCGTCATGCTCGCGCCAACGCTTGGCGAGCATGTATTCCTGCTGGGGTTCCAGCATCGGAAACTTGCGAATCTCGGCGAGGTAACGGGAAAGGCCGGATTCTCCATTGAGGACCGGCAAAGCTGCGGTACGGGCCATAGTGCGCCCTCCAAAAGGTTCAGGCCCCCGATAGCGGCGGGCCAGGCAGACGACCGCTGTGTCAAAGCCGGCCGGGCTGCGATGTTCCGCGTTGGTCATTTCCAACGCAGGCGCAATATACCCCATCGGGGGCCAAAAAGGGAAGGATTGCTGACGTCACGTCCCCGTGTGGCAGCTATAACTTTTTGTAATGTAACGCTTTTCTTAAAATGGCTGCGTCATAGCGCCGCTTTCAGGCAGCTTTGAAGGAGAAGCAAATCCTCCGGCAGCGGTGCCTCCCAGTGCAGTAATTCTCCCGTTCTTGGGTGCTGCAATACGAGCAGGTAAGCATGTAGGGCCTGCCGCCCCAGCGCCGCCAAAGCGGCCTGCGACTCTGGGCCGAGCTGGTTCGCCTTGGTCTTGAAGTGCGGGCCATAGACGGCGTCCCCCAGCAGGGGATGGCCGATATGGGCGAGGTGGACGCGGATCTGGTGGGTGCGTCCGGTCTCGAGCTCGCAGGCGAGCAGGGCGGCGACGCCCTTGCCGTCGCGCCCATCAAAACTCTCCAGGATTTCCCAATGCGTCACCGCCTCGCGGCCACCCTGGCGCACCGCCATCTTCTCGCGCGCATGCGGATGGCGGTCGATCGGCGCATCGACGGTGCCGCGATGTCGGTTCGGCACGCCCCAGGCAAACGCCATGTAGCCACGCCGCATCTCGCCGGTGCGGCCGTGGTCGGCGAATTGCGCTGACAGCGAGGCATGGGCGAGGTCGTTCTTGGCCACCACCATCAGCCCTGTGGTGTCCTTGTCGAGCCGGTGCACGATGCCGGGCCGGCGCACCCCGCCGATGCCCGAGAGCGAAGCGCCGCAATGGGCGATCAGCGCATTCACCAGCGTGCCGCTCTCGTGGCCGGCCGCGGGGTGCACGACCAGGCCCTTCGGCTTGTTGATGACGATGATGTCGTCGTCCTCGAACACGATGTCGAGGGCGATATCCTCACCCTTCGGTTCCGCCGGCGCCGCCTCGGGCACGTCGATTGTGATCGTATCGCCGGATGCGACGTGATAAGCGGGGTCGCGGACCGCGGAAGCCTTCAGGCTCACTGCGCCCGCCAAAATCAGGGCTTTCAGCCTCGATCGCGACAGGTCGGTGAGGTGCGCCGCCAGCACGCGGTCGAGCCGGGCCGAGCCCTCGTCGCCGGCGACCACGACCTCCAACCTTTGCGCAGAGCCAAAATTGTCCATGACGACGTCTGATACCGCTATTCCCGAACCGACCCCCGAGCAGGCCGCGCTGTTCGCGCGGGTGCGGCGGATGATGCTGATCGCGGGGTTGACCACGGCGCTGGCGATCTGCGCCGTCCTGATCGCGGTGGGCTACCGCCTTTTCAAGTCGGAGGGAAGGGCGGTCGAGGTGGCCAGCGACGTCACCGCCACCCTCCCGAAGGGCGCCAAGATCGTCGCAACTGGCGTGGCCGGCGACCGCCTCGTGGTCACGCTCGACGTGGGGGGCGTGATCGAGATCCGCACCTTCGATGCGCACACGCTCAACCCGGTGGGAAAGCTGAAATTTGCCAATGAGCCGTGAGGCGGCCCGGAGACTCGCCTCGGCCGTCGTCCTGGCGAAAGCCAGGACCCATAACCACCGAATCCGGTTGCGTGAGTGAGATCGTGGCCACGATTTCATTCAAACACGACCATTTGGGGTAATGAGTCCTGGCTTTCGCCAGGACGACGTGGCTCGGGCCATTTGAAACCCCCAATCTCACCTTGCCGCCGGCAAAATTCGCGGCTATGTCGTACCCCTCACGCTCCCTTCGTCTAGCGGTTAGGACGCGGCCCTCTCAAGGCTGAAACAGGGGTTCGATTCCCCTAGGGAGCGCCATTGCCTTTGCTCTGCTGGCAAGACCAGGTTGCGGTACCGCAGCCAGCCTGATGCCCCCCGCAATAACTTCGACTGGCCGATAGCGCGAAAGGCCCGGTAAAGGCCTGGCCGTCATCGCCGACGTGCCTTCGAAAACAAGGCGCCCTCTTGGGATGAGGACACGCGGCGCACAGCTCTCGACGACACTGTCGATAGGCTGCTGCCGTCCGGTTCGCCGAAGCGCAGGTGCGGTCGTGTCGCAGATTGAGCGTGCCGAAGACGATGCCGCCCCCTTTCTCTGAACAATCGCAACCGTGCAGTCGAGCCAGCTTGCTCTTATGTATCTATCGATACGCACCAGCACGACGGTTGCCGCGGCCTTGTTCGCCGCATAGGTGCTGATGAAACCAACGACCAGGGAGTTGATCGATGAGGTCCTTTCTGCTGCTGACGGCCAGTGGTCCGTTGCTGGTTCTCACGTCCCACGGAACGCTGCACGATCCGAAGTTCCTGGGCAGGCTCAAAGCCAAGGGAATCGGCAAGTTTGTCGCCTTCGATGTGCCGCTTGATCTCGCGAAGGAGCGCTATGGCGGACATTTCCACGCGGTCGAGAGCGATTTGCACGAAACAGACGACTTGAGGGTCCTCGATTTCAATGGCCAGCGGATCTTTCAGCTGTTTCGTTTCGACGAACTCGGTGCCGCAGTATTGCAAGAGCAAGCCTGATGCACGCTTGATCGCGCCCGGAAGGGAGCGGCTGGTTGCCGTCAGAAATCCATTGGCGGCATGCCCGGCGCATGCGTCTCGGCCTTCTTCGGCTTTTCGGCGACCAGCGCTTCCGTCGTGATCAGGAGCGCGGCGATGGAGGAGGCATCCTGCAACGCGGTACGCACGACCTTGGCGGGGTCGATCACGCCGGCCTTCACCATGTCCTGATATTCGCCGGTCGCAGCATTGAACCCCCAATTGTAGTTGTCGTTCTCAAGCACCTTGTTGACGACCAGCGAGCCCTCTTCACCCGCGTTCTCCGCGATCTGGCATGCTGGCATCCGCAGCGCGCGACGCACGATCTCGACGCCTGCCTTCTGATCGGCATTGGCCGTCCTCATGCCCTTGAGCGCCTTCTGCGCTCGCAGCAGGGCGACGCCGCCGCCGGGAAGGATGCCTTCCTCGACCGCTGCGCGCGTTGCATGATGCGCGTCGTCGACGCGGTCCTTGCGCTCCTTGACCTCGACCTCGGTTGCGCCGCCGACGCGGATCACCGCGACCCCGCCGGCAAGCTTCGCCAAACGCTCCTGTAATTTCTCGCGGTCGTAGTCAGAGGTGGTCTCCTCGATCTGCACCTTGATCTGCGTCGTGCGCGCTTCAATGTCCTTTTTCGCGCCGGCGCCGTCGACGATGGTCGTGCTCTCCTTATCGACCACGACCTTCTTGGCGCGCCCGAGCATGTCGAGCGTGACATTCTCGAGCTTGATGCCGATATCTTCGGAGATCGCGGTGCCGCCGGTCAGGATCGCAATGTCTTCCAGCATCGCCTTGCGGCGATCGCCAAAACCCGGCGCCTTCACCGCGGCGACCTTCAAGCCGCCACGCAGCTTGTTGACCAGGAGCGTTGCGAGCGCTTCGCCTTCGACATCCTCCGCGACGATCAGAAGCGGCTTGCCCGATTGCGCCACCGCCTCCAGGAGCGGAAGCAGGGTCTGCAGTACAGACAGCTTCTTCTCGTGGATCAGCAGATAGACGTCCTCAAGCTCGACGCGCATCTTTTCGGCATTGGTGGCGAAATAGGGCGAGATGTAGCCGCGGTCGAACTGCATGCCTTCGACGATTTCGAGCTCAGTGCTGAGGCTCTTTGCCTCTTCCACCGTAATGACGCCCTCATTGCCGACCTTCTTCATAGCGTCGGCGAGGAACTTGCCTATCTCGGCGTCGCCATTCGCCGAGATGGTGGCGACCTGAGCGATCTCCTCGTTAGCCGTCACCTTCCTGGCATGAGACTTCAGGTCATGCACGATCGCGTCCGTCGCAAGATCGATGCCGCGCTTGAGGTCCATCGGATTCATGCCTGCGGCGACCGACTTGGCGCCTTCCTTGACAATGGCTTCTGCGAGCACGGTTGCGGTCGTGGTGCCGTCGCCCGCGATATCGCTGGTCCTGGACGCCACCTCGCGCACCATCTGGGCGCCCATGTTCTCGAACCTGTCCTCAAGCTCGATCTCCTTGGCGACGGTGATACCGTCCTTGGTGATACGCGGCGCGCCGAACGATCTCTCGATCACCACATTGCGCCCCTTGGGACCGAGCGTGACCTTGACGGCATTCGCCAGCGTATCAATGCCCCGCAGCATCCGTTCGCGCGCTTCGGTCGCGAATTTCAGATCCTTGGCAACCATGATGCGAACCTCCCTTCACTCCTCCCCTTAAGCTGAGCAAGCGGTCTCAGGTCGCCTTCAATCAGGAGCCGGCGCCCTTGACCGTCCGTCGGTTACGTCTGGATTATACAGCAATTTCAATTGTATAGGAGTTCGCATTTTTGTTCTGAGCGGCGCGCCAAGCTACATTCTGCGGAATTTTACGACATTGTACGATGCCGCCCCCGTCAGGCAGCGCAATGTCGCTTTCAACTAATTGCTCACCGCAGATTGCAGCAGCGGAGTTTTGTGACTTGGCGGCCTCAATTCGAATCCGTCCGGGTCATTTAGTTTAACCCGCCAAGCGTCAGCTCTCGAGCGAAAATCGGCTTTGGAGCGTGAGATAGGGAAGGCGGAGCCCGGTTCGTAGCGGCCGGCAAAGGCGTTCTGAATCACGGCTGCCGCTGACCAGACGAACAAGGGCTTCTTCTATTCGAGCGGCCCGCGTTCTCGCCGAATCGCGTCGCTAGTCCCGCACCCCCGGCAGGCGGAAAACGAGCACAGCCATGGTACGGTTTCCATCACTAGGCTCATCGCTGGCGCGTCACCTGTTCTTGGACGAGCGTTGAACTTCCGCGCGGCAGACGCTTGCCCCGTCTCACCTTGCCGATGATGGGACGGAGTGGGGCCGGCTGGGATACTCTGGACGGAAGCCTTGCGTTATCTTGTGCCAATCGTTTGCGTTCCCAGGCAAACGCGTGGCGGACGATCAGGGAAAGATCATCCCATTGGGGCCGCCAGCCAAGCAGATTGCGCATCCGTTCCGCTGAGGCCACGATCTCCGCCGGATCGCCCGGCCGCCGGGCGGCCAATTCGACGGGAAAGTCGTTTCCGGATTCGCGCCGCATGGCGTCGATCACCTGTATTACCGAATAGCCGCGGCCGTAGCCGCAATTGAGCGTCAGGGACTCTCCACCACTGCGCAGATATGAAAGCGCGCGGCAGTGAGCGTTTACGAGGTCGCTCACGTGGATATAGTCGCGAATGCAGGTGCCGTCGGGCGTGGAGTAATCGGTGCCGAAAACCTGCATCTTTTCTCGCAGACCCATAGCAACTTCCGCTGCAACCTTGATCAGATGCGTTGCCCCTCGCGTTGCCTGTCCGGTGCGCAGAGCAGGATCGGCGCCTGCTACGTTGAAATACCTCAGGATGACGTAGCGCAGGCCGTGAGCGCGTGCAGCGTCGCGCAGCACCGTTTCGGCCATCAATTTGGATGAACCGTAGGGCGATACAGGCGCAACGGGGGTCTCTTCCGTGACGGGATTTGCCGGCGGATTGCCGTACACCGCGGCCGTCGACGATAAGATGAAACGCTGTACTCCGCTCCTGATCGCGAGCTCGATCAGGCTTCGGGTATTTGCGGTGTTGTTGCGATAGTATCGAAGCGGATCGGCAATCGACTCCGCAACAACTGCCGAAGCCGCAAAATGAATGATCTCCGAAATTCCGTACTTCGCGATCAGCGGCGCAATTCGCCGCTGATCGCCGATGTCCCCGGCGAAAGCCGGTACACCGGAGGGTATTGCCGCTTCGAAGCCCGATGAGAAATCATCGATGATGATGGTTTGTTCGCCACGATCAGCAAGTTCGTACGCCATGTGGCTCCCGATGTATCCGGCACCTCCGGTGATAAGGATCGCCATTGCTCGTCCACCTTGGGAGGCCTGATTTGAAGCTTCGGAACAAAGTTCCCTTCAGGCGTGTTATGAAAGCTCAGCCAAGGACAACACTTGAGGTGCGCTGGGGGTTCGTTCGCGATTAAGCGGTTGAGCGGGATGTCGCCTGATGTGATGGAGGCGGCAGTGTCGGCCGATGGCCGTCTGCATCTTGATCCGCCGCTTGAACTCCTCGTGCAGCCGCGATCGCAGGACATGCATGGCGCTTGAACGAGTGGATGGCGACTGTTCTAGGCTTGCGAGGCCGAAACTCGGCCTCGCATTTGCTGCTCGCCATGCCGAGACGCTGCTCGTGCTCCTTGTGCTGGGCGTGACCTTGGTCATCGGGATTGCGACCGCCGCCGATTACGGGGTGTCGACCGACGAATTCAACACAGAGGAGTACGGCCCCAAGGCGCTTGCCTGGTACACGAGCGGCTTTGCGGACCGGTCTCAGTTCGAGACGGTCGAAGAGTATCTATGGATGTATGGGCCGTGGTTTCAGATGCTCGTCGCGGCCCTGCAGTCGCTTGGGCTCGCGAGCCCAATCATGGTCCGGCACGCCATGACCTTCCTGTTCGGTCTCGCCGGCCTCGCCGCCGTCGTGCCGATGGCGCGGCTCACGGTCGGGTACTGGGCTGGGTTGACGGCGCTCACCCTGTGCCTGCTGACCGGCTACCTGTACGGCAACCTGTTCTTTGCCCCGATCGACGTGCCGTTCCTGTTCGCCATGAGCTGGTCGACGCTCTTGATCGTCCTGATGGTGCGGCAGGGGGTGCCGAGCTGGCGTCTGACCCTTGCGACGGGCTGTGCCACTGGCCTCGCCATCGCGACGCGCACTGGAGGGGTGATTACGCACGCCTACCTCGTCGGCGGCATGAGCCTGTGCGCGCTCGAGGTGCTGCTGCGCGATGGCCGCGCGGGCTATGGCCAATTGCGCCAGATCGCCTTGCATACGCTGGTCGCCATCCTCGTCGCCTGGCTGACGGCGATTGCGCTCTGGCCGTGGTTGCAGACTGGACATCCGATCACACAATTCCTCGAGGCCTATCGGCACTTTGCTACGCTCGACACCTCGTTCGAATTCCAGAACTGGGGTCGGCGCACGTTCACCGATCAACTGCCCGCCTGGTACATCCCCGGACAGCTCCTGGCGCGTTTGCCCGAGGGCTTTTTGGCGTTGCTACTGATCGGCATGGCGGTCTGGATCGGTGCTGCGGGATCGTGGGCGCGCGCCGCCATCGGCGCCTTGCGTCGGTCCGGCGTCGCGGGACTGCGACCAGTCGCGGCCGAGCTCGCCGGATCGCGCGCGGTGCTGGTCGTCACTACGGCGGCGTTCGGCCCTATCGGGTTGCTCATCCTGCAAGGCTCGACGCTCTATGACGGTGTCCGCCACGTATTGTTCGTGATCCCAATGCTCGCCGTCGTGGCCGCGCGCGGGCTCATGAGCCTCTTGCCGTTCTTGCGACGCCTCCCGATTGTGCCCGCGGCCCTCGGGGTCGCTCACATGGCCGCCATCGTGCTGACGCTCGTCATGCTGCATCCGCTCGAATATATCGCGATGAACAGTCTGGCAGGTGGCGTCGCCGGCGCTTACGGCCGATTCGACCTCGACTATTGGAGCATGGCCGTTCCCGAGGCGCTGCGCCGCCTCGAGGATCGAATTGATGCCGAAGGCCGGTTCAAGGGCGATCCACCGCGCGTGTTGGTCTGCCTGGCCTGGCGCGAGGAACTGGCAGGCGTGATGTTCCGTCGCAACTGGATTGCCGAAACACGTCAGGACAAGGCCGACTACCTGATCGCCACCGAGCGCTGGCCTTGCGCCGACGGCACGACAGCCGTACTGGTTGATGAGGTCACGCGATTTGGCCGCCCGTTCGCCCAGATCTACGCCAATCGTCGCGGGCTTGGTGAGTGACGCCAAGTTCCGGCTTGGCAGCTACTTCTTCGCCTGCAATTCGATCGGGGGCGCCTCGGGCTTTCGGCCCAACATGACCGGGCGACGTTTTCGCGGGGGGCCTGCCTCGCGCCGGCTCTTGGCGCGATCAATCGCCACGGCCCGCGCAAGCCGCGTGATCATGTCGAGCTGGAGCCGCAGCTTGAGATGTAAGTTGAGCATGATGAGCAGGCTGATCACGACCCAGGTGTAGACGATGAGGTCGGAGCCACGGCCGATTCCCGCGAAGGTCGCAAGCGCGGTGGCATGCTCCGGCACCCAGACGAAGTAGAGGCCGGCGAGCGCAGCGCCGCTGGCGAGCAGGCCGATGATCGGCACCGTCCGATGCACCGACAAGGCGTAGACGAGAACCAACGCCAGGAAGGCCGTCAGCAACAGCTGCGCGATCATCGGTAGAGCCTCCGCGCGAACAGATCGATCAGGATGGTCATCGCATCGGTGATGCGTTGGCCCTTGCCCAGCGAATAGGCGCTGTACTCGATGTTCACCGGCACCTCGACAAAGCACAGGCGGCTCTGCGCGATCTGGTGCAGGATCTCGGACGCGTGCGCCATTCGGTTCTGTCGCAAGTAGATCGCGCGGGCGCCGCGCGCGGTCATCGCACGAAGGCCATTGTGGGTATCGGTGACCGGCAGTCCGGTGCCGGCGCGCGTGAACCAGATCGCAGCGCTGAGCAGCATGCGGCGCGACACCGGCAGATTTGCGGTCGCACCGGTAAGAAAGCGGCTGCCGAGCGCGAAATCGATGCCGGGCTGCTCGATCGCCGCGAGCAGTGCTGCGATGGCCATGGGGGAATGCTGGCCGTCGGCGTCGAACGTGACGAGCGCATCTGCACGCTGCTCGAGGGCGTAGTCGATGCCGGTCTGCAGCGCGGCGCCCTGTCCGAGGTTGATCGGATGCCGAAGGACGACCGCGCCGGCGAGCAACGCGACGTCGCCGGTGCGGTCGGCGGAGCCGTCATCGACTACGACGACCGCGTATCCGGCGTGGCGAATGCCGGACACGACGCTGCCGACCACTGGCGCTTCATTGTACGCCGCGACAACGACCCAGGGATTGCGAATCCGGCCGGTCATTCTCGTTAACCCACAACAAGTACAAGACCGCAGGCGATCACCGCGATTCCTGCCAAGAGACGTGCAGACAGCGGTTCGGCGAACACCAGCGCGCCGAGGACGGGCGTCAGCGCAAACGCGACCGCCACGAACGGATACGCGCGCGACAGCGGCGTGAACGTCAAAAGCCAGACCCACAGGACGGACAGCGCAGCATAGAGCACGATGGCGCCGATAAACGGTGCGTTCTGCAACAGCAGCAGCGCACGCTTGGATAAGGGATAGCCGTCGCCGACGCGCAGCGCGGCGGCCTTGAACAGGAGCTGGCCCGCCGCCATGCCGGCCGCGTAGGTGATGAGCAATGCGATCTGGCCGAGGTTGAGGCGCTCTGTCATGGGAGGCTCTTATCCGAACATGGAGGCGCCTTGCTCAACACCACGCGCATCGCGTCGAACAGGTTCACCGGAATAGCGAACCGGTTGCCGGTCGGGCTGGCCGCGATCTTGCGGCCGAGCATGCGACCGACCTGAAAGGCGATCAGCGAGAACGGCACGAATTTCCAAGGGTGATCGGAGCTCTCGACGCGAAGGCCGACCGAATGGGCCAAAGACGCGATGTTGTCGCGGTTGAAGAACCACAGGTGCTGCGGAGGCGTCATCAGGCGCCAGTGCGCGCCGGTCGACCGCGCCGCCAAGGAACCGAAGTCTCCGGTCGTCAGCACGATGATTCCGTCCGGCCGGAGATGGCCCGCGAACAGCGCGAAGGCTTCCTGCGGGTTTGGCAGATGCTCGATGACATCGAGGAGAACGATGACATCCAGGGTGCCAAACGACTTGAGAGTCGCTTCGGTCAGCAGGCCGCATACGACGTTCAAGCCGAGATCGCCAGCATGGGCAGCAGCCGCCTCCGCCGGCTCGATGCCGCTCACCTCAAATCCGGCGCGGCGGGCTTCATCGAGAAAGAAGCCGTAAGCGCAACCGATCTCGAGCAGACGGCCCTGTGGCTTGCAGTGCCGGATGAACTCGACTGTGCGGGCGAACTCGCGTCGCAGCACGGGTTCGGCGCCGCGGTAGTCGGCGTAGCCGTCGGACTGACAGCCGGAAAAGTAGCCATCGTCATAATAGGCGAGGGGATCGAAGCTCGGTGCTTCGGTGCGTCCCAACCCGCAGTCACGACATTGAAAAATATCGCAACCGTTCTTGATGTAAAGAAACCGATGCGGCGTCGCCCGACTGCACGCGGGACACTTAAGCGTAAGCGCAGTTCGGTCGCTTCGTATCAGCACGTGCGTCCCTACGATGTCGCTTCCTCAGCGCGAAAAAAAACGCCTCCGATGCCGAACTGTTCCGCTCGGCGAACGGCCACGGGGTCGCAGGCTGCCTGGCTGCAGCTGCGAAATAATCGAGGATGGTCCACACTCTCGCCGGTGCAGCGGTGGGACGGCGGTCATCAGAGGGTACGACGCCGGAGCTGCTGGGTGCCAGCGTGACGACGCTGGCCCAGCGTCAGTTCGAGCTGATCTTAAGCGGCTTGGCCGAGTTGTGGCCCTGGATGCTGGCGCGATGCTCGTCCGCAAGCTCCGGCGTCTTCACGACGTGCTCGATCGGATAGGAGGGCACGGCGTGCTCCCGGCTCCCTCGCCTTACTCCACCTGCACTTAGTACTTTCGGCGCGATCTGGAATTAGATAGCAATTTCAATCACATAAGAGTTTCGCAGCTTTATTCTGGGTGGCGCGCCATTTCTCGAAGCCAATCTTCCTCTGATCTCGATTGATTGTTCCGCCCGCCGGGTGAACCTGTGGCATTGGCGGTCAACATCCGGGCCGACAATCGTATCCGGCGGCGCGAGTGCCGCATGGGCCTAAGTCCGGCGTCGATACGGCGCGTCCGTCAGCATCCCCTGGCGATGTCGTTCAAATCCGAGTAGCCCTTCACCCGCCACGCGAGAGTAACTTGCCGCGTTCACCTCGATTCGTCGGGCTGTAACCTGCCAGCGATCCGAAAGGTCCCGCCGCTTCGATCGCGACACGATGGCGCAGGGGCGGTCCTGCTCCGCCGGGTTCGTCTTCTCAGCGCTTGTTGTCCGCGCGGCGAGTCTCCCATGGAGCGGAGCGCTCAAAGAGTTCAATCATTTCCGCCACCGGCCGTTTTGTCGCTGGAAGCCGCAACGGGTGGGCGCAGGAGCTTTCGCATGGATCGGCGCAGGCGCTCTCTTACGCGGTCGTGCCGTCGATCGAGCGACGGATCACCCGCTGCACTTCCGCATTCGATAGAAACAGATCGTGGTTGATGATGCCCCAGCCTTCCTGGGAAGCATCGACAACGCGCACGCCGAGCCGCGCGATGACGGCCTTCTCGGCGGCGCCGACCCTGGTCATTCCACCTGCGATTTGTCCCGACAGCGCCAGTGCGCGATCGTTGGTCGAGGCAATCACGGTGACTTTGCCGGTCAGCGGACCGATGCGCTGGATCGACGACGAGAACACGTCCATGTCGATATCAGGCGAGGCAAACACCACCGCGCCGATCTTGCTCGTGACGGTGTCGCCATATCGGGCATAGAGCTGACGCAGGCTTTCGAGCGTCAGCATGGTTCCCATACTGTGCGCAACGATGTGCACGCGGCCGCCGGTTGGACTCGATACGAGCGCGGAGAGCACGCGTTCGAAAGCGTCGCGCGACCACATCGCGCTGTCGCGGTCATAGGCATAGTCGAACAGTCCGGCCTTGGAAGGCCAGGAGAACACCATGGTCCGGCCGCGGAACTTGATCCCATCGGAGAGATGGGCGGCATCCAGCACCGCCGTCTCGAACGTCTGCTTGAAGCCGTGCACATAGATCAGCACGTCTCCTCCGCCGGCCTGCGCAACGAGATCGCCGGCGTCGGCCGACACCGGTTCGATCCGATCAAGACGCCAATCGTCAAGTCCAACCGAGGCGAGAGAAAGTCGGCTCTCGTCCGGGGCCACCAGCTTCGCTCGCGCGACCGTCATGCTCGTCGCGCGGTCCGGTCCGAACCAGGGTTTCGCGCGACCGCCGTTCACGGGCTTGCGCGTGGTGGTGACAAGCAATGTGGGGTCAACGGAGAGAGACGACGCGTCGAAGCGGGCGCCGGTCGCACCCAAGCCGGCGCATCCGCCGAGCGCGAGGGCACTCCCTGCCGACACAAGTCCGCCGAGGAGAGCGCGGCGCGAAACAGAACGACCGGAGTCGCGTTGCAGAAGACGTCGGACGATCACATGGAACCCTCGGGAACTTGCCCACCGTAACGCCGCCCCGCCTAGCTCCCTGAATGACAATGGGGGCAAGAAGACGGCGGAGTAGCGTCGCGGTTGCGTAGACATGGTGTCCGAACGAGCGCCAGATCAGTCGATGATTTCGATCTCATTCTCCTTGCACCACTCACGCAAGGCCTGCTCCGTCGCCTCATTCTCGAAGGCGTGCCAGCGATCGATCGCAGCTCGCC
The DNA here is from genome assembly GCF_004212635.1 of Bradyrhizobium genosp. SA-3. Taxonomy (GTDB): domain Bacteria; phylum Pseudomonadota; class Alphaproteobacteria; order Rhizobiales; family Xanthobacteraceae; genus Bradyrhizobium. The sequence goes on along the minus strand of NZ_PSRT01000137.1, from coordinate 3,462 downwards.
GTGCAAGCAGGGCCTTGAACTTCGGATAGGCGCCCCGCTTGCTGAAGAAATAGCGGACATCGTCGAAATCATCCGGCTGGAACTCGCGGGCAAAATCGAGCACCAGCGGCTTGCCCAGGCCGAGTTCGCGTTTGTCCGGGAGCGCGACGTATTTCTCCTCGTCGTCGATGTCATCAGGCAGTTCGTCGTTGAACTCTGCTGCGTCCATAAAATCGGTTTGATAGTAGATCTTCCCGGTTTGCCTGCAGACGAAGGCGCGGAATTCCCCCATGTCGCCGTTGGTGTTGGCGAACTCGAAGGCTGTGGTGATGTCTTTGAACGTCACAGGCATTGGGTTTGGTCGCTATATCATCGCAACTGCAGCACTCTCAAACCGCCTCATAAGACTCGATCTTCTTGATCTGAGGTGCGAGCACGTCCTCCGCCGTTTCGAGGTCGAAGCGGGTCTGAATGTTCATCCAGAACGCGGCGCCTGTCTTGAAGAACTTTCCCAGCCGCAGCGCGGTGTCGGCCGTGACGGATATTTCTTCGCGCGCAATGCGTTCGATCCGGGTGCGCGGCACGTTCAGAGCGGCCGCGACCGCGTAGGGCGTCAGCTTGAGCGGAACGAGAAATTCTTCACGCAGGATTTCGCCGGGATGAATCGGCGGAAGTTTCCTTGCCATCTGCGAACTCCTTTTGGCTAGCCACAATCGGCCTGTGAGACTAATCCATGATCTCAGGCGAAACACCACTGTCAAGCCGGCGCGTCAAAAATATTCCACTTTACCGAATTTCGGATTTGTCGTATGTGTCGCCCATCCCAGCCCACCAAAGGGGCGGTCGTACGTCGTCACGAACGCGGGCTGGGGTTGCGGTGGACGCGGGCGGCGTTAAGGCGGGCTCGAGCATGCAGGGCGAGATGAACCTCGTGAGCATGGCGCGAACCCGCGAAGACGGACGGCGCCCATGTCCGGCGAAGCCTCTTGGCGGAGCCGGATGGCCTGCGTACGGCGAAACCGTGTGGTCCTGGCCGTCGTTGCTACGGTCAAGCCTTCGCGAAGGCGTCATCGCGTCAACCGGCGCGCTGCCGTGCATTTCGCGGAGGTGAGAGAGGCCAGAAGGAACTCGGCTCCCGGGAGAGCACGGCATAGGCCGTCAAACCATCGCGCAGGGAAGGCCTGGTTTCGGCTGCCCTGTGTCTCCCCTGTGCATTGCGTGTGCATTCGTTCAGCGCAGGGGTCTTATGGGTGCCAGCCGGCGCCCGGCCTTCCCTGCGCCCTTTCTTCCGAGAGGGTGTGAAGAGAAGAGCACAGCTCGGGCAAAACATGCCGCGAGGCTGCAAACGCGCGTCTACGATCTCCCTGCCAAATGATCTTCCGTGTGAGCATGATGCATCGGCCTAGGTGGAGGTGGTCGTTGCCCCCGGAATCTGCCTTGATGCGATGTCAGCGCGGAGGAGTTTTGATATGAGCGGCTTGGTGATTTCTGGCGGCAGGGTGGTGGATCCCGCCAGCGGCATGGATGCCGTTGGCGATGTGGCGGTGGTGGACGGCAAGATCGCCGCGGTCGGCTCCTCGCTCGGCGGCGCCGAGCGGGTGATCGACGCCACCGGCCTCGTGGTCGCACCCGGCTTCATCGATCTGCACGCGCATGGCCAGTCGCTCCCGGCCGACCGCATGCAGGCGTTCGACGGCGTGACGACGACGCTCGATCTCGAGGCCGGGGTGCTGCCGGTCGCATCCTGGTATGAACGCCAGGCCAGGAAGGGGCGGGTGCTGAATTACGGCGCCGCCGCCAACTGGGCGTTTGCGCGCATCGGCGCAATGACGGGCTCCAATGCGGAGAGTTCGCTGGAGGCGTTCGGCAATGCCATGCGCGACCGCCGCTGGATCGAGAACGTCGCGACCGATGCCGAAGTCGCCGGCATCCTCGAGCGCCTTTCGCGCGGCCTCAACGAAGGCGGCATCGGCATCGGCATTTTGAACGCCTACGCTCCGGGCGCCGGCGTACAGGAGCTGACCGCGGTCTGCCAGCTCGCCGCCGCAAAGGACGTGCCGACCTTCACCCACGTCGCCTTCATGTCGCGCATCGACCCCGAAAGCGCGGCGGAAGCCTATATCCGCCTGATCGGCTATGCCGGCGCCACCGGCGCGCACATGCACATCTGCCATTTCAATTCGTCGAGCAAGACCGACATCGAGCGCTGCCGCGTGCTGGTCGAGAAGGCGCAGGCGCAGGGCCTGCCGATCACGGTCGAGGCCTATCCTTACGGCACGGGCTCGACCGTGCTGGCCGCCGCCTTCTTCAGCGATCCCGAATTCGTCGAGCGCAACGGCACCGGCTACGATTCGGTGCAGCGGGTGACCGACGGTCATCGCTTCCGCGACCGCGAGGAGCTGCTCAAGGCGCAGGCCGAAGAGCCGTCCTCGCTGGTGCTCTGGCACATCCTCGACACCGAGAACAACGCGCATCACCGCGACCTGCTCGACATGTCGGTGCTATATCCCGGCGGCGCGATCGCGTCCGACGCGATGCCGTGGACGCTGCCCGACGGCTCGACCTACACCGGCGATGCCTGGCCGCTGCCTGATGACGCCACCTCGCATCCGCGCTCGGCGGGCTGCTTCACGAAGTTCATCCGCGAATGGGTGCGCGAGCGCAAGACCGTGTCGTTGCTCGAAGGCGTGCGCAAATGCGCGCTGATCCCGGCGGAGATCTTGTCGCAGAGCACGCCCGCGATGCGCGCCAAGGGCCGGCTCGATAGGGGCGCCGATGCCGACATCGTCGTGTTCGATTACGAGAAGCTGTCGGACCGCGCGACCTTCACAGCGATGAACCGCCCCTCCGAGGGCGTGCGGCACCTGCTCGTCAGCGGCCAGGTGCTGATCAGTGACGGCGTGCTTGACGTGGCGGCGCGGCCCGGCCGCCCCGTGCGCCGGCCCGTCGTCGGGAGCTGATCCATGCCGGTCCCCATCCTCCTGGTGACGGGCTTTCTGGGGGCGGGCAAGACCACGGTCGTGAACCATCTGCTGGCGCACGCCAACGGGCGACGCATCGCCGCCGTGATCAACGATTTCGGCGCGATCAACATCGATGCGGAGCTGATCGCCGGCGCCAGCGACGGCGTGGTGAGCCTCGCCAATGGCTGCATCTGCTGCTCACTCGAAGGCGATCTCTTGCGCACGCTCTCGACGCTGCTGCGGCGTGATCCCAAGCCGGACTACATCGTCATCGAAACCAGCGGCGTCGCCGATCCCGCCGACATCGTGCGCAATCTCATGGACCCGGTGATCCTGCGCGAAGCGCCGCTGGAGACGGTGCTCTGCGTGCTGGACGCGACGGCGCCGCCCGCGGCCCTGGAGGATGCGCTCCAGCGGTCGCAGTTGCGGGTCGCCGATATCGTGGCGCTGAGCAAGCTGGACCTGGCGGATGAAGGCGCGGGGCGACGCATGCGGGAGGCGATCCGCGCCCAGCGCGTCC
>NZ_PSRT01000136.1 GCF_004212635.1 Bradyrhizobium genosp. SA-3 | reverse complement strand
TGAGACGGCAAGCGCCGCCAATACGATCAGCTGGCAGATGAATGCCTTTGTGGAAGCTACGCCGATTTCTGGCCCCGCCAGCGTCGGCAGAACGGATTCACTCTCGCGCGCAATCGTCGAGGTCGGGACGTTGACCACAGATATCGTGTGCACGCCCTGCCCCTTGGCGTATCGCAACGCAGCCAGTGTGTCAGCGGTTTCGCCCGACTGCGAGATGACGATGGCGAGATCTCCCCGGCGCAGAGGCGCCTCCCGGTAGCGGAACTCGGACGCTACATCGATCTCGACAGGCAAGCGCGCCAGCCGCTCGAACCAGTATTTGGCGATGTGCCCGGCATAGCTCGCCGTGCCGCACGCGGTAATTGAGATGCGCTGAATGGATTTAAAGTCGAACGGCAATGTGAGCGGCAGGGCGACGCGCTTGGCCGCCATGTCGAGATAATGCGCTAATGTCTTGCCGGCCACGGTCGGCTGCTCGTGGATTTCCTTGGCCATGAAGTGGCGATAATTCGCTTTGTCCACAAGGAGTGACGATACGCCAGACTTTGATGTTTCCCGCTGGACGACGGAGCCGTCTGCGCTATAAATCACGCACATCGTGCGCGTAAGAACGGCCCAGTCACCGTCTTCAAGATAGGTGATGGTGTCGGTCAAAGGCGCGAGCGCGATCGCGTCCGATCCTAGATACACTTCGCCGTTACCATGTCCGATCGCAAGGGGCGACCCCTTACGCGCACCGATCAAAAGATCGTCGTGCGCCTTGAAAAGGAATGCCAGCGCGAAGGCACCGCGCAGCCGGGGCAGCGACGCTTGTACCGCATCCTGCGGCGAGTAGCCATTCTTGAGATAAGATTCGACGAGATGCGCCACCACCTCCGTGTCAGTCTCTGAGCTAAAATGGGCTCCATTCCGCTCCAGTTCGGCTCGCAGCTCGCGGAAATTCTCAATGATCCCGTTATGAACGACCGCTACATTTTCCGTCGCATGCGGATGAGCATTGCTCTCGGTCGGCTTTCCATGAGTCGCCCAGCGGGTGTGACCGATACCGGTACGACCCGACGGCGGATAATAGCGCAGCCGCTCCTCAAGGTTTCTCAGCTTACCTTCAGCGCGTCGCCGCTCGATACGGAGACCTTCGAGAGTAGCGAGGCCTGCGGAGTCGTAGCCACGATATTCCAATCGCTTGAGCGACGCGACCAACTGCCCAACGACCGGACCACGCCCCAAGATGCCGACAATTCCACACATATCGATCAATGCTGCCCAAGTTCAAGAAGCCCGACGTTCCCCCTCACAGGAACCCGTCATGAAATTCGCTTGCCCGATGGTAACAGGTGTCTAGTTCGGGATTTGTCGCGGCCGCCTTTATCGCCGCCGCATTCACAAGCGTGAGTTAGATCTCTTTCAGCCATCATTGCTTCGCCCGGCTACATTCCGCTTTTGGCTGCCTATCTGAGTACAAACTGCGATGCGGCCGCGAATAGCGTGACCGCTTCGAGGAGAGCCAGATGTGCAGGTGCGCTTGCTCGGTGGCGCGACATCCAATCCCGGCACAAACAGACTCGCTCGGTTGCGACAATATCTGTCGGCGTCGCAACAAGCCGCTGCGAGGACATATCGCGCAAATAGTCTGGCTCCATAGATTGAGGACATTCGAGCCAGATCGGCGGACCAATTATCCTACGAAAAAGCATCTTGTCTTATTTGGCTCATCATCACTGATGAGCCATTTCACGACTTGCAGCTGACATTTCCAAGAAGGTGAGCAGCGACACCAGCGAACCGAGCGGCCGTGAATGTGGCAGTAACTGAGTCTTTCCGCCTCACTGATAGACCCTTCGAGAGGCTCACGTTCCGTCTCGGCTGCGCTACATTGGGGAGATAGAAAGAGGAAACCTGCCCATGGCTTCTACATGGTCTGCTGCCCATACATTTGCGCAGCCGCTCTAGCGTGAATTGTTCTTTGTCCCAGGAAACATTTCGCCGACGCGGGTTTAAGAGGCTCATCATACTCGGACCGAAGCAAGTTACGGTCGTCGAGACTAAACGATTGGCGTCGAAGCTCTATTGTACGAACGTAAACTCTTGATATCGATACGTTCGATTATCTATACCAACGTTGGCTACTCTTTCTCATTTTGTCTTGCGTCGACGGTCCACTGCCTGCCGCGAGTTGGATATTGGCAACGGCGCTGATCACGGTTGATGAGTCCGCCAAGGCCGGCTGTTCTGTTCGGAAGTTAACGGTACGGGCGCTTTGTAGATTACGAATTGATGCGCAGGTTTGGCTGCGTGCTGGCTTGCATGTCGTCACTCCGACAAATGCATTGACGACTGCGGCCTCAGCCCATCGCTCTCCCAAGCCATGACGAGACCACGCGAATGCAGACATGCGCCTCAGGATAGATAAGGAACACAGACCGTCGGCTTCTATCTCATTGGAAATATCACCCCGGGGGCAAGCGCGGCCGGGCGCGTAACGGCGTTTGCCATCCATCTCGCGCGCTTAGGATCATCGCGGATATCAGGCAGGTTGCGAGGGTTAGTTGACTTTCATTTTTTGAAGCTCAATGGGTTGGCACCCTCCAGTCCAATATAAATCAATGTATGTAGTGTGCATTCCTGCATGATGTGTATGACTGGAGCTAACGATCGCTTTCCTATTGCGGGTGGAGCGCGCTTGCGCATCTAGATTTCTCGAGAAACGGCTTCGCAATAGCGTTTCACAGGGAGGCTTTCTTTCCGGCGCAACTAAGAGAGACCATGGCGGCTCAGGACTCAAAGCGGCGCGTTGCGCTGATCACCGGCGTCACCGGGCAGGACGGCGCATATCTCGCCGAGTATCTGCTCGGTCTCGGCTACACCGTGCACGGGATTAAGCGCCGGTCGTCCTCGTTCAACACAGCGCGCGTCGATCATCTCTACCGGGATCCGCATGCCGGCAACGTGCCGTTCCTAATGCACTATGGCGACATGACGGATTCGACCAATCTGATCCGGCTGGTGCAGCAGATCCGGCCGACCGAGATCTATAACCTGGCCGCCCAGAGCCACGTGCAGGTCAGTTTCGAGAGCCCGGAATACACCGCCAACGCCGACGCAATCGGCGTGCTGCGCCTTTTGGAAGCGATCCGTATCCTCGGCATGGAAAAGGAGACGCGGTTCTACCAGGCCTCGACCTCGGAGCTTTACGGGCTCGTGCAAGAGGTTCCGCAGAAGGAAACCACGCCATTCTATCCGCGCTCGCCCTACGGCGTCGCCAAGCTCTATGGCTATTGGATCACAGTGAACTACCGTGAGGCCTATGGCATATTCGCCAGCAACGGCATCCTGTTTAACCATGAGAGCCCGATCCGCGGCGAGACCTTCGTGACGCGCAAGATCACCCGGGCCGTCGCCCGCATCGACGTCGGCCTCGAGAACGAGCTCTATCTCGGCAATCTCGACGCCAAGCGCGACTGGGGCCATGCCCGCGACTATGTCGAGGGCATGCACAGGATTCTGCAGGTCGACGAACCCGGCGACTTCGTGCTCGCGACCGGCGAGACGCGGTCGGTCCGCGAGTTCGTCGAGCTGGCGTTTGCCGAGGTCGGGCGCAGCATCGAATGGCGCGGCAAGGGCGTCGAGGAGGTCGGCGTCGACAAGGCGTCCGGCAAGACCCTGGTGCAGATCGATCCGACCTATTTCCGTCCGACCGAGGTTGATCTCCTGATCGGCGACGCCAGCAAGGCGCGCGCGAAACTCGGCTGGGCGCCGAAGACGCCGTTCTCGCAATTGGTGAAGGAAATGGTCGCCAGCGATCTCGTCCAAGCCAGGCAGGACGCAGCCAATGGCAAGCACGGCGTTTGAGCTGAAGGGCAAGACGGTTTTCGTCGCCGGCCATCGCGGCATGGTCGGCGCGGCGCTGATGCGCCGGCTGGCACGCGAACAGGCCGATCTCTTGACGGTGTCGCGCAGCGAGGTCGACCTGCGCGACCAGGCCGCGGTGAATGCCTGGTTTGCCGCGAAGCGGCCGCAGGCCGTGTTTCTCGCCGCCGCCAAGGTCGGCGGCATCGTCGCCAACAACACGCTGCGCGCCGAGTTTCTCCACGACAATCTGGCGATATCGAGCAACGTGATCCAGGCGGCCCATGCCAATAGATGCGAGAAGCTGATGTTCTTCGGCTCCTCCTGCATCTATCCGCGCCTGGCGCCGCAGCCGCTGCGAGAGGATTCGATGTTGACCGGCCCGCTGGAGCCGACCAACGAACCCTATGCCATCGCCAAAATCGCCGGCATCAAGATGGCCGAGGCCTATCGCAGCCAGTACGGCGCCGATTTCATCAGCGTGATGCCGACCAATCTCTACGGCCCTGGCGACAATTATCACCCCGAATACAGCCACGTCGTCGCCGCGCTGATCCGCCGCTTCCATGAGGCCAAGATTTCGGGCGGCGGCAACGTCGTGGTGTGGGGCACCGGCACGCCCCGCCGCGAATTTCTCTACGTCGACGATCTCGCCGACGCCTGCATCCATCTGATGAAGACCTATTCCTCGCCGGAACTGGTCAATATCGGTACCGGTGAGGACATCAGCATCGCCGAGCTAGCGCTCATGGTCGCGGCCGCCGTCGGTTTTCGCGGTGAGATCAGCTTCGACACGTCGCGCCCGGACGGCACGCCGCGCAAGCTGCTCGACATCGGGCGGCTGTCCGGGCTCGGCTGGCGCGCCACGACCTCTCTTGAGGACGGCATTCAGCTGGCATACCGGGCGTATCGCGCCGACAGCGATGGACGGCAGCAGAGTGATCTGCCTGTTCCCGATAAAGGACCACTCCTACGTATCAATCATCGGTGAACGTCCAGCCTAGCGGACTTGCCGCTCACGTAACAACCAATTTTGCTTTGCAGTTGACAAGCGTTCATTGTCAACAACGCGCTCAGTTGGACGCCTAGAACCCGAAAGACGCGGTGTATCCTAGCTATGACGCCGCCAATCGACTTGCAGGAAAAGGAGAATGGCCATCATCGACACCTGCTGCCATCAAGTTGAGATCTCATAGACTCTAAGCCGCTAAACGCCGACCGGTGGACGATCATTAGCCGGGAGCGTGCTGGTGTCCCCTTCCTCTCGACCAACGGCTTAGCGATGGTCTGTCATCATTATCCTCGCCGACAGCGTAACGATGGACATGAGCGCGCCTAACATCCCGAACGCCAAGGGCAAGCCAAACATGTGTCCGGCGAGCCCGATGCTGGCAGGCCCGACGAGTATACCCGCGTAGCCGGCTGTCGTGATGACCGCGATCGCAACGCCTGCTGGCATCACTGTCTGTTTGCCGGCGCGTCGACACAGTACGGGTACAACATTTGAAATACCCAATCCAATAAGCAGGAACCCCGCCATAGCAATCAACGCAACGGGCGCGGCCACCACAGCCAAGAAGCCTGTCACGATCGGCAGAGTCCCGAGCATCAATGTGGCGCGGTCGCCGATTCGAGCCACCACGGCATCTCCGCTGAGACGCCCTGCGGTCATTGCGATTGAGAAGAGCATACAACCAATGCCCCCGTGCGCCTCCGCGAGAAGATCTCGTTCAACGAGAAGCAAAGCGCTCCAATCGAGCATTGCACCTTCGACAAGAAAGGTGATAGCCGCGAGCACAGCTATTAGCAACACACTGCGATGGGGCAAGACAAACAATGGCCCCTGCTGCCTCGAACCCGTCGCGAGCAACCCCGGCCAGGCCGACACAATCGCGATCGTCATTAACGCCGAACAAACCAACGTCGAAAAAAGCGGGCCAAGCTGCAGCGAGAGTAACGACGTCACGGCGGCAGAGCCGGTGAATTCCCCAATGCTGTACTGGGCGTGGAAGCCAGACATCAATGGACGGCCGGTGGCGCGCTCCAATTCAATCGCATGAATGTTCATGGCTACATCGATCGAGCCGAGTGAAACGCCGAAAGCAAACAGCGTGGCACCGAGCCCGAGAGATGTGTCGGCAATTGCAAGCCACGGCAGGGTGATCGCGAGTCCAAGTCCACCCGCGAGGATAATGGGCTTGCTGCCGTACCGCGCATTCGACACGCTGGTCAAAAGCATAGCGATGACGGATCCCGTTCCGAGACAGAGCAGCAGAAGACCAAGCATGCGGTCATCCACCGCGAGCCGCTCCTTGGCGAGTGGCACCAAAGGCGCCCAGGCTGCGAGGCCGACTCCGGCCACAAAAAATGCGAGCCGTGTCCCAAGCAGGCCGGCAGACCAATTAGCGGATGGTATCACGGGCGCTCCTGAGAGAACGGGCTCGCGAGCGCGACGCCCGTCATCCCGCGTGCGTCGCCTGCAAGCGGCGCGATCGACAATGATGGCCTCAAGTTGACATTCTTTAGCCCTGCAAATGCAATGCCGTCACAAAAACTGGACTACATCACTGGGCGAGCGACAAGTAGGGGTGATCGTCGAGCCCGTGATGCGGTGTTTCGGCTACTCTTTCCCGGATGAGCTAGCCATGGGGTGATAGTTTTTGCTGGTCTGCGACGGCTGGAGGCGCAACGCTCACTATGGCCTTGTCGCAAAGCCTACAAAGCCTGCAAAGCCAACGGCGCCCGACGCCACTGTGTACTTGGCGCGAACACGCCGTAGGTTTTCCGACAGCTTTTGTAAAATCGGGAGCTCTCATCACGAGTAACGGCGCTCACTCACAAGATCAATACAAGCCCGCTATCACGCGCAAGCCGTCAATGTCGGCCCGATACTTTTGATATTCGATTATTCCTGGTTTCAGTCGGCTAGGTTGTTCCCCGCGTCGCGCTCGCTGTGCCGTGTCTCGAGTGATCCGTTTGTCTGGCGCGCTTGCCGCCGGCAACCACAGCCACGGCGAGTGGCATGGCGACAAGATCAACCTCCAAAAGTTTAGGGCTGTCCTGTGATCCCGAATTCCCCGGCGCCGGTGCGCTGGGCTGTCATAGAGCAATCAACCAGATTTACATGCCATCATTGTCGCCGCGGAAGAGAGCGGCGTCGCTCAGGTCCACGACGCGCGCGCCTTCGATACCGAGGTGCCCGCCGGCATCGTTCAAGCGCTTATATCCGCAGTTCGCCGAGCCCGTCGCTCTGATCAAATCGGGCTGTGGGTGGTAAGGAGCAAGTGTAGCAGGCACAGATCCATCAGTATAAGCCCAGGCGCTCTGCACTAGATCGAGCTCGATCAGCACCTGTGACAAACCGACGCCCGCATCAAAGCTCATGCAGATGCGTCGAAATATGTCCGGATCAAGCCGGCGAATGAAGTAGGACCCCAGAGGGATGCCAAGCATAACACTGGGCATAAAAACATAGAGCAAGCTGCCGCTTTCGGGAACAAGCCGAGCTGATAATAGACGAAGGCGGTTACGCTCGATTCCGCCACGCGAACCAGGGCTAGGCCGGCGCGAAACTCGTGTTTAACCAGGCCCTGGTTGTTAAACAGCATCGCTAAGGGAGGGCCGGAGATAGTCGTCACCGAATTGAGGATGCCCAGCATCGACCCGAATGGCAGGCCGATCAGCCAGCTTGCTTCGACAGGGCGGCGCCAACCCGCAGCTTGCGGCAGGATCAGGGACAGAATGATCGTGTCGGTGCACCTGATGCTCGGCAAGCTCGGCACCACGGGCGTGAAGATCTCGATGCGCAAGTGAGCGTGAGGCGATCGCAGGTGCTCACCACACTGAGCGAACCTAGATTGATTCTATCGTCATTGCTTGGCCAGCTGGGCATCAGCAGCGCCGGTGAGGTCGAGCTCGGGGGCGATCTTCGCGCGGCCGGAGCTCGCATCGGCACGGTGATCGGACGCGATCGCGACGTAGACCGCCGGCAGCACGAAGAGCGTGAACAGCGTGCCGACAGACATGCCAGCGACGAGCACGAGCCCGATCGAGAAGCGGCTCGCGGCGCCAGCTCCCGTTGCCGTCAACAAGGGTATGAAGCCCGTGACCATTGCCGCCGTGGTCATCAAGATTGGACGCAGTCGGACGCGCGCCGCCATCTCTATAGCCGAGCGACGGTCAAGTCTCTCCTTGAGCTGCAGCTCATTGGCGAACTCAACCATCAGGATGCCGTGCTTGGAAATCAACCCGACCAGTGTCAACAGTCCGATCTGGGTGTAGATGTTCATCGTCGCCCAGCCAAAGAATGGCGGGATCAAGGCGCCGACGATTGCCATTGGGACGCTGATCATGATGATGAGGGGATCGCGCAGACTTTCGAACTGCGCCGCAAGCACCAAGAATATGATGATCAGTGCAAATGCAAACGTAATCGCCAGTTGGTTACCCTCGTGCACATATTGGCGGGCGTCGGCGAGGAAGTCGTGGCTGAAGCCTGCGGGCAGTTTCTTTGCCTCAGCTTCCAGGAAGTCCACAGCCTGACCGATCGTGACGCCTGGCATCGGCACGGCCTGAAAGGTTGCGCAGTTGAGCTGGTTGTAGTGGGTGAGCGCGTTTGGATCGGTCGCAGTCTCGATGGAGACAACGGTGGACAGCGGGAGCATCGAGCCCGTCGCTGTCTTCACATAATAGCTCCCGATGGCTTGCGGCGCCAGGCGTTCCTCGCGTGGGACCTGCGGGATCACCTGGTAGGAGCGGCCCTGTAAATTGAAGCGGTTGACGTAGTTTCCGCCAAGTAAGGTGGCGAGCGCGTTACCGATGGTCTGCATGGTGATGCCAAGCTCGTTGGCCTTGGATCGATCCACCTTGACTCGTACCACCGGCTGGTTGAACTCGAGGTCGGAGTCGCTCACCATGAACAGACCGCTCTTCCGCGCGGCATCTTTCAGCTTCGACATCTGCTCGTAGACGGATTGGAAGCCAAGCGTCGAATTGATCACCATCTGCACTGGTAGGCCATCCGAACCGCCCGGAAGCGGCGGCAAGCTAAAGGCAAACGCGTTAATGCCTTCGATTTTTGACAGCTCGGCCTGGACAAGGGACTTTAGCGCAATCGATGATCGCTTGCGCTCGTCCCATGGCTTGAGCAACATGCCGGCCAAGCCACTCTGCTGGCCGCTAACGCCGTTGAGCACGAAGCTCAAATCAGTCTCGGGAAATTTCTGGAACGCGTTTTCGATCTTGGTACCGTAATAGTCGAGGTAGTCGATATTGGCGTATTTCGGCGCCTTGGTTAGAGCGAATACGATACCTTGATCCTCCTCGGGTGCGAGTTCCTTGGAAGTATGCATATAGAGAAAGCCGACGAGGCCCAGCATGGTCAGCGCAAACAGGCCGGTAATCGGACGATAGTCGAGCGAGCGGTCGAGCTTGCGGCCGTACCATCGTGTCATGGCGCTGAACCCGCGGTTCACAAGTCCTGCAAACCGCCCCTCCTCAGCGCGTTTCAGGAAGAGCGAGCACATCATCGGCGACAGCGTCAAAGCGATCACGCCCGACACGATCACCGCTCCCGCTAGCGTAAACGCGAACTCGCGGAATAGCGCACCGGTGAGGCCGCCGAGAAATCCGATTGGGGCATATACCGCAGCCAAGGTAATCGTCATGGAGACAACGGGGCCGACGATCTCGCGCCCGCCCCTTGTAGCAGCCTGTAGGGGCAGCGCACCTTCTTCTAAATGGCGATGAATGTTCTCCACCACCACGATCGCGTCATCGACCACGAGACCGATCGCGAGAACCATCGCAAGGAGAGTCAGGAGATTGAATGAAAACCCCAGCGCCAGCATCATGCTGCAGACACCGACGAGCGACAACGGAATAGTGACTACAGGAATGATGACCGACCGCAGCGAGGCCAGGAACAGGAAGACTACCACCACCACGACCACGACGGCCTCGATGAGCGTCTTCTCCACTTCATCGATCGACGATTGAATGAATTTGGTGGAGTCGTAGGCCACTTTCATCTTCAGTGACGGCGGCAGGTTACGCTCCATTTCTGGAAACAGCGCCCGAACGCCTCGCACTATGTTTAGCGGATTGCCTTGCGGGCTCGCCCGAACGCCGATAAAGACCCCGTGCTCGCCGTTCATTGCGACGCTGGTGTCTGTGGTCTGCGCAGCAAGCTCGACTACTGCAATGTCCTCCATGCGCACAAAGCCACCGTCATTGGCTTTGACGATCATGCGCTTGAAGTCATCGACACTCCGCAGATCGGTGTTTGCCGTAACATCAGAGATAGTGAAATAGCCCTTGGTCTGGCCGGCCGCGGCCTGGAAGTTGTTAGCGGCGATTGCAGCCGAAACGTCAGCCGGCGACACGCCGTGCCCTGCCATTTTCGCTGGATCGAGCCATAGCCGCATCGCAAAACTCTGGCCGCCCAGGATGTCTGCCGCTGCGACGCCGTCGACGGTTGACATAACGGGTTGCACGACGCGCGAGAGGTAGTCGGAGATCGCGCTGGCCGTCAGTTCCTCGCTGGAGAAGGCGATATACATGACGGCGGTGGCCTGACCGGTCGACTTAGTGACGACCGGATCGTTTGATTCTTTCGGTATTAAATATTTGACTGAATTGACCTTGGAGAGAACCTCGGTGAGCGCCTCGTTGGGATCGAAATTCAGCTTGATGTAGACTTGGATCGTCGAGGTACCGAGCACCGATGAGGAATTGATGTGGTCGACGCCCTCGGCGGAAGCGACTGCCTGCTCCAGGGGAGTGGTGATGAACCCCTGGATCATGTCGGCGGAGGCGCCAGGATAGGAAGTCGTGATATTGACGACCGTATTAGATAGCTTGGGATACTGCCGGATCGGCAGTACGGTGGCCGCGCGAAAACCGATCAGCAAGATCAGGAAACTGACGACGATAGACAATACCGGACGTTTGATGAAAAGCTCAGTAAATGCCATCTCGACTCGCATTTCAAGAGGGGGATGCAAAAGCGCCAGCAACTTGCGCTACGGTAATGATCATCAATGCGGCAACTGCGCTAAAGCCCGTAGTATGAGGGAAGCCTTATCGGCTACTCTAAGGGCTCACACGTTCATGAGCATAGCGTGCCCAATCCTCCGCTTCTCCATTTTCGTCGCTTGAATGAATGTTGGCTCCGCTGTTCTGATCGCTGATCGCGATCTCGAATAGTGGGCACCTTCTTAAGATAAAGACCCTGTCTTTTTGCGTGCAATCGGCCAAAGGTCCGACTCAAGATGTTCGTCCTCACACCTGATTGGAACGCAATGACTTCTAGCAAGGTATCAGTTCAGGCTTCGCGCCGACCCGTCGATCGAATGATCCAGGTTCGACATCGAAAGTACAAACGAACCTGACGGGCGCTCAACTGTACAAGGGTAAGTGGGTAATATAGCATCGGCTGCAAAACACTATACCAAGGTTTGTCGAAACGGTCGCTGGTCGCAGCCGCGCGAAACCTGTGACGTTGCCAGACGCAAAGTTCTCGGTCCCACAATATTCCGCAAGCATCCCCTATCGCATCGCTAACTCGCTGAACAACGTCGGTTCGGAGTTCGCCCTTTGCTACCAGGTCGACACGTCTGTCGGAAAAGTTGCCTGGAGCACTTCTTCAAGCTCAATATGCTGGGTACTGTTTGGCTACGCATTGCGCTACGGAGTTGGCAACGCCAGCATTACGTTGTCGATCAGCCGGGTCGAGCCGACGTAGGCTGCCGCACAAAGCGCCGCGGGGCGTCGCAGTGGACTGTCGGCGGTGTTGAGCGTGTCACCGTCGACAAGTTCAAGATACTGCAGTCGGTCAACTGCCTCTAAATGCTCCTTGGCGATCGCAATCAGCTTTTCTACGTTGCGCTCTCCTGAGCGAAATTCATCCAGCGCGGCGGTTAGTGCACGATTGATCGCAAGGGCCCGCTGACGTTCTTCCTTGCTGAGATACCGGTTGCGACTGCTCATCGCGAGCCCATCCTGTTCGCGAACGGTTGGTACGGCGACGATCTCGATCGGGAGATTGAGATCGACCGCCATGCGGCGCACGACTGCGCATTGCTGAAAATCCTTCTGGCCAAAAAACACGACGTCGGGCTGCACCATGTTGAACAACTTGCATACGACAGTCGCGACACCGCGAAAATGTCCAGGCCTGAAGGCTCCGCACAGAGGTTTCGCGAGGTCGCCCGGTTCAACGAAGGTCTCAAAATGGCTCGGATAGACTTCCTGTGCATCCGGCGCAAAGAGGATCGCAACACCGGCATCGCGGCACAGTCCCTCATCGCGCAAGAAGGCTCGCGGGTAGGTGCTGAGATCCTCGTTTGGTCCGAACTGAGTGGGGTTGACGAAGATGCTGACGACGGTGACGTCGCATTGCGCCCGGCTCGCCGCGATCAGCGCCAGGTGGCCATCGTGGAGATAGCCCATTGTCGGCACGAATCCGACCCGTTGATCGGCACTGCGGGATTTTGCGAGAGTGCGGCGAAGCTCAGCGACCGTCGTGATTGTTTGCATGTCGAGTTCTACATCAGGTTGGGTTGGATGGCGCCCAGTTGGTAATTGCCTCGCCGACACCTTCAGGAAGTCGATAGGACTCTTGCGCTGCCGGGAATGCACCACTGCGGACATCCGCGGCCCAGCGCGAAAGCGCATCATGCAACTGCTGGAAGCCTTCTGCATAGGCGCGAACGAATTTGGGGCGACGACCTTCGGTCAGGCCCAGCACATCGTGAAACACGAGCACCTGCCCTGAACAGTCCGGGCCGGCGCCGATTCCGATCGTTGGTATTGTCAAGGAATCGGTTGCTCGAGCAGCAAGCTCGGCCGGAATGCCTTCCAACACCAAAGCGAAACAGCCGGCCTCCTGCAGACGGTGAGCATCATCGAGCAGCCGCAGCGCTTCGTCCGCTTTCCGGCCCTGCACCTTGAAGCCGCCCATGACATTGACGCTCTGGGGCATAAGACCCAGATGACCCATCACGGGAATCTCGCAATCGACAAGGGCACGTACCATCTCGATACGCTTGCCGCCGCCCTCGAGCTTCACCGCGGCTGCGCCACGTTGCAGGAATCCGCCGGCATTGCGTATGGTTTCTTCGACGCTGAGGTGGAAGCTAAGAAACGGCATATCGGCGACGAGCAAAGCACGAGGCTTGGTGCGTGCAACGGCTTCCAGATGATGGTTCATCATCGCCACGCTTACGGGCAGCGTGTTTTCAAATCCAAGGCAAACGTTACCGACACTGTCACCAACGAGAATGATGTCGACGGAAGGATCCGCGATGCGCGCCGCAACCGCGTCGTAGGCAGTCGTCATGACGAGACGCCGGCTGTCCTGCTTCCAGCGCTGCAGCATGGGAATCGTGATGCGCTCGACCGGCTGCTGCGAAACGTGGCTCATCTGGTCCCCATTGCGTCGACGACCTCAGTTCCATTCTGCGGTGCGCAGTGGCAAGGCTTTGATGTCAACCAACTCGCCGACTGCTTAGCAGAGAGTACTTTTCTCATTTGAAACACCGTTGAGCCTTTACGCACTTGGTACTTCCTAGGGAGCATGGAAGAAAATTGTCAACCTCGGGAGAAAAAAAGAAATCGATTCCTCAAAAATGGCGCGGCGACGGATGGAAATTCCTTTTGGTTGCGCGATCACCAGACGAAGACTTTCTCGGCCGGTGTGTTGGGTCATGCGGGCGTGGCCAATGGCTTCGGAAGATTCGCCGACAGGCTGTCGCGATCCACGACCGATCCGGCCTTCTGCTAGACCAGCTCATCGGCTGCATCGTTAATTGCAGCGTAGATTTCCTCGAGGTCCGCCGACGTGACACAATACGGCGGCATGACATAGATCGTATTGCCAAGCGGGCGCAGCAGCAGATCTCGATCGCTAAAGAACGCCTGCAGCCTCGGCCCGATATTGGCGAGGTAGCCCTCGTCGCACACCTTCAGCTCGAGTGCTGTGATAGTACCAGTCTGACGGACATTCCCGAAGCGTGCGTCCGCGCGAAATGGCTCGATTTTGTGTTTCTGCATTGCAGCGACGGAGGCCACGCGCTCGTAAGTCTCATGGTTGCACCAGAGATCCAGGTTCGCCTTGGCAGCGGCACACGCCACCGGATTTGCCGTGTAAGAACTGGAGTGGAAGAAGGTGCGGGTTCGGTCTTTCGAATAGTGTGCGTCGAAAATGTCCGCGCGGCAGAGCGTCACCGCAAGCGGAAGAGAGCCACCCGTGAGGCCCTTGGAATAGCAGGCAATGTCGGGCGTGACACCAGCCTGCTCGCAAGCGAATAATGTTCCAGTGCGCCCCCAGCCTGTCATGACCTCGTCGGCAATGAACAGGACGCCTGAGGCCTCACAGATCCGTTTCATTTCATTTAGGACCCAAGCAGGATACATAAGCATCCCGCCAGCTCCCAGGATCAGGGGTTCGACGATGAAGGCAGCCGGATTTTCGTTGCGACACGCGGCCTCGAGCGCGTCGAGCGTCGGCTGTTCATGACCCAGCGCCGGGAACGGCACTGAGGTAACCTCGAACAGCAGAGGTTCGTAGGCCGCATTGAACACACCACGCGCGCCGACCGACATCGTCCCCACCGTGTCGCCATGATAGGAATGCTGCATCACGACGATGCGTGAACGCGACTCGCCGATGTTGCGCCAATAGCCGAGCGCGAACTTCAGCGCGACCTCCACACTGGTCGAGCCGCTGTCGGAGAAGAAGACGTAGTCGAGGCCGCGGGGCGCAAGTTTCAAAAGCAGGGAGGCAACCTCTTCGGCGGGTTCATGAGTGTGGCCCGCGAAGATGATCTGGTTGAGCTTTTCCGCCTGCTTCTGAATGGCACTCACGATGTATGGATGGCAATGGCCATGGGTCACAACCCACCAGGACGCGATCGCATCGATGATGCGACGGTCATCCGCGGTGTAAAGATATGCACCCTCGCCGCGCAAAACCTTTATCATCTCGCCTTGCAGCGCATGTTGGGTAAACGGATGCCAGATCCGCGACTTTGCTTTGCACATTATGAATCGAAATCGCCACCATGGAACGAGACCTTGAAGGCCGCGCGAAGCGCGTTGGCCGTGAGTGGAGCAAGGCACGGCAGCCGGCCCAGCTTCCGCACTTGTCCGATCCTGCAAATGGTGCTCTCGGTGTCGACGTTCTCTTCGCCGATGAACGCGATACCGCGAATTTCAATGTTGCGATTGTGCAAGGCCTCGAGCGAAAGCAGCGAATGATTGATGGTACCGAGGGCAGTGCGCGCGCAGAGAATGACTGGCAGCCGCCATCGTGCAAAGACGTCGATATAGAGTTCGTTGCGATTGAGCGGTACCATCAGCCCGCCTGCCCCTTCGATCACGAGCGGGCGATCCCCGGTGTCCGGTACATTGAGTGCGGTGGCGTCGATGTGAAGGCGATCGAGTTCTGCTGCGAGATGTGGTGAGGCTGGCGCTTCAAGACGATACCGCTCTGGCACAATCCGATCGTCGGGAAGTTCAGCCAGTCGTTCAACGACCTGGGAATCGATCTCCCCTCGAAGGCCAGCCTGGACAGGTTTCCAATAATAGGCATCAAGAAAATCGACGAGTCCTGCGGAAAAGATCGTCTTGCCGACCTCAGTGTCGGTGCCGGTGACTACGAATCGCCGAGCCATCTTGCCTCGCTTCCGGTTTCTTCCATCAAGGCATCGAGCAACGCACGCACATCATTCTCTCCGACATTCAGTGTCAGGGAGATTCGCAGCCGAGCTGTGCCCGCCGGCACAGTCGGTGGTCGGATTCCGCGAACGTCGAATCCGCGAGCCTGCAGCATCGATGCCAGTTTCATGGCGCGCGCGTTGTCGCCGACAATGTAAGGGACAATCTGGGAAACGGAGGGACTCCGGCCTCCGCGCAAGCGGATCTCCCGGTGTGTGAAGGCGACCAAGCTGGCCAGGCGTTGTTGCCGTTCCGGTTCCTCCTTCAAGATTGATAGCGCCTCCTGCACGGCAACAGCCAGCAAAGGCGACGGGGCGGTTGCAAAAATGAATGGACGGCAACGGTTGACCATGAAGTCGCGCAGCACTCTGCTCGCGGTGACGAGGGCACCGGCGGCGCCCAGCGCCTTGCCGCACGTATGAACGACCACCAGGTTCTCGCGCCCTTCATAGGGGGCGGTCAGCCCCTTTCCCTGCTCACCGTACACGCCAGTGGCATGAGCTTCATCTACCAAAAGAAACGCATCATGCCTGTCGGCGATTGCGACAAGCTCCTTGAGCGGCGCGAAATCGCCGTCCATGCTGTATAGACTTTCAGCCACGATCCAGACACGGCCCGTCCCGCCTTTCGCGCGCCAGTCGCGTATTGTGTTTTCGACCGACGTCGGGTCGTTGTGAGCGCTTTCGCGAAACTCGGCTCGTCCGGACCGAGCGCCTTCGTGAATGCTCGCGTGCACGAGCGAATCGAGTACCAGCAGATCGCCCCGTTGAGGCAGCGTCGTCAGGATGGCAAAATTCGCCACATATCCGCCGCTGAAAAACAGCGCCGTCTCGGCTCCGAAAAGGTGCGCGGCCTCCGCTTCGAGACGTTCGTGCTCGTCGCAATTTCCGCGCAGGAGTCGTGACCCGCCGGCCCCGATTGGAGTGCCGGCTTCCAGCGCCGCCGCCACAGCCTTCTTCATGCGCGGCGCACTCGCCAGCGCGAGATAGTCGTTCGATCCAAAATCAATGCCGGAACGCGGCGCTAGGCGCCGCAGCCGCTCTTGCTCGTTCAGGGCCCGCAGGGCGGCGTGATAAGTGGCCACCTTGTCCGCGCGTGTTGGAGTCATTAATCAATCCCGCGTGTAGAAGGGGTGCTTGCGCAAAGCACTCAGGCAGCCGCTAATCACGAAGCCCCGCTTCTTCCTGACATTCTTCAAAACGTCTCTCGAGGTCGGCGGACGCGGTTTGAGCGTCAATCGCTGTGAACGCTATCGTTAGCCGGCGCAGATTGCGTGTTGACCGGCTGCGCTTGCTCGAGGCTGGATTTGATGCCGAGCCGCCCAAGCAACTCCACGTCGCGCTCGCGCTGCGGGTTGCGCGTGGTCAGGAGCGCGTCGCCGATAAAGATCGAGTTAGCGCCGGCGAGAAGGCACAGCGTCTGCAATTCGTCGCTCATGTATTGCCGTCCGGCGGACAGCCGCACCACGCTTTGTGGCATCAGGATGCGTGCGACCGCGACGAGACGCGCGAGGGAGATTGGATCGGGCCGTTCCGCGGTTTCCATGACCGGCACGCCCTTGACCTCGTTCCAGAGATTGATCGGCACGCTCTCCGGATGGCTCGGCAGATTGGCGAGCAGCACCAGCATGCCTAGGCGGTCCACGACGCGCTCCCCCATGCCGATGATGCCGCCGCAGCAGACCTTGATGCCCGCCGCGCGCACCTCTGTGAGCGTGTCGATACGATCCTGCAAGATCCGCGTGGTGATGATTTGGCCATAGAATTCGGGCGAGGTATCGACGTTGTGGTTGTAGAAGTCGAGGCCGGCCTCACGCAAACGCTGCGCCTGAGGAGCGGTCAGCATTCCGAGCGTCACGCAGGTTTCCATTCCGAGACCCTTCACCGCGCTGACCATCTCGCAGACCTGGTCTAGGTCTCGGTCCTTCGGACTGCGCCACGCCGCCGCCATGCAGAACCGCGTCGCGCCGGCCGCTTTCGCGCGCTCGGCCGCCGCGATCACATCCGCCTTGTCCATCAGCCGCGTCGCTTTCAGCCCCGTGTCATAGTGCGCGCTCTGCGAGCAATAACCGCAATCCTCTGGGCAGCCGCCTGTCTTGATGCTGAGAAGGCTCGCGGTCTCCAGATGATTGGGATCAAAGCGGCGGCGGTGAACGGCCTGGGCGCGGAACATCAGGTCGGAGAATGGCGCGTTGTAGAGCGCCTCCGCCTCCCCAAGGGTCCAGTCGTGGCGAAGGGGTTCGATGTAGCCGTCGTCCGATTCTGTTTTCGCGCTTGGGGCCATCCGAGCCACGAGGCCTCCTCTACAAACTATAGATAATCCTTGTGATTATCTATGATCTTCCATCTTGAGGTATGCTAACTGACGTCTGGCCGCCACGCACGATGTTTTCTGATAGATAATCTATGATGAATTTGAGCGACAACACGACAACTGCGCAACGCATTGCGCATTCGATCGGGCACCGCATTATCAGCGGCGCGCTACAACCAGACGCACCGCTGCGGCAGGACCATATCGCGCGCGAATTCAACTCGAGCCACGTCCCCGTGCGGGAGGCTTTTCGGCAACTGGAGGCACAACATCTCGTTGTTGCCGCCCCCCGCCGCGGCGTGCGCGTTGCATCGCTCGACGCGAAGTCGGTGAAGGAGATCGCCGAGATGCGCGCCGCGCTAGAGGTGGTCGCGCTGCGGAATGCCGCGCCGAAACTCACGTCGGCCCATCTGGCGCGGATTGAGCTGGCCCTGATCGAAGCAGACAACGCGGAGACAATTCAGGAATTCGAGATCGCGAATCGCACATTTCACCACGCTCTTGTGGCGCCCTGCGCAATGCCTCGATTGCTCGCCTGCCTCGATGGACTGCAACTCGCAAACTCGCGACTGGTGTTCGCGATGGCGCGCAGTGCCGGATGGCGTCCGCGCTCCAATCAGGATCACCGCTTGATTCTGCAAGCATTACGATCGCGCAATATCGATCAAGCCTGCGATCTGCTTGCGCGTCACATTCAAACCATTGAGCGCCTCGCCCTCCCAGCGTCATTATGAGGGACAAAAATGCAATCGCAGAGCACCATGCGGCGTCCATCGCTGGCACAATATTAAGATAGTCCTGCGATCAGCCTGCATCTCACACGAGTCCTAGCCAGCCATGATTCGCCACATCGTCCTATTCATAGCCAAGAACAAGACCACATCGATCGAATCGCCGACGGACTCTCGCGCGCAACCGCAAGGCCGATCAGCTCGGTAACGACATCGACTCGTTGTTTACGAAACACGAATTACTCGAACGCTACTCATATCTGGCCAGGATCCGTTCAGCAGCTACGAGGGCAAGACGATTGTACTGTCCGGTATAAGCATCCGGTGGATCTCCGTCAGGTCCTCCACCTTTCGGTCGTGTGACAAGGGTCCGCGCACCGACGAAAGGCATCGATCTCCTCCAGGATCAGCAGCGACGGCGCGCTACGCTTCGCTTGTTCGAACGCGGGGCCTCCGAGTTTGCTAGGTCAAACCTGAAGGTTGGTCTCCCGAGGACGGCGACGAGCGTTCCACCGCGTGGGTCTTGCCGTATCCTGGCGGTCCATAGAGCAAGATGCCGTTTGGAAGCTGTAACTGCAGCGCATGGTATCGTTCCGGATCCGCGCTTGGCTCGATTAGGTACTGGCGGAACTGCCAGGTAAGGCGAAAGCTTCGGGTGCCACGGACTCGGCGACGCTGGAGACGCCCAGCGCCTGCAGGAAGAAGCGACCGAAACCCAGAATCGCGGCTCGGACGGATTCCATGTCCAAGGACTGAATTTGCAACCAAGCGAGCAAGATCTGCGCGGCTAAGCTGCCTGATCTCCTCCGGTCCCGCCCGCTTTACGCAATGTCCAGGCGCATAGTCCCCCGCGGAGGTGGTATCCTCTCGTTGTTGAGATCGTGCGCGATTTCCCGAGGCGTACGGCCGTCCACGTATTCCTGAAAGATGCGCCGGATCACTTGTGCCTCGGTCTCGACAACGACTCCTTTGCCACTTCTTCCAGTGACCGCGGCGTATCCGTATGTCAGGCCACCCCCAGCTAAGCTGTTCGAGGCGGCGGAGCGCACCCAGCGCCGTGCCGGCGTGAATCGTTCCGATCCCACCGGGGTGGCCGGTGCCCCAGGCCTTGAGGAGTTCCAACGCTTCGCTGCCCCGCACCTCCCCGACCGGAATGCGATCGGGGCGCAAACGCAGCGATGACCGGACCAGATCGGACAGAGACGCGACGCCGTCCTTGGTGCGCAGCGCGACCAGATGCAGAGCCGTGCGGGATCTCCTCACTATCATCTCCGAGCTTACGCCGCCGCAAGCTAACCTGGTCATGACGAGGGCCATCCAAGCCGTCCGAAGACGCCCGGCTTAGCCGGGTTTATGCTTTTCGGTTGCACGAGCAAGCCTCAGGACGATTGCGGCTCCAGGCGCAAGATCGTGGATGCGCCACATTGACGGCGTGTACTATGGCCTTGAGGTTTTTTCCTGCACGTCTCCGTTAGATGGCTCTGCTTTTGTTGAGCCGGCGAAAGAATTTCATGCCACGCTGTCGACCGTTCGCGTTCCGCTGCCGTTCGTTCGCGAATTATCTCCCCGCGTCTCGCGGGCGATGTAGCCAATCAGCGCCGCCAACACTTCTCCCAGTTCGTGCGTGCTGTCCGCCCACGGCTCCGCCAGTGACTTGTAGGCGGCGCCTTACGATGTGATCGCGGCGGGACTCTGATCTCGGTAAAATGCTCAGCACCTTGAAAGGACCCGCGGTAGGCGATCAAGTTCTGACACGATCACGACATCGCCTGGTCGCAGCTTCCGAAGGAGCTGCGCGAGGGCGCGGCGACCGTCCTTTATGCGCTTTCATTTTCGCAAAAGACCCGCTCACATGCCGCAGAACGGGCTTAGGTATGAACGAGCGCGGCCCCGTCACGAGCCACTAACCTCAGTGGCCAGCCTCACGTTCTTCGCAAAAGCTGCCGTAGCCCGCCCGGGATGGGCAATCCTAGATGCCCCGGGACGTCCGGGACTGTGCGCCGGCATCAGGCACAGCTCCGAAGTGTGAACCGTCGCTGCTGCTGACCAACGGCAAGGATAACTCTGTCCGCGGATGATCAGTTCTGAGGTATGGAGTGCCAAATATTTCATCGTGATCATACCCGGCGGGATTTCCGCCCGCCCACTGATAGAATTCCTGCCGGATGGCTGTTCGCAGCCGTCCTAGAAGAGGCCAGGAAGCCGCGCGGACACATGCGGCGCTTATTACTGACGTAGATCGTCGCCCCCGAGAGGGCGCAGTCGTGTAAGAACTGAGATTATTTGTCCGTTCCGTACTGTATTTGTTGGAGCAGGACCCCTTACAGACCCTTGCTCCCGAAAAACACTTTCCTATTTCAGCTCCGCCCGCGCTAGCACTCGCGGGCAGCGATTGCTAACAAGCGTAAAATCCTCAACTCGTGCAAATACTTAGGAGGACTGCATGAAATTCCGTCCGCTTCACGACCGCGTCGTGGTCAAGCGCATCGACGCCGAAGAGAAGACCGCTGGCGGTATCATCATTCCCGACACTGCCAAGGAAAAGCCGTCTCAGGGGGAAGTCATCGCCATCGGCCCCGGCGGCCGCGATGAGGCTGGCAAGTTGATCCCGATCGACGTGAAGGTCGGCGACCGCGTCCTGTTCGGCAAATGGTCGGGCACCGAGGTCAAGATCGACGGCCAGGAGCTGTTGATCATGAAGGAGAGCGACATCATGGGCGTTCTCACCGATGTGTCTTCCAGCAAGAAGGCCGCCTAAATCCACCGCTCGCACCACTCACCCCTAAAGAGCGCCTGCCGGGGCGCCCCGCCAAGGGTGGAAAGAAATGAACCCCAGGGAAAATCGTCATGTCAGCCAAAGAAGTCAAATTCGGCGTAGACGCGCGGGACCGCATGCTGCGCGGTGTCGACATCCTCGCCAACGCGGTGAAGGTCACTCTCGGTCCGAAGGGCCGCAACGTCGTGCTCGACAAGTCGTTTGGCGCTCCGCGCATCACCAAGGACGGCGTCACCGTCGCCAAGGAGATCGAGCTCGAGGACAAGTTCGAGAACATGGGCGCCCAGATGGTGCGCGAAGTCGCCTCCAAGTCCGCTGACGCGGCCGGCGACGGCACCACCACCGCCACCGTGCTGGCGGCTGCGATCGTCCGCGAGGGCGCCAAGGCCGTTGCCGCCGGCATGAACCCGATGGACCTGAAGCGCGGTATCGACCTCGCGGTCGAGGCCGTCGTTGCGGATCTCCAGAAGAACTCGAAGAAGGTCACCTCGAACGACGAGATCGCCCAGGTCGGCACCATCTCGGCCAACGGCGACCAAGAGATCGGCAAGTTCCTCGCCGACGCCATGAAGAAGGTCGGCAACGAGGGTGTCATCACCGTCGAGGAAGCCAAGTCGCTCGAGACCGAGCTCGACGTCGTCGAGGGCATGCAGTTCGACCGCGGCTACATCTCGCCCTACTTCGTCACCAACGCCGACAAGATGCGCGTTGAGATGGACGACGCCTACATCCTCATCAACGAGAAGAAGCTCTCCTCGCTGAACGAGCTGCTGCCGCTGCTCGAGGCCGTGGTGCAGACCGGCAAGCCGCTGGTCATCGTCGCCGAGGACGTCGAAGGCGAAGCCCTCGCCACCCTGGTCGTGAACCGCCTCCGCGGTGGCCTCAAGGTCGCGGCCGTCAAGGCTCCGGGCTTCGGCGATCGCCGCAAGGCCATGCTGCAGGACATCGCGATCCTGACCGGCGGCCAGGCGATCTCGGAAGATCTCGGCATCAAGCTCGAAAA
>NZ_PSRT01000135.1 GCF_004212635.1 Bradyrhizobium genosp. SA-3 | reverse complement strand
CTCTGCGCTCCGCTCCTGACAACGCTGCGCGCTGCCAGGGCTCCGCTTGTCCGGGACGACAGTGGAGATCTGAATCTCAGTCCCGCCCGAACGCCCGCTTCAGCTCCACCTTCGCGCGCTCCAGTCGCGTGCGCTGCGTCTTCGGCAGCGTCTTGCCGGCGCGGTTGATGTAGAACGTTAGCATCGACAGCGCGGAGCGATAGGCGCCGGTCTTGCGACGCGAGCTGTGCTCGGCCGAGCGCTTCAGGGAGCCCGCGATTTTCTTCGGGTCCTTGAGCTTGAACACCCCGCGCTTGAGATCGAGTGCGTCGCTTTCCTTCGTCACACGCTGCGACCATCGCTTCGGTGCTGCGCGGCGGCTTGACCCCTTGCGTGTCGTGCTGGCCTTGCGGCGCGCGGTGCTGCGCGCGCCTGTCTTCCGCGAATGTGTCGTCTTTCTGACCTGAGCCATGCGTCAACTCCTTGCAGCTCCATCGGAAACGGATGTTCTTGGCGGCTGTTCCTATGGGAACCCAGCCTCGTCGCAAACGTTGTCGCAGGTGGCAGGCGGAATGCCGCACCCCCATCGGAACGACCCCGTCCACGTCATGTGAACCGGGGCCGCTTCCATCGATCAGACACAACAACGCGATGGAATTGCAGCAAAGCCCAGCGCTGAATTATGAATCTGCGATCTCGGCGGTGGCGGCGGATCGCGTCGTCGAGACCAGCATTCCCTCGCGCCTCGACGCGCTGCCGTGGAGCGGCTTTCACACACGCGTCGTGCTCGCGCTCGGCATCACCTGGATCCTCGATGGACTCGAGGTGACGCTGGCCGGCGCGCTCTCGGGCGCGCTGAAGCAGAGTCCCTCGCTGCATTTCTCCAATCTTGATCTCGGCATCGCCAATTCCGCTTATCTTGCCGGCGCGGTGCTGGGTGCGCTCGGCTTCGGCTGGCTCACCGACCGCATCGGCCGCAAGAAATTGTTCTTCATCACGCTTGCGCTCTATCTCTCGGCGACGGCTGCGACTGCTCTGTCATGGGATATCGCGAGCTATGCGCTGTTTCGTTTCCTCACCGGCGCCGGCATCGGCGGCGAATACACCGCGATCAATTCGACCATCCAGGAGCTGGTGCCGGCGCGCTATCGCGGCTGGACCGATCTCATCATCAACGGCAGTTTCTGGATCGGCGCTGCGATGGGCGCGGTGGCGGCCATCGTGCTGCTCGATCCTGCCGTGATCGGTCCTGATCTCGGCTGGCGCCTCGCTTACCTGATCGGCGCGACCGTAGGCCTCGTCGTGCTCTTGATGCGGATGTGGATTCCGGAGAGTCCGCGCTGGTTGATGATCCACGGCCGTCCCGACCAGGCGCATGCCATCGTTGACGAGATCGAGCGCTCGGTGATCGGACAAGGCCAGGATGTGAGCGACGGGCGCTTTGCGAAGATCCGTCTGAAGATGCGCGATCACACGCCGATCCCCGAGGTCGTGCACACGCTGTTCTCGGCCTATCGTCAGCGCGCGCTGGTCGGCCTCGTGCTGATGAGCGCGCAGGCGTTCTTCTACAACGCCATCTTCTTCACCTTCGCGCTGGTGCTGACCGATTTCTACGGCATCAGCGCTGATCACGTCGGCTGGTATCTGCTACCCTTCGCCGCCGGCAACTTCCTCGGTCCGCTGCTGCTCGGCCGCCTGTTCGACACGCTCGGCCGCCGCACCATGATCGTGTTCACCTATGGCGTATCGGGCTTGTTGCTGGCGCTATCAGGCTATCTGTTCTCGATCGGCGCGCTCAGTGCGCAGGGGCAGACCGTGGCCTGGATGGTGATCTTCTTCTTCGCCTCGCCGGCCGCGAGCGCGGCCTATCTCACCGTCAGCGAGAACTTTCCCTTGGAGGTCCGCGCGCTGGCGATCGCGGTGTTCTATGCGGTCGGCACCGGCATCGGCGGCGTGATCGGGCCGGCGCTGTTCGGCGCGCTGATCGACACGGGGTCACGCACCAGCGTGTTCGCCGGCTATCTGCTGGGGGCAGTCCTGATGATCGCGGCTGCGATCGTGGCGTGGCGCTATGCCGTCTCGGCGGAGCGCAAATCGCTCGAACAAATCGCGCGGCCGCTTGCCTTTATGGAGTAGACTATGAAATCGGAACTTGCGGAAATGGCTTTGGACGAGAAGCTCACCATCCCTGGTGACGACGAGACGCCGGAAACGGTGCCGGTGCCGCATGCGCTCGTGCCGCATCTGAACGAGACCGCGATCCTGCTCGACATCGACGGCACGCTGCTCGACCTGATGCCGACGCCGCGCGAGGTGTGGGTGCCGCCGGGGCTGTCGGACACGCTCAACCATCTGGTGGAACGCACCTCCGGCGCGCTGGCACTGGTCAGCGGCCGCTCGCTCAACGACATCGACCTGATCTTCGCGCCCGATGTGTTTCGCGCTGTCGCCGGTCACGGCGCCGAGATGCGGCTGTCGGTGGACAGCGAAGCCGATGACGTCCACGCGCCGCCGCTGGACAAGGAGCTGAAGCGGCGGCTGGCTGCGATCGCCAAGCTCAGCCCGGGCATTCTGCTCGAGGACAAGGGTTATTCGCTGGCACTGCATTACCGCCTTGCGCCGCATGCGGAGAAGGCGATCTACGAATCCGTGTCGCTGATCCGCGCCGATCTGCCCAATGCGCCGATCGAGGTGCTGCCTGGCAAATTCGTCTGCGAGATCAAGCATTCCGGCTTCACCAAGGCGAGCGGCGTGCGCGAATTGATGAAGCATGAGCCGTTCAGGGGACGTCGTCCTCTGTTCATCGGTGACGACGTCACGGATGAGACCGTGTTCGCGATCATGCCTGATATGGACGGGCTCGCCTTCTCGGTCGGCCGCCGCGCCATGGGTGTGAATGGTCACTTCGATGCGCCGAGCGATGTGCGTGCGTTCCTTGCGCGCCTGCTCGATCCGAGGTGAAACGAAGGCAGCGCCACTTCGCGGACATAATGCCCGGCAGTATCGTTGCGCATCGCAATGCATGCTGCGCAACACAAATCGCAAAAAGCTGATGAATTGTCGGGTTCCGCGACGGAAGCCAGTTCCAACGCGCACGCCCGATTTTGGTTTCAATTCGTTGAAACGATGATCCGGAACCATATTGATGAACGGCAGTTAAACGGGCTGGAATGAAACAGGAGGGGACGACCTGTGAACTTAGTTGTCGTTTCAAATCGCGTCGCGCGCGGCAAACCCAATGAACCCATGACGGGCGGCCTCGCGGCGGCCTTGCTGCCGGTGGTGGAACATTCGGGGGCCATTTGGGTGGGTTCTTCAGGCCGCGTGCGTGATGGCCATCAGAAGGAACCGTTCGCCGAGATCGAAGCACTGGGTTCGGGCGCGATTGCGACGCTGGATCTGCCGGCGGCACATTACGGCGGCTATTACGAAGGCTTTGCCAATTCGGCGCTGTGGCCGGCGCTGCATTCGCGCAGCGATCTGATCCGCGTCTCGCGCGAGGACTATGTCAGCTATCGCGAGGTCAACGCCTTCATGGCGCGCGCCTTGATGCGTTTTCGAAAAGCAAAAACCGCGTTCTGGGTGCAGGATTATCATTTTCTCGCGCTCGGCGCAGAACTGCGTAGTCTCGGCGTCGGCGATCCCATCGGTTTCTTTCTTCATACGCCATGGCCCGTCGCCGCGGTGGTGCAGGGCGTGCCCAATCACCGCGAGCTGATCACGGCGATGCTGGCCTACGATCTGCTCGGCTTCCAGACCAATGAGGACTGCCAGAACTTCCTCGCTTATGTCGGCGGCGAGCTCGGCCTCGCCATCGAGGACGGTGTTGCGATCTCTCAGCATGGCCGCACGCGCTGTGAAGTGTTTCCGATCGGCATCGATGCGGAAAAATTCGCGCAATATGCGGCGAAGTCGGTCTCGCATCCCGACGTGTCGCGGCTGCGGCGCAGCCTCAATGGCGAGCGCCTCGCGATCGGCGTCGACCGCCTCGACTATTCGAAAGGCCTCGTCAACCGCATCAGTGCATTCGACCGGCTCTGGACGGAGCATCCGCAGTTTGCGCGCAGCATCTCGCTGCTCCAGATCGCGAACCCCTCGCGGGGTGGCATCGAGGCCTATGGCAACCTCCAGAACGAGGTCGCGCGCCTCGTCACCGACGTCAACGGTCGTCACGGCGAAGTGGACTGGACGCCGATCCGCTATTTGAACAAGGGTTTTAGCCAGGCCGTGCTCGCTGGCCTCTACCGCACGGCGCAAATCGGCGTGGTGACGCCGCTGCATGACGGCATGAACCTCGTCGCCAAGGAATACGTCGCCGCGCAAAACCCGGCCGATCCCGGCGTGCTGGTGCTATCGAAGTTCGCCGGCGCGGCCAACGAGCTCGACACCGCCTTGATGGTCAATCCGCACGACATCGACGGCATGGCGCGCGCGATCGCGGTCGCGGCCTCGATGCCGCTCACCGAGCGCAAGATGCGCTGGGACGCGATGATGAAGAAGCTGCGCGGCCACACTATCCAGCAATGGTCGACCGACTTCGTGGCTGAGCTCGAGAAATGCCGGACCGAGAAGGCCGCCGTCGCCCCGCTCGCAGCGCAGCCGCCGCAGGCGTTGCGCTGGCTGAAGTCGGCGATATCAGGCGTGCGATTGATCTAGTTCTGCTCCCTCGCCCGGTTTTTACGGGGAGAGGGTCGAGGTGAGGGGCTGGTTTCCCACGTGATTTGTCGAAGGATCTGTACCCCCTCGCCCGGATCGCGCCGGACGATGCATCGCCTCGCCGGGGTGATCCGACCTGTCCCCGCAAGCGCGGTGAGGTGAAGAAAGCAAGCCCGCGAAACCCGCTTCCCCAAATTAGTTATATCCTATAATGATTGGCGGAAGCGTTGACCGGCCGGTCCATAATGGCCGGGGAGGAGTTCGCCAAATGACATTCATCTATCCCACGGACAGCAACAAGGCGCATCCGCTGCCGCTGTCGCCCGACTACAAGAGCTCGATCAAGCGCGCGCCGAACAAGCCCTTGATTCCGATGCGCCACACCCTGTCGGAGCTGACCGGTCCGGTCTATGGCCACGAGACCGTGCGCGAGGGCGACAATGATCTGACCCGTCAGCACAGTGGCGAGCCGCTCGGCGAGCGCATCATCGTGCACGGCCACGTCCGCGACGAGGACGGCCGCGGCGTGCCGAACTCGCTGGTCGAGATATGGCAGGCCAATTCCTGCGGCCGCTATGTCCATGTCCGCGACCAGCATCCGGCGCCGCTCGATCCAAATTTCACCGGCGCCGGCCGCACCCAAAGCGATGCCTCCGGTTACTACCGCTTCGTCACCATCAAGCCGGGCGCTTATCCCTGGGGCAATCATCACAATGCGTGGCGGCCCGCGCACATCCACCTGTCGGTCTTCGGCCATTCCTTCGTCACGCGCCTCGTGACGCAGATGTACTTCCCGAACGATCCGCTGTTTCCGTTCGACCCGATCTTCAATTCGGTGCCGGACGAGAAGGCGCGGGCGCGGATGGTCTCCTCGTTCGATCTCGAGAACACAAAGCCGGAATGGGCGCTGTGCTACCGCTTTGACATCGTGCTGCGCGGCCAGAACGCCACGCCTATGGAGAACCATTAAGTGCAGGATTCTGTGAAGCCCAACGGTATCACCCCATCGCAAACCGTCGGCCCGTTCTTCAAGTACGGCCTGACGCCGAACGGCGAATACGCCTGGAACGACGCGTTCACCAACTCGACGCTCACCCCCGACGTCTCCGGCGACCGTATCCGCATCGAGGGCCGGGTGTTCGACGGTGATGGCGTCGCCGTGCCGGATTGCATGCTGGAGATCTGGCAGGCGGATGCGCAAGGACGCTTTGCCGACCCGCAGGACAAGCGCGCTTTGCCGAATGCGAGCTTCCGCGGCTTTGCCCGCTGCGGCACCGACAAGGACGGTAATTACGCGTTCGAGACCATCAAGCCGGGCGCGGTGCCCGACCCCGAGGGCAAGCCGCAGGCGCCGCACATCCTCCTTGCGGTGTTCGGGCGCGGCATGCTCAGGCATCTCTATACCCGCATCTATTTCAGCGACGAGGCCGGCAACGCCGCCGACCCCGTGCTGGCGCTGGTGCCCACTGAGCGCCGCGCCACGCTGGTTGCGACGCGCGAGGCCGGCAAGGCGGTCTACCGCCTCGACCTGCGGCTCCAGGGCGACGACGAGACGGTGTTCTTCGACGTTTAACTCCCGCCTCGTTCCGGATCCGCGCGTGCCTGAGGCGCGCTGGTCCGGGACAACTGAGGGGGCGGGGTATCAGAAGTCGCCCCACACCGTTTTCCCGTAGTTTCCCGTAATTCCCCGGAGTTCCTGGCGCGCAATTTCTGCGCGTAGCAATCCCGTGTTTACCGCAGTCGTTTAGGATCCATTTGGATTTCGACGTGCGGCATCGGATTGTTCCATGAAAATTCGTCTTTCACTTTCCACTGCAATCATTGCATTCGGCATCGTCCTGGCCCTCGGTTTCACGGCCGTGGTCTCCACCAGTCTCTATACGCTACGCGAGCTCAAGGTCGGCGGCCCGCTCTATTCCGACATCAAGCTCGGCAACGACCTCATTGCCGACATCCTGCCGCCGCCGGAATATGTCATCGAAGCCTATCTCGAGGCCACGCTCGCCATGCACGAGCCGGACCAGCTTGCCGCCCATGGCGAGCGCCTGGTCCAGCTCCGCAAGGATTACGACGAGCGCAAGGCATTCTGGGTCTCCTCCAGCCTCTCGGCAGATCTGAAGACCGCGCTGGTGTCGAAATCCGATGCCGAGGTGCAGAAATTCTGGAAGGCGTCCGACCAGCTCCTGCCGGCCCTCAAGGCCAAGGACGCGGCCGTTTCCGAGCGCGCCTATGCGCAGCTCAAGGACGCCTACACCGCGCATCGCACCGTCATCGACAGCATCGTCGAGAACGCCAACAAGCAGAATGCCGCCATGGAGAAGCTGGCCGCGGACCGCGACAGCTCGATGCTCTACATCCTCCTCGGCGTCTCCGCCGCAGTCCTCGCCTTCATTGCCGCAGGCCTGCTCGGCGTTGCACTCGGCGTGGTGCGCCCGATCGTGCGCATGACTGACACGATGCAGAAGCTCGCGACCGGCGATCTCGCCGCGGACATTCCTTTCGCGCACCGCCGGGACGAGGTCGGCTCGATGGCCGGTGCGCTCCTGGTGTTCAAGCAGGCGGCGGTCGAGAATTCCCGCCTGCGCGAGGAGCAGTTGCGGCAGGAACAGGAGGCCGCGCTCGCCAAGCGCGGCGCCCTGCAGCAGATGGCCGAAACCGTCGAACGCGAGACCGGCCGATCGGTCGACACCGCGAGCGCGGCGACGCATGGCGTGGAGCGCGCCGCCACCAGCCTGTCCGAGATCGCAAGTTCGCTCTCCGCGCAGTCGCAGGCGGTCGCCGCGGCCTCCACCCAGGCGCTCGGCAGCTCGCAGACAGTCTCGGCTGCGGCCGAAGAGCTGAGCGCCTCGATCCGCGAGATTGCGAGCCAGGTCGCGCGAACCAGCACGGTTACCAAATCTGCGGTCGCCGGCCGCGAGCAGGCGCGCTCGACCATCCAGGCGCTGGCCGGTTCGGTGAAGAAGATCGCCGAGGTCTCCGACCTGATCGGCGGCATCGCCGGCCAGACCAACCTGCTCGCGCTCAACGCCACGATCGAGGCGGCGCGCGCCGGCGAAGCCGGCCGCGGCTTCGCGGTGGTCGCCGCCGAAGTGAAATCGCTGTCCGATCAGACCGCCAAGTCCACCGAGGAGATCGGGCGGCTGATTGCCGAAATCCAGACCTCGACGCAGGCCGCGGTCGATGCCGTCGAGACCATGGGAGGCCACATCGTCGAGATCGACGGCGTCGCGACCTCGGTTGCCGCCGCGATGGAAGAACAGGACGCCGCGACGCGGGAGATCACGCGGTCGATCTCCGAATCGGCGTCCGCGGCACAGGAGGTCTCGGCCAAGATCGGCAATGTCAGCCGCGACGCCGCCTCGGTGAACGAGCGCGCCGCGGAGGTCAGGCAGGCGATCGCCGGCATGGCGGCCAATCTCGAACAGCTGCGGTCGGTGGTGGTGCAGACCGTATGGGACTCGACCGCCGCGGCTTGAGCGGGCGCGGAGTCAGCCGCAGGTAGTAGCCGGGAGCGTGATCGTGCAATATGGTGCGGGACAGGGGCATCGTGGTTCATGACAACTCCACAATTGCCGGCGGTCGTTGAGCCGGCCCACCTCACGGCTGCGTTGCGCAGGGCCGGCGCGCTGGATGCTGGTGCCGTGCGTGAGGTGAAGGTGCTGCATCGGCGCGACACCGTCGTGTCACATATCATCCGGCTTGGCCTGCGCTATGTCGGCGAGTCCGCTGGCGCCCCGCAGTCGCTGATCCTGAAGACCGCGCATGCCGCCTTCGCCAAGACGCTCGCAAATGGCGGCCGGAACGAAGTCGCGTTCTACACGCAGCTTGAGCCAGAAACGCCGCGGGGTCTCGTGCCGCGTTGCTTCGACGGACGTTTTGACGGGGACGGCCTCACCTGGCATCTCCTGCTCGAGGACCTCACCGACAGCCATGAGATTGCAACCCAATGGCCGCTGCCGCCGTCGCGAGAGCAGGCAACGGCGATCGTGACGACACTCGCGCGCTGGCACGCGGCGTGGTGGGACCACGATAGCTTCGGCGATACTGTCGGCACTTGGATGAGCACCGACGACAGTGCGAAGCTGATGGAGACCTTCGCCGGTCACTACGATCGTTTCGCCGATCTCCTCGGCGACCGCCTCAGCGAGGAGCGGCGCATCCTCTTCCGCCGCTTCATCGAGCAGTCGGACCGGTTGTTCGAGCGTTATCATTCGCGCCGGCATGTCACCATCGCTCATGGCGACGCCCATATCTGGAATTTCCTGTTGCCGCGCACAGGCGTTGCCGACACCGTTCGCATCTTCGATTTCGACCAGTGGCGCATCAACGTGCCGACCGGTGACCTCGCCTACATGATGGCGACGCAATGGTATCCGGACCGCCGGCAGGCACTCGAGCGGCCCCTGCTCAACCTCTATCACGAGACGCTCATTCAGCACGGTGTCACCGGCTACACGCGCGGCGCGCTCGACCAGGACTATCGCCGGTCGGTGCTCTGGCACATCACCAAGCCGGTCTGGCAATGGAGCGTCAACATCCCGCCGCTGATCTGGTGGAATAACCTGGAGCGGGTGATGATGGCGGTCGAGGATCTGGGGTGTGAGGAGTTGTTGGGATAGGCGGTGCGAATGAGGCGCGGCGGCGGTCCCACATTCTCGGTGTCGTCCCGGCGAAGGCCGGGACCCATACTCCCAGGGAGAGCTTGTAGCGCGAGCTGCCAACTCCGAGTCTTCGCCAAACTCAATTTTGTGGTTATGGGTCCCGGCCTTCGCCGGGACGACGACAGAGAGGGACGACGGCACCTACTCCATCACCGCGTGCTCCGGCCCCGCGGCCTGCTTGCGCAGTGTGGCCTTGGTCGAGCCGATCAGCAAAGCGAGCGGGATGGTGCAGAGGATGAAGACCATCACCAGCTGGTAATCGTGCGCGAAGGCGATGATCTGCGCCTGCACGCTGACCATTCGGTCGGCCATGGCGCGGCCGGCGTCGGTGGAGAGATTGATCATGCCGCTGACGCTGGGCATCTGGAGCGCGTGGTTGAACGGGTTGATGTGCTCGGAGAGGATCGCGTAGGTCCGCCGCGTTCCCTGCGTCAGCTCGGCGATGACGACGGAAATGCCGACCGAGCTCGCGACGTTGCGCATCAGGGTCAGCATCGCGGTGCCGTCGGTGCGCAGATCGTTCGACAGCGTCAGGAACGCCACGGTCGAGAGCGGCACGAAGACGAGGCCGAAGCCGAAGCCCTGGATGACGCTGACGGTGACGATCTCCGGCACCTGGGTCAGGTCGGTCCAGCCGGTCATCTGGAACAGCGAGCCTGCAGTCAGCGCCAGCCCTGTGATGATCAGCGTGCGCGCCTCGAAATAGCGCATCATGCGGCCGACAAGCATCATGGCGAAAAAGGTGCCCAAGCCGCGGCTCGCCAGCAGCAGGCCGGCGGTGATGATGGGATAGCCGATCACGTTCTGCATGTAGGGCGAGGCCAGCGCCATCGTCGAGAACAGCACGAGCCCCATCACGATCATGAACACGCAGCCGGTGACGAAGTTGCGATCCCGAAACAGCGCGAAGCGGATGAACGGCGTCGAAGTCGTGAAGGAATGCGCGAGGAAGAAGTAGAAGGCGATGGCGGAGACGATGAACTCCGCCAGGATCTCGTTGGATTCCAGCCAGCCCAACTGCTCGCCGCGG
The DNA here is from genome assembly GCF_004212635.1 of Bradyrhizobium genosp. SA-3. Lineage (GTDB taxonomy): Bacteria > Pseudomonadota > Alphaproteobacteria > Rhizobiales > Xanthobacteraceae > Bradyrhizobium. Next base: position 12,292 of record NZ_PSRT01000135.1, on the reverse strand, counting down.
TCGAGCGCGAGCTGAAGCGCGCCGATCGCGATCGCCAGCGCAGCGAAGCCGAACCAGTCGAATTTGAGGCTGAAATCCTTCCGGGTCTCGTCCATGAAGACGATCAGCCCGAGCACGGTGATGGCGCCGAACGGCAGGTTGACGAAGAACACCCAGTGCCAGGAATAGGTCTCGGTCAGCCAAGCGCCCAGCGACGGGCCCATGATCGGGCCCATCATCACGCCCATGCCCCAGATCGACATCGCCTTGGCGCGCTCCTGGAGCGTGTAATAGTCCAGCATCACCGATTGCGACAGCGGCACCAGGGCGGCGCCGAACAAGCCTTGCAGCAGGCGGAACAGCACCATCTGGTTGATGTCCTGCGCGAGGCCGCACAGCACCGACGCCATGGTGAAGCCGGCCGAGCAGATGATGAAGATGCGCTTGCGGCCGAAGCGGTTGGCGATCCAGCCCACCGGCGCCGTCATGATCGCGGCGGCGACGATGTAGGAGGTCAGCACCCAGTTGATCTGGTCCTGCGAGGCCGAGAGCGTGCCCTGCATGTAGGGCAAAGCGACATTGGCGATGGTGGTGTCCAGCGCCTGCATGATGGTCGCGGTCATGGCGCAGATCGTCACCATGTTCCGGCGCAGGCCGGGGACCATCAAGCTGGCATTGGGGCCGGACATCGGATCAGTCCTTGTCGTGGTCTTGGCCCGCGGTCGCCGACAGGCCAAACAGGCCGGCGAGTGAGCGCCGGTGGCCGGTGTCGATGGTGGCGTAGACGCTCATGCCGGCCTTCAGCTTCCGCACATATTTGTCGGTCTCGTCGAAATAGATCCTGACAGGCACGCGCTGCACCACCTTGACGAAATTGCCGGTGGCGTTCTGCGGCGGCAGGATCGCGAATTGCGCGCCGGTACCGGGCGAGAGCGAGCCGATCTTGCCCTTGAAGACGTGGTTCGGGAACGCGTCGACCTCGAGCGTAACCGGCTGTCCTTCGGTGACGTAGGTGAGGTCGCTCTCCTTCGGATTGGCGTCGACCCAGGGATGCGCGACGTCGATGATGGAGAACACGGGCGTGCCGGCGGCAACGTAACGGCCAAGCTGGATCTGCTCGACCTGCGTCGCCACGCCGTCCATCGGCGCGCGCAGCACGGTGTGGTCGAGGTTGCGCTGGGCATCGTCCAGCTTGGCCTTCGCCTGCGCGTAGGGTGGGAATTGCTCCAGCGGCAACGCGGGATCGCCGAGCAATTGCGTCTTGGCATTGGAGAGCTGCTGCTTGATGAATTGCGCCTGCGCGCCCGCGGTGACCAACGCATTCGCCGCGTTGTCGAGATCGAGCTGGGAGCCGTAATTGTTCTTCACCAGCGCCTGCTTGCGCTCAACGTCGCGCTGCTTGAGGTCGACGCCCTGCTTCGCGAGGTTGAGCATGTCGCCGTAGATCTTGATGTTGGCAACGAGGTTGTCGTAGGTCGTGCGGGCCTGTGCGAGCTGCGCCTTGGCTTCATCCACCGCGTGACGGAAGGGAACGGGGTCGATCTCGAACAGCTCGTCGCCTTGCTTGACGACCTGGCCTTCTTTCACGACCACCTTCTGGATCTTGCCGGAGATGTCGGGCGTCACCAGCACCTTCTGCGCGCCGACATAGGCGTCATCGGTGCCGACATAGCGGCCGCCATGCAGATAGAAGGTGATGCCGCCGATGGCGACGATGACAGGCAGGACGACCAGAAGCAGGAAGCGGCGATAGCGGCGCAGGCCCGCCACCAGGCGGCGGCGCGGATCGCTGCCGGCTTTCTTCGTCGGCTTGCCGCTGTCGCTCTTCTGCTCGGGCTGGAACTTGAGGACCTGATCAGCCATAGCGCTGCTCCCTACGCGCTTGGTCCGCGCCACTGGTCTGGGTCGCGTTCCGCACGTTTTCCTTGATTGTTTCGAGTTGGGTGAGGAGGCGGTGCGCATCAGCCGGGGCGATGCCATCGAGCGCATTGGCGGTGATTTCGGACCGGAGCCCGCTCATCCGGCCGAGCAGCTGCCGGCCCGCCTTCTTCAGGTACAGGCGCTTGACCCGGCGGTCCGAGGCGTCGCTGCGGCGTTCGATCCAGTCATTGTCGCAGAGCTTGTCGATCAGGCGCGTCAGCGTGATCGGCTGCACCTCCAGGAGCTCGGCGAGCTCCGACTGCTTCATGCCCTCGCTGCGCTCCACCTTGGCCAGCACCGCCCATTGCGCGCGGGTGATGCCGAAGCGCGACGCCTCCTTGTCGGCATAGACGCGCAGCAGGCGGTAGAGCTCGGAGAGCGTGAACAGGAAGTTCTGGTCGACAGACCCGCGGGTCATGAGCTTTGTCTCCAATGAGCCTGCAATATAATAAGCAAGCTTATGATTATTCCAGGGCGGATTGATGCGACGCTGTCCCGCAGCGAGAGCATGGCTGACGGCCATCCGAAGTGTCGCGCTTTGGGTTCCCTCGCCGAAATGCTAGAAGATGGGCCGCATGACCCTCGCAAAGCCGGCATTCCCCGCGCCTGACCACGATCACGGCCGCTGCACTGCGGATGCGCTGGCGCATGCCGAACAGGTCTGCGAGCAGCGCGCGCAGAAATTCACGCCGATACGCCGTCAGGTGCTCGGGGCGCTGCTCTCCAGCCACCGTCCGCTCGGCGCCTATGAGGTGATCGACGAACTCGCCAAGTCGATGGCGCGACCGGCGCCGATCACGGTCTATCGTGCCCTCGATTTCTTGATGGCCAACGGCCTCGTGCATCGCATCGAGAGCCGCAATGCCTATCTCGCCTGCGCCGCCCATGACCACGACGCGACCTCGGCCGTCGCGTTCCTGATCTGCGAGCGCTGCGGCCTGGTCGGCGAGATTCCGTCGGCCTCCTTCGCCAAGGATCTCAATGCCGCCGCGCGCAGCTCAGGCTTCGCCCCCAAATTGTCCGTGGTGGAGATCACGGGCGTCTGCACCCATTGTCAGAAAGCTGCTTAAAGCAACAACGGCACAAAGCCGGTATTCGGGAAGAGATGTCCTCGCCACAAGCCATACCATCCGCCGCACGTCCCCTCAGTGCCGGCGCCATCGCCCTGATGCTGATGCTGTGCCTGACTTGGGGGTTCAACCAGATTGCGGTGAAGCTGGTACTGCCGGACATCCCGCCGATGCTCCAGGCCACGATCCGCTCGATGGGTGCGCTGCCGGTGCTGTTCATCATCGGCACCCTGCGTGGCGTCAATTTCTTCGAACGTGACGGCACCTGGAAGCCCGGCCTCATCGCCGGACTGATGTTCGGCATCGAGTTCGTTCTGATCTTTCAGGGCTTGCGCTTCACGCCGGCGTCGCGCGCGGTCGTGTTCCTCTACACCGCCCCGTTCTTCGTCGCGCTCGGCTCCTACCAGGTGCTCGGCGAGCGGCTCGGTGCCACGCAATGGCTGGGGCTTGCCGTGAGCTTTGCCGGCGTCGCGCTCGCCATCGGCGTGCCGCAGCCGGATGTCGATGCCAAGGTGTTGCTCGGCGACCTCATGATCGTCGGCGGCGCCGCGCTGTGGGCGGCGACCACGCTGGTCGCCAAGGGCACGCGGCTGCGCTTCGCCGCGCCCGAGAAGGCGCTGGGCTACCAGGTCGCGACCTCGATCCCGATCCTGGGCCTGGCGGCTTGGCTGTTCGGCGAATCCATCACGCACACACCTGCGCCACTGTCCCTCGCCCTCATGGCCTTCCAGGCGATCTGGGTGGTTGGAACCACGTTCACGCTTTGGTTCGCGCTGGTGAAGGCTTATTCGGCCAGCAAATTGTCGGCTTTTACCTTCATCACCCCTTTGTTTGGCGTGGTCGGTAGCTATTTCATCATGCACGACACCTTAAGCCTGACATTCGGGGCCGCCGCGGTCCTTGTAATTGCTGGGCTTTTTCTGGTTAACCGTCCGAGCCAAACGGCTGCGGCGCCGCGCGATGCATTGCTGAACGTCACCAAAACCTGATATTTGGACCCCATGAACAAGCTCGAAAACACCATCGATTCCGACCTCGCGGGCCCCGCGCCCCGGCACAAGACCACCCAGGTCAAGGTCGGCGACGTCTCAGTGGGCGGCGGTGCGCCGATCGTCGTGCAGTCGATGACCAACACCGACACCGCCGACGTCGACGGCACCATCGCCCAGGTCGCAGCGCTCGCGCGCGCCGGCTCCGAAATGGTCCGCATCACCGTGGACCGCGAGGAAGCTGCTGCCGCCGTTCCGCACATCCGCGACGGCCTCGCCAAGCGCGGCATCACCACGCCCTTGATCGGTGACTTCCACTATATCGGCCACAAGCTGCTTGCGGCCTATCCGGCCTGCGCCGAGGCGCTCGCCAAATACCGCATCAATCCCGGCAATGTCGGCTTCAAGGACAAGCGCGACACCCAGTTCGCCGACATCATCGAGATCGCGAACAAGAACAACAAGCCGGTGCGCATCGGCGCCAATTGGGGCTCGCTCGACCAGGAACTCCTCACCAAGCTGATGGATGAGAACGCGGCCTCGGCCAATCCGCGCGACGTGCGCGCGGTGACGCGCGAGGCCATGGTGCAGTCGGCGCTCTTGTCGGCCGCGCGCGCCGAAGAGCTCGGCATGCCGAAGAATCGCATCATCCTCTCGGCCAAGGTCTCGGCGGTGCAGGATCTGATCGCGGTCTACCAGGATCTCGCCAGCCGTTCCGACTATGCCATCCATCTCGGTCTGACCGAGGCCGGCATGGGCTCGAAGGGCATCGTGGCATCCTCGGCCGCGCTCGGCATCCTTTTGCAGCAGGGCATCGGCGATACCATCCGCATCTCGCTGACGCCGGAGCCCGGCGGCGACCGTACCCGTGAGGTGCAGGTCGGCCAGGAGCTGCTCCAGACCATGGGCTTCCGCACCTTCGTGCCGCTGGTCGCGGCCTGTCCCGGCTGCGGGCGCACCACCTCGACCACGTTCCAGGAGCTGGCCCGCTCGATCCAGGATTTCATCCGCGACGAGATGCCGACCTGGAAGACGAAATATCCCGGCGTGGAAGAGCTCAACGTCGCGGTGATGGGCTGCATCGTCAACGGCCCCGGCGAATCCAAGCACGCCAATATCGGCATCTCGCTTCCCGGCACCGGCGAGGCGCCAGCCGCCCCGGTGTTCGTCGACGGCAAGAAGTTCCGCACCTTGCGCGGGCCCACGATCTCCGCCGACTTCAAGGCGCTCGTGATCGACTACATCGACCAGCGCTACGGCCAGGGCGCCAAGGTGCCGGTGACCGCGGCGGAGTAGTTTTCTCTACTCTCGCCCCACACTCAGCGGTCGTCCCGGCCTAGTGCGCAATTGCGCACGGGGGGCCGGGACCCATAACCACAGGGAGTGGTTATGGCGCGAGATGGTGGCTCCAAGTCTTCGCCAAATCCAGTTCGGTGGTTATGGGTCCCGGCCTTCGCCGGGACGACGGCTGTGTTTGCGGTGCAGATTGCACATCCATCACCGCGCGCTACCATGCTCTCAATCAAAACGATCGGGAGACACGCCATGAGTTCACTCGCCGGAAAGCAGGGTCCGCGCTATCGGCACACCGCCGATGACGGCGCCCCTTATGAGACCATCGCGGTCGAAAAGCTCACGCCCATCATCGGCGCGGAAATCTCCGGCGTCGACATCGGCAGGCTCGTCGAGGGCGATACCCGCTCCAACCGGCAGATGGACGAAATCCACCGCGCGCTCGCCGAAAATCTCGTGATCTTTTTCCGCGATCAGCACATCACGCCCAAACAGCATCTCGCCTTCGGCCGCAAGTTCGGCGAGCTGCATTTTCATCCGGCCGCACCGCATGAGGACGAAGACCCGGCGCTGATGAGGATCTATGCCGACAAGGACTCGCCGCGCGCCAATGGCGAGGGCTGGCATTCGGATGTGTCCTGCGATCTCGAGCCGCCGATGGGCTCGATCCTCTACATCAAGCAATGTCCGCCGCGCGGTGGCGACACGCTGTTCGCCAACATGTACGCGGCCTATGACGCCCTCTCGGATCGCATGAAGGCCTATCTCGACGGGCTCACCGCGCTGCATGACGGCGAGCCGATCTATCGCGGCCTCTACGCCAATTACGGCGTGGCCGACCGTCCCTCCTATCCGCATGCCGAGCACCCGGTGGTGCGCACGCATCCGGTCACGGGCAGGAAGGCGCTCTACGTCAACCGCGGCTTCACCCGCCACATCAACGGCATCCCGCGCGACGAGAGCGACGCGATGCTCGTCTATCTCTACCAGCACGCCGAGAACCCGCTGTTCCAGTGCCGCTTCCGCTGGACCGAGAATGCCATCGCCTTCTGGGACAACCGCTGCACCCAGCACCGCGCGATGTGGGACTACTGGCCGCACACGCGCTCCGGCACGCGCGTGACGGTGAAGGGGGAGCGGCCGGTGTGAGGAGGTCGTGGCGCTCCATCGCCGCTATCGCCATTTCGCTGATCCCGTTCTTGCTCTTGTCGGTTGACGATAGCCATGCGGCCAGGACGCGGAAGGCTGCAAAGACGCAAATGCGGGCGGCTGCGCCGGCCAAATGCGAGATGCCGAAATTCCGGATCGTCGTGGATGTCGGCCACACCCCGGACTCCTACGGCGCGTTGAGCGCGCGCAATGATCCGGAGTTCGGCTTCAACTTCCGTCTCGCAAGTCTGATCGCGGCAAAACTCAAGTCCGAAGGCTTTGCCGCAACCCGCCTGCTCGTCACGGACGGCAAGGCGAGGGCGAGCCTGTTCAAGCGCGTCGGTGTCGCGAATGACGGCCGGGCCGATCTGTTCCTCTCGGTCCATCACGATTCGGTGCCGGACAAGCTGCTCGAGAGCTGGGAATTCGACGGCGCCAACAGCTATTTCAGCGACCGCTTTTCGGGGCATTCGCTGTTCGTGTCGCACCAGAATCCGCACTTCGCCACCAGCCTGTTGCTGGCCCGGATGATCGGCAGGCAGTTGAAGGAGCAGGGCCTGCACTATGCGAGGCAATACACCCTTCCGGTGATGGGCCGCTACCGGCACCAGCTGCTCGACAAGGACTTCGGCGTCTACCGCTACGACGGTCTCGTCGTGCTCTCGCGGACGAGAAGCGCCGCGGTGCTGCTCGAGGCCGGCTCAATCATCAACCGCGACGAGGAGATGGAGATGAATTCGTCGGAACGGCAGGAGATCATTGCGGGAGCCGTGGCAGCGGCGGTCGGGGAGTTTTGCGAAAGGCGATAGCTGGCCACAGTGCTTCAGCCCGTCATTGCGAGCGCAGCGAAGCAACCCAGAGTCTTCCCGCGGCGGCAGTCTGGATTGCTTCGCTGCGCTCGCAATGACAAAAACTACAGCGGCGCGCCCCGATACTCCCTGTTTGCCAAACTCGCCTCCTCCAGATCGAGATCCCGCTCGATCCGCCGCCGCGTCTCGTCGGTGATCTGACCGTCGCGCAAGAGGTCGTGGATGAATTTGCGCTCGGCGACGATCAGCTCCCGGGTCAGTGCGATGCCGGCGGCGGAGACGTCGTGGTGGGTGGGATCGAGCAAATCCGGAAGCTGGTTGATGCGGATCTCGTGGCGGGCGCGAAGGAGCCGCATCACCTCGTCAGATACCTCGTTCTCCGCGGTCAGCGCGTCGAGCGACCTCAGTGCGGCGTCGAGCGCCTGGCGTCGCGCCGCGATCTCGGCCTCGTGCTCGCTGACATGCTCGTTGCGGCCGGCCTCGGCAATGCCGAGCCAGCGCACCACTGGCGGCAGCGTCAGGCCGACGCCGATCAGCGTGATGAAGATGACGCCGAAGGCGACGAACAGAATCAGGTCACGGTACGGAAATGCTTCGCCGCCCGGAAGCGTGAACGGCAGCGCCAGTGCCGCCGCCAGCGACACCGCGCCGCGCACGCCGGTGAAGGCGAGCGTGAACGCCCATTGCCAGGGCGGCGACGGATCGCGCTCGCGCAGCGATTTGCTGAGCATCCGCGGCAGATAGGTCGCGGGATAGAGCCAGGCGAAGCGCGCGATCACGACGATCACCAGAACCACAGCGGTCGCGATCATGATGTCGTCGAGCGGAAAGGCCTTCGACTTCTCGTAAAGCGCCCGCATCTGGAAGCCGGTGAGCAGGAACAAGAGGCCCTCGATCAAATAGATCACGAGGTCCCAGAAGAAGATGCCCTGCAGGCGCGTCGCGGAAGAAATCAGCAGCGGGCCGTTCCAGCTCACATAAAGACCGCAGGCGACCGTCGCGATCACTCCGGAGCCGCCGACATGCTCGGGCAGCCAGTAGGAGACGTAGGGCGTGATCAGCGACAGCGTGAGTTCGACCTGTGGATCCCCCGACCATTTGCGGAAACGCAGGGAAAGCCACCCCACTCCGATGCCAAAGGCGATCTCGCCGGCGATGATGAGAAGGAATTCGCCGGCCGCCAGCGGCAGCGAGAAATGCCCGACCATGATCGCGGCGAGCGCAAAGCGGTAGAGGATCAACGCGGTGGCATCGTTGGCGAGCCCTTCGCCCTCGAGCACGACCAGGATTCGGCGCGGCATGTGCAGCCGGCGCGCGATCGCGAGCGGCGCCACGACGTCGGGCGGCGCGACGATGGCCCCCAACAGGAAGCCAACGGTCCAAGGCAGGCCGATCATGTAATGCGTGGCGGCCGCCACCATGGCCGCAGTGAAGATCACCGCACCGACCGCGAGCAGCACGATCGGGCGCAAATTCTTCTTGAACTCGCGCCAGCTCATGGCGACGCTTGCCGAGTAGATCAGCGGTGGCAGCACCATCAGCAGCACCAGCTCCGGCGGCAGTTCCACCGACGGCATGCCCGGCACGAAGGCGAGGCCGACGCCCGCCAGCATCAGCAGGATGGCGGGGGCGACGTTGAAGCGGCGTGCGGTCAGCGCCACGCCTGCCAGCACGGCCAGCAGGATGAGAAAGGTCTGAAACTTCGCTTCCATGACGGTCTGTCTTGACCCGGAAGCGACTGCTGCGTCAATGCGCGCGGCTCACGCCAGCCGCTCGGCCATCCGCCCGATCCGCGCGAACGCCGCCGCGATCTGCGCGGCGCTCGGCGTGCCGCCCTGGGTATAGGCCGCGATCAGGATCGGGGTATCCGGCCGCGGCCACACCACCGCGATATCGCCCGATGCGTCCTTGCCGTTGTTGCCGGTCTTGTCGCCGATCTTCCAGCCTGCGGGCAGGCCGCCGCGCAGCCGGTTTGCGCCGGTCTTGCAGTTCACCATCCATTCGGTGAGTTGCGCGCGCGAGGTCGGCGACAATGCTTCCCCCAGCACCAGGCGGCGCAGGTTTCCGGCCATCGCCGCCGGCGTCGTGGTGTCCCGGGGATCGCCCGGCCGGGAGCGGTTGAGTTCGGGCTCGTTGTGGTCGAGCCGCGAGGTGGTATCGCCGATCGATCGCCAGAACGTGGTGAGCGCGGCCGGCCCGCCGATTCGCGCCAGCAGCAGATTGGCGCAAGTGTTGTCGCTGAGCTCGACGATCGCCTTGCACATTTCAGTGACAGACATTGCGCCGGCCGCGAGATTTTGTTTGGCGACCGGCGCGTACTCCAAGAGGTCGGCCTGGCCGTAGGGAATTATGGCCGCAAGCTGCTCCTCGCCGCGATCGACCCGCGCCAGCACACAGGCGGCGAGCGAGGCCTTGAATGTCGAGCACATGACGAACCGTTCGTCGGCGCGCCAGGCGAGCTTTGCGCCGGTCGCGAGGTTCTCCGCATAGACGCCGATCCGCCCGCCGCTCTCGCGTTCGTATGCTTCGAGCTCAGGCGGCGCGTCCGCGGCCAGTGCGGGAGGAGCGGCCATCCAGCACAGCGAGGCGAGCAGGGAGCGACGGTCGAGCAGCATGGGGGACTTTCGGGCGAGTGTGGCAGGAAGATGTAGCCTATGCTTCATCCGCACCGTCATTGCGAGCGCAGCGAAGCAATCCAGAGTCTCTCCGCGGAGGGATTCTGGATTGCTTCGTCGCAAGGGCTCCTCGCAATGACGTGTGGCGAGACTTGGGCCCGCACTGACGGAGAATGGAAGAGAGCGAGTCCGAATTCGGGCAGCGGAGGGTCGAGAGACCCCTCACTCCCTCAGGTCGTACCGATAAGACTTCGACACGATCTGCCAGCCGTCGGCGAGTTTCATCGCCACCAAATAGTCGGTGAAATAGCGCGGCGGCAATTGGCACCGGACCTTGATGAAGGCGGTCTTGTCATCCGAACGGTCGATGGTGACGATGAAATCCTCGCGCGGCTTGCCTTCGGCCTTGCCGGAGGGGCGCTTGCGCACGCGGTCGAGCCAATCCGGCACGGTCAGCACCTGCAATTCGCCCTTCTCGACCCAGCGCAGGTCGGCGGAGGGATGGAAGATGGCGCCGAGCTTTTCGGCGTCGCCCTCATAGAGACCGTCAAAATAGGATTGCACGACGGCTTCGACACTTGAACGATTTGGGCTCATGGGTCATCCCTTCGAATGATGGCTTGGGGCGAACTTAGTCGTGCGCATCAAAATGCGCTATGGGTGTCTGTCGCCAATTGCGCGAGGACGCTGAAATGACCGCATCAGAGAAATCGAACGCCCGTATCCTGATCGGCGAATGCTATTGCCGCACCGTGCGCTTCGAGGTGGCGGATGCGTTCTCCTATGCGATGAACTGCCACTGCTCGAACTGTCGCCGCACCACCGGCGCCGCCTTCAAGCCGTTCGCCGGTATCGCCCAGGACCAGCTCCGCATCGTCAGGGGCGGCGACCAGCGGATCATGTTCGGCGACGACACCACCCATGACGCGCATTGTGCCCGGTGCGGCTCGCTGCTCTATTCCCGGGTGCGTGGAGGAGCATGGGTCCATGTTGCCATGGGAACCCTGGTCGATACCCCTTCGATCCGGCCGAGCGCCCACATTTTCGTGGGCTCGAAGGCGCCCTGGCACGAAATCACGGACAATCTGCCGCAATATCGGGAGCACATCGGGGTTGTCTGAGGGAACCCGATCCTCCCGGCGAACTCGCGATCCCGCTGGTGCGACAAACAAAAGTGGCCTTTCGGCTTGTCGTTGGCACCCTTCGTGACCTCCATCACAAGCGCCCGCGCTGGATCTTGCTAAAGCGGTCCCAAAGGGCCCAAGCGGCCCCGAATTTCGGAAGTCGTGTCATGCGCAATTTGCTCAGACTTTGTCCGCTTCTCCTCGCCCTCGCGCTGCTGCTCGGCACTGATCCGGCTTTCGCCGGCAAGCGCGTTGCGCTGGTGCTCGCCAATTCGGCCTATCAGCATGCGCCGTCGCTGGCCAACCCCGTCAATGACGGTTCGGTGATGGCGAAGACGCTGAAGGAGGCCGGCTTCGATGTCGTCGAGTCCCGGCACGATTTGTCGGCGCTGGATACGCGGCGGGTGCTCCGCGACTTCGCGGATGCGACCCGCGATGCCGACATCGCCGTGGTTTACTATGCCGGCCACGGCATCGAGGTCGAAGGCTCCAACTATCTGATCCCCGTCGATGCCAAGCTCGAGCGCGACACCGACGTTTACGACGAGGCGCTTTCGCTCGATCGCATCCTGGTCGCGGTTGAGCCCGCAAAGCAGCTCCGTCTGGTGATCCTGGATGCTTGCCGCGACAATCCGTTCGGCAAGAGGATGAAGCGCACGATTGCCTCGCGCGGCATCGGCCGGGGCCTCGCCCAGGTCGAGCCGACCAGCCCCAACACGCTGATCGCCTATTCGGCCAAGGCCGGCTTCACGGCGCAGGACGGCGACGGCGCCAACAGCCCGTTCACGGTGGCGCTGTCGAAGCATCTGACGACGCCCGGCCTCGACGTCCGCCGTGCCTTCGGCTTCGTGCGCGACGACGTGCTCAAGTCGACCGGCAACAAGCAGGAACCGTTCGTCTATGGCTCCCTCGGCGGCGAGGATGTTCCGCTCGTGCCGGTGGCTGCGGCCGCGCCTGCGGCGAACCCGCAGGCCGATATCCGCCGCGATTACGAGCTCGCGCTCCAGGTCGGCAACAGGGCGGCATGGGATGCCTTCCTCGCCCAGCATCCCGACGGTTTCTATGCGAGCCTTGCCAAGCTTCAGCTCGAGAAGATCGGCGCCGAGCAGGCTCATGCCGCGGCGATCGCGAAGGCGAAGCAGGCCGAGGCCGAGCGCGATCGTCTCGCCGCCCTCGGTGCCCAGAAGGATGCGCAGGTCAAGGCTGCGGCCGATGCGAAAGCCGCCGAACAGGCGCAGCTTGCCGCCCAGAAAGCGAAGGAGCAGGTGCAGCAGCAGGCCGCCGCGGCTGAGCAGCAGCGCGTCAACCTCGCCGCTGCGGCACCGGGCGCTGCGCCGGCCAGCA
>NZ_PSRT01000134.1 GCF_004212635.1 Bradyrhizobium genosp. SA-3 | reverse complement strand
TAGTATAGCAGCCTTCTGTTTCAGCCAAACTTCGTCAAACAACTCAAGATCGCTGCTGCGCGAATAAAAATCCAACTACAGCGTGAAATGATTTACCACTGGATGCAAGCACCGTTGGCTGCAACGCCGCCTGTTAGCCACCGGACCGAAGCAAGAATGGATCGACCGACGCAGCTAGTCGGTCTGCCACTTGCATGTTCGGCGTGGACTGCTTTTCGGTAGGCAGCGAGCGGAGAGAACTGGCGGCCAGCCCGGTACAAGCGATAAGAGCAGCTATTGCTACCGCAGCGAGATATTCGGTTCTCATCTTGTCCCTCCCTTCATAGCGAGGAATAACCGGGCGCTCTTAGAAATGGTTCCGGGTGCTGTTCGTTTCCTCGTTCGATGAACCCTGCGCCGCGATCCCAAAGGAACGAAAGCGCCTGTCAAGGCTTTGGCAGAACACGAGGCCGTCGCTCGCCGGTCCTAACACGGCGCAGATCGCGGGATAGCCAAAGGTCGCGGCCACCGACCCGCTATGCTCAATGCAAGCGCTCGCGTAGATAGCCAAAAGCGACGGTCTCCGGTTCCTTGATTAGGGCAGCCGTACTCGCAGGCGGAGAAGCTGCGGGAAGGGGTAGGCAAGGAGGTTCGTTGTGCCCCGCCGCGTCGACATAGACCACAAACACAGCCGGGCAATTGCTAAAGAAATTGGCGAGAAATTGCGCGCTGCGCTAAAGCCTGAGCCGGACCAACCCGAGAGCCTTAAAACGCAAATCGAACGGCTGCGGAAATTAGAGGAGCGCTCGCCGTCAATCGTTCCCGGTACTGAGCATGGGAACAAACTTCGTCGTTAAGCCGTGTAGGCTACACGCCCTCAAGCGTGATCAGCATATCGAGATCACTCGTGCTTTCTTTGCGTAATTTTACGAGCGGCTGATATTCTGGCGAGTTGTACCACGCGTCGAGCGATTGCTTGTCGGGGAACTCGATGATGACCACGCGATCCGGCTCCCAGTGGCCCCCTTCGGGGAATTGATGCGCGCCGCCCTTGGTCAGATACCGCCCGCCATATTTTTCGATCATCGGCCCGACCTTGACCCGGTACTCCTCGAATACGGCGGGCTCGGTGATGAGGTGCTCAGCGATCACGTAAGCCTTCGGCATGGCCGCTCTCCGGCATCGTCTCCGGCCAGAAGCCTATCACGGATCGGGGTTCTGTCCCAAAGTGGAGAGCCGCGATCTCCAGCGGATGCGGACCATTCAGAACATCCCGATCAAAATAAAGAGGCCGATCTCGACCATGAAGGTAACGGCCATGATTGCGACCGTGAGAAACACATCACCTACCGGGAGAGGGGTCATGGCGCGCCTCGCACCTTGCGAAGCCCCGAAGCCCAAGAGCCAACCTGCCAACGTTGGGAATGTTTCAGGTTCCAAGCGCGTTAGGCACGACATGCCTACCGCATTTCGAGTTCGCTGATCGCCTGCGCTGAAATCTGTGCAGGGTCTTTGATCCCGGTTTGGGCGATCTTGATGATTGTCTTCGCCACCAATTCCGTGAGCGGATCATCGCGATCTTTAACACAGAGGGTACGTAACGTTTGCTCGTAAGCCTTGATAATACAGGCAATCTCTTTCGGTGCCATACCGTGGGTTTGCAAATGTAGGTAGATAGCCATGTCTGCCCTCCAGCACGCCTATGACGTCGCACAATACCATGGAACCGGAGCTTACCGGCAAACTCGCCGTCGATGATGAGCCCCGCCGGACGTCGAGCCGAGCGGCGCGAGCAAAGCGTGTTCTCAGTAGTTCTACTGATAGTAGAACAAATCCAGCACCCTACTTGCGCGGGTCCTGTGAGCGCCAAAAATGCGTGCCGGGACGCGCGACCGCCTCCTTTGAGAATATTTCACCCGGACGATTTTGCAGTTTGATTACGCGGGAGCGCCGCCTGTGCGTTCTACCGGCGAGGGCTATCCGGGGGCGGGCTTGCAGGTAAACGCCGGTAAACGGCCGACAGGGCGTTTACCGGGGCAAAGAGCAAGTGGCGGTCAATTAGGTACGAGAAGTCTCGACGACCTCTCTGATCAGTGAAGTCGGGTCAGTGGACCATAGCGGACTTGATGTGCTCAACCCTGAGTTCTTCGCATTTTGACCCATGTCTGACATTACCCAACCGGCACTCCGGCCATGCGCATGCCATCAATGGTGCGCTCGCGTTTCGAGAGGTAGGTCGGGTTATCGCTCGCTGCGCCGTCCCGAAAGCGACTGATCGTGAAGGTTGGATCGAGCGCAAGTCCCTCGTTCGCGGCCGCCCGCGCCTCGCCCAGCGAGCCAAGGTGCGCGAGTGCAGCGGCGAGATGGAAATGCACCATTGGAAAGTTTCGGTTAGCCTCGCGGCTTCGGCGCAGCCAGAGAACCGCTTCAGCGTCGGCACTGAGCTGCGCCTTGGCGATGCCAACGAACAGCATCCAGCGGAAGGCGAAGGTATCGCAAGGAGAGAGGCGGAACGCCTCGTGGATATGGGCCTCGGTCTCCGCGCCGCGCCCCATGATGAATTTGGCATAACCGATGGAGCCATGAGCGTCGGCCAAATTTCGGTCCAGCGCCAATGCCTGCTCGCATTCGGCAATTCCTTGGGCCGGGCGGTTCGTTGACATTTGGATGACGCCCAGAACCAGGTGGGCGAAGGCATGGTTGGGCGCAAGGGATAGTGCCTTAACGATGGCTGCCTCAGCCACAGCAAGACACCTTGCCCGGTCATCCCTCATATATGCGGCTCCGCTTATGTTATCGACATTCGCCACGCCAACTAGTGCGTCAACATTTCGAGGGTCGAGCGCCAAGGCGCGTTCAAACAAACCGCGCGCCTGCGCGAGGTATTTGGGTGTCATACCTCTATTCATCCAAGCCCTGCCCTGAAAAAATAAGTCCATCGTATTGGGATGCAGTGAGTGTTCCGCTCGCCGCGCCTCAGCCTCAGTAAGCTGGGCATCTAACGTGTTGGCGAGTCTTGAGACGATTTCGTCCTGCATGTCGAAAAGTTCGGCGACAGGCTTTTCGAAGCGCTCGGCCCAAAGATGTTTGCCGCTTTCGGCATCGACAAGCTGTACGTTCATGCGAAGCCGCTTGCCGCTACGCTGCACTGAGCCTTCGAGCACGTAGCAGACCTTCAATTCGCGACCAACTTGCCGGACGTCGACTGCTTTACCCTTGTACGAGAACGCACTGTTGCGGGCGATTACGAATGACCCTGAGATGCGCGACAGGTCCGTGGTCAGGCTCTCGGTCACGCCATCGGCGAAATAGTCCTGTTCAGGATCGGCGGTGAGGTTGGCAAACGGCAACACAACGATTGAAAGACGAGGCGGTGAAGGGGGGGCCAGCCTCGCGCGCCCCGCCTGTGTCGCTGACCGGGACACATCCCGGACCACCTCATAGGCTCGGACCGGAACGGCGATATTTTTGAGGTTCTGTTCGCCCAAATCGGCGAACTCAACGCCGACCTTACCTCGGACTTGATCGTAAACAGCAGAGGAGATGCAGATGCCGCCGGGTTCTGCGATGCTCTCAAGCCGCGCCGCGATGTTAACGCCGTCTCCAAAGATGTCATGCGGTTCAACGATGACGTCACCAATATTGACGCCCACGCGAAAGGCAACACGCCTGTCTTCCGCCTCAGCGGTCGTCAGTTCCCTTATGCGGGCCTGGAACTGCACAGCAGCTCGAACCGCTTCGACCGCGCTGGTAAACTCCGCCAAGAACCCGTCGCCGGTGTTCTTCACGATGCGACCGCCGTGTTCGGAGATCGAGGGCGTGATACTGTCCGCGAGGAGCGCTGTCAGTTTGGCATGCGTCGCCTCTTCGTCATGGTGCATGAGCCGCGAATAGCCAGCGACATCGGCGGCCAATATCGCCGACAACCTACGCTCGATCCGGACTGGCCGCTCTTGTACCATGGCCGCAAATCCAACCCACAGAATACTATGACGGATCGAACGGCGGTGCCAGTCGCGCTATGATGGCCGCAGTGGCTCAAGTCGGCTCATGGCCCGTTTGAGACACTGCATCGAGGAATGTCCGAGTTCGAGGGCGAAGCGGAAAACATATGCTCGCACCGAGTTCTTCTCAGTTTGACCCGAAGCGGGCATGTGCCCTCGCGTTTGCAACGGACAACCCGCCTGGTGCCACGACCATCGAGAGGTGATACTCTGCACCGTCCTCAAGCTGCAATGAGGATCGAATGAAGCGGCGGGAGTTCATAGCAGGCACTGCGGCGCTGCTCGTTTCGCCAAAGCGTGCGTGGGCGCAGGGGCCTCGCCGTCGGCTTGGCTTTCTCGCTCTAGGTGACGCGAGCGGGCGGGCTCCCAATCAAGCCGAGCTTGCCTTGCTTGATGGGCTACGAGACCACGGCTGGATAGATGGAAGAAATCTGACTATCGACTACCGTTTCGCACAGCCTCAGGATCGCGCACCAGCTTTGGCTGCCGAGCTGATTGCGCTCCATCCCGATGTGCTCATCGCCGCGGGACCGCAAGCAGTGCTAGCCCTGAAATCGGCAACTGCTACCATTCCGATCGTATTCGTGACTGTGTTCGATCCCGTGGCGCTCGGCCTCGTGCAAAGCCTATCGCGGCCAGGCGGCAACATAACGGGTCTTGCGACCTACGTGCCAGGCGAGTGGGTTGCAAAACGAATAGAAATCCTCCGGGAACTGGTTCCTGGCGCCTCGAAGATTGCGATCCTGGTCAATCCGGGCAACCCAATTCACAGGCTGCTATTAGCCGAGGAGATACCAAGCACCGCCCGAAACCTTGGCGTGGCGCTCCCGATAGTCGAGGCGACCACGGCCGAGGAACTCGATATTGCGTTTGCCTCGGCCGCCGCTCAGCGCGCCGATGCAATAATTGTTTTCGGCGATGCTCTGACCTGGGTCGAGGGTCCGCGAGTTATCGCGCTCGCGGCGAAGGATCATCTGCCCGCGATTTATCTCTTCCGACAAGTCGCCGAGGGCGGATTGATCGTCTACGGCCCCGATATAGCCGATCTGTTCCGCCGTGCAGGCGGCTACGTCGATAAGATCCTCAAAGGCACCAAGCCTGCTGATCTGCCGGTAGAGCAGCCGACCAAATTCGAACTGATGATCAACCTGAAGACGGCCAAAGCGCTCGGCCTCACCGTGCCGCCGTCCTTACTTGTTCGGGCTGATGAGGTGATCGAATAGAGATGCTTTTTGCTGCAGCGCGTGAGTCCGATAATGGCCCGATGCGGCAGTTGCGGAATGTCTGCTCTTGCGCCGCTGTTGGACATTAAGCGGACACAGACCGCTCTTGCGAGGGGCTGCACTCGACAAATACGCGGCGGACAGGAAGGAGCACCGCCCGCCGCGCCAAGTGTGCCGCCTGCCCATGCGCAAAACCTGCGGCGCATCTCGAAAATCTCACTGGCCGATATGACGAATGACGCCAGCCTCGCCCGCGCCCTCGCGCGGCTCCGGCGGAGGCGCGGGCTCCCACGCGATCGACAGAACCGCCAGAGGGTTCGTGTCGGGCCTGAAATCGGCGGGCAGGCCCTGCGACCGCGCGAGCGCGATCAGCACGCATTTGGATTGCTCAAGCCGCCGATGCGGCATGCACGCGAATCCGACCGTCGTCATCCACGACGATCGGAATGGCATCGAGGGCGCAATTCAGGCCCAGTCCCTCGACGCCGGTGCCATCCTGAACGCGAAATCCGGCGCTGTGGTTGGTGCACCGAAGGACCGTGCCGTCCGCGCTCAGCACGTTCTCCCCGCGATGATCGAGGGGCAGGTACTGATGCGGACATGCATTGACATAGGCTGCGAGAGTGCCCGCCGACCTGACGATCAGGATCGGAAAATCTGCGGGACCGAACTTGATGGACTTGAGGCTCCCTTCGCCAACGTCATGGGCGTCGCACAGGATGGTTCCTTCGGCCGGCGCGCCGCGATAGCTCTTCCATGCGTCAGGTATGGCTGCCTCCATCAGGATGCCTTGAGGACGCCGCGCTCAATCTGATCGGCCTCGATACTCTCGAACAGGGCCTTGAAGTTACCCTCGCCGAAGCCGTCATCTCCCTTCCTCTGGATGAACTCGAAGAAGATCGGGCCGATCACGGTCTTGGAGAAGATCTGAAGCAAAATGCGGGTCAGACCGCCATTGACGACACCTTCGCCGTCGATGAGGATTCCGTGCTTGCGCATGCGATCGAGCGGCTCGGTGTGGCCCTTCACGCGGTCAAACGATTTGTCGTAGTAGATCGAGGGCGGGCCCGGCATGAACTCGAGCCCGCGACCGGCGATGGCGTCGGTCGCCGCATAGATGTCATCGGTGCCGACGGCGATGTGCTGGATGCCCTCGCCCTTGTACTGGCGCAGATATTCCTCGATCTGGCTCTTGTCGTCGGCGCTTTCGTTGATCGGGATCCGAATCTTGCCGCAGGGGGATGTCAATGCGCGCGAGGTCAGGCCGGTCAGTTTGCCGGAAATGTCGAAGTAGCGGATCTCGCGGAAATTGAACGTCTGGCTGTAGAACTTGTACCAGGTGTCCATGTTGCCGCGCATGACATTGTGCGTGAGGTGATCGAGATAATAGAACCCGACTCCTTTCGGTGTTGGATCGACTTCGCCGGTCCAGTCATACTCGGCTGCATAGGGCGAGCCCTTGGCGCCATAGGTCTCGACCAGATACAGCAGGGATCCGCCGATCCCGACGACCGCCGGCACGTCGAGTGACTTGTCGTTGCCGGTGTATTCCGTTCCGCCGAGTTCGAGGACGCGCTTTAGGGCGTGTTTGGCATCGACGACGCGCCAGGCCATCGCCGGCGCGCAAGGTCCATGTTCGGCGACGAAGCGGGCGGCATGCGAGTTCGGCTCCCGGTTCAGGACGTAATTGATCTTGCCCTGGCGCCAAACAGAGATGTCCTTGGTCTTGTGCCGGGCGACCTCCGTGTAGCCCATTTGCTCGAAGAGCTTGGCGAGCTTCTGCGGCTCGGGATGGGCGAACTCGACGAACTCGAAGCCGTCGGTGCCGGCCGGATTGGCTGCCGAAATCGTGGCGGGTGGGGCATCGTGAGGGAAGGGACCCAATGTCGCGCTCCTGGAATGGTATTTGATCCGACAAGGAAATATACTGCCGGCCCCCTGCACGATCTCCGCAAAATCCGCTCGACAAGGCCGAGTTATGCGTGAAACATGCGCGCCGCTATATCATCGTGCAAGGATCACGCATGGATCAGTTCGACGTGAAATTGCTGCAAGCGCTGCAGTCCGATGGACGCTTGTCGAATTTTGAACTGGCCGATGTTGTCGGCTTGTCGGCGTCTCAATGTTCGCGCCGTCGTGCGGCGCTCGAGAATGCCGGCACGATCGCAAGCTACCATGCTCATCTCGATCGCGAGGCGCTCGGGCTCGGCATCGTCGTCTTCGTGCAGGTGACGCTCGCAACGCACTCGCCGGACAATTCGAGGCGCTTCCTCAAGCTGATCGAGAGTCTGGAGGAAGTGCAGGAGGCGTATGCGCTCACGGGCGAAGCGGACTACCTCGTCAAGGTGGCGATCACCGACCTCAAGGCGCTCTCGATGCTTCTCAACGGCGTATTTCTGCCGCACGACAGCGTCGCGCACGTGCGCTCGTCCATCGTCCTCGATTGCCTGAAGCAAACCTCGCAGTTGCCGCTTGGGCATCTGATCCCTGCTGACAAGAGCAAGGCTCATCCTGCGGGGAGTTCGCGATCCCGAGGCAACGCTCATCCACAATTCAAGCGATCGAGAAAGGCTTGAGTTGGTAGACCGATCCAGGCTGAGGTCGAGGTTTCGCCGCGAGCGCTGAGCAGCGATGCCGTCAATCCTCAGCGCTGCCCATCATGCACCGAGATATCCGATGCAGCCAGCCCGCCGATCCGCGCATGTGGCCTGCCACCGGTCGCCATCACCAGGCCGAAGGCGATCTCGTCACGTCTGGGCGCATCCCAGAGCGTCATCTCCGCCGTTCCGAAATGACTGCGCACATAACACGCATGGATGTGCCCAAGCGGGACCATCAGGCGCGTGCCGGGACCGCCGATCGTCTTTGCCGCCGGAACGATTGCCTTGGGTTGCCCGAGCACGTCGCGCATGCCCTGGCCGCCAGCCTCATGCCAGACGGCGCCGTGCTCGAGCTCGCCGTCCTCGCCGACGATGATGCCCTTGCCATAGGCTTCGATGTGCGGCGCGCCGCCAAGTTGCGCGATCAGCGCGCTCGCGAGCTCGCGCCCGAGCTCACGCAACGACGCTTGAAACGGCATCAGGTTCGGTTCGTAGCGGCCCGCGAAGGGATTGGCGACGACTGCAACGGCTGTCCCGACTAGGAGCGGCTTTTCCAGCCGGGGGCCGCGCTCGTGCCAGATCGTCTCGACACTGAGCGCGGTCTTGCGAATGTCATAGGACGACATGCGAACCTATGCCTCGTCCACGACCGGATTACTGAGCACGCCGATGTTCTCGATTTCGACTTCGACCACGTCGCCGGGCTTGAGGAAGATCGGCGGCTTTCGTGTGAAGCCGACACCGGCCGGCGTGCCGGTGGCGATGACGTCGCCGGGGACGAGGTCGAAAATGGTCGAGCAATATTCGATCAGCCGCGGGATCGAGAAGATCAGCATCGAGGTGTCGGACGACTGCACCGTCGCGCCGTTGACGCGCGTCTCGAGCTTCAGCTTGGTGGGATCGCCGATCTCGTCCGGCGTGACCAGCCAGGGTCCGAACGGACCCGTGCCGACGAAGTTCTTGCCCGAGGCGATCTGCTGCGCATGACGCTGCCAGTCGCGCACGCTGACGTCGTTGTAGATCGAGTAGCCGGCGACGTGATTCCAGGCGTCGGCCTGGCTGATGTGACGGCCGCCCTTGCCGATGACGACGGCGAGCTCGCCCTCCCAGTCGAAATTGTCGGAGACCTTCGGACGGATCACCGGTGCATTATGGCCGACCTGGGAGCGCCAGACCCGCAGGAAGATCGGCGGGAATTCCGTGATCTCGCGCTTCATGCCGAAGGCGACCGCTTCATTGTGGTGGTCGAGATAATTGCGCACGGCGCAGACGATCTTCTCCGGCCGCGGAATGACGGGGAGATATTTGATGGCGCTCAGCGCCATCGTCGGCTTGTGCTGGGCGACGATGGTATCCCGTCGTGCATAGTCGTCGCTGCCGACGAAGTCCGCGAGCGTCGGATACTGCGGCAGGGCACGGCCCAGATCCACGACCCCGTTTTCGACAACGGCGCCCCAGCTTTCCCGATTTCCATCCAAGAACGACAGCAGCTTCATGATTACGACCCAATTACGACCCACGAGTTAGCATTTTTCGATGATCTCTAGTATTTTCGAAAATCATGCGGGACGCAAGCCCACTGCGCCTGAAAAAGCCGCGCCATCTATTCGGCGTCGAGCAGGTGTCCGGCGTATTTCGCGACATTGTCCGCGGTGGTGCGGATATGGGTCTCGATCAGTTGCACGGCGAGATCGGCATTGCGCGATATCGCCGCCTGCATGATCGCCTGGTGCTCGCCGGCCTTGTCGCGAGGGCGCGGCCGGAAATTGGCCGACAGATGCCGGTAACGCTCGGCGCGATCGAACAGCTCGGCGCGGATTGCGAGCAGGGTCGCAGAGCCGCAGGCGGAAACCAGCGCCTGGTGGAATTGCCGGTGGGCGATCTTCCATTCGGGATCGCGCAAGGGATGTTCGGGATCACGCTGTTCAATGCGCTTCAGCCTGTGCAGCGTCGAGATGACGGCAATTTCCCAGTCGTCGTCGCCTCGTTCGATCGCGCGGCGGATCAATTCCACCTCGATCAGCACCCGGGCGTCGGTGACCTCCGCCAGATCCTGTCGGCTGACCGGCGCCACGCGAAATCCGCGCTGCTCCTGCGCGTCGACCAGGCCCTCGGCGGCAAGGGCGGTCAGCGCCTCGCGCAAAGTGGTGAAGCTCGCGCCGAAGCGCTCGCGCAAAACGTCGAAGCGCAGCGGCTCGCCGGGAGCCAGACCGCAGGTCACGATCTCCTCGCGCAGCCGGTGGGTGATGTCGGCGGCGATCGTCTTGCCGAATTCCTTGCGGGGGCGAATGGCGCTGTCAGGCATGGTCCTGCCGATGAATCAATGGCCAAAGATGCCGCGCCAACGACCATCTTGCAATAATTTTCGTAACCGCTAGTATTTTCGAAAATACAGGTTCGAGGAGGGGGAAATGAGCTCATGAGAGCGATTCTGGTACGTCAGCCGGGCGGGCCGGATGCCCTCGAGTTGGTCGAAGTGCCGGTTCCGGCGCCCGGCGCCGGACAGGTTCAGATTCGCGCCGAGGCGTTCGGGGTGGGGCAGCCCGATGTGCTGATCCGCCGTGGCGTCTACAAATGGATGCCGCCGCTGCCGGCCAATCCCGGCAATGATGTTGCCGGCCGTATTTCCGCGCTCGGGTCGGGCGTTGAAGGCTTACGGGTCGGCCAGAAGGTCCTGCTGAGCGCGCGTGACCTGTCGCAGCGCGGCGGCTGTTACGCCGATTACGTCGTCGCACCGGCAGACGCCGTTCATGCACTTCCCGACAATGTCGATCTGCAGGCGGCGGCGTGCCTATCGAACTACCAGGTCGCTTACGCACTCCTGCACGAGTGTCGCCATCCGCGCGCGCCGAAAAGTGTGCTGGTGATCGGCGCGGCCGGCGGTGTCGGCACCGCGCTGGTGCAGCTGGCCAAGCTGGCGCAGATGACCGTGATCGGCACGGTCTCCACCGAGGAGAAGGCCGCGTTCGCGCGCCGCAACGGCGCCGACCACGTCATTTTCTATCGTAGCGAAGATGTGGTGGCGCGGACCCGCGAGCTGACGAAGGGTGAGGGCGTCGGTCTCGTGCTCGACCACGTCTGCGGACCCGAGTTCACCTCCTATCTTGGCGCGCTCGGCAAATGGGGCACGCTGCTGTCATACAACGCCTTCGCCGGGCTGCCGGAAGAGAATCTGATGGCGGCGATGCGCAATCATCTCGACATCTGCCCGGCCGTGCGTTGCTTCTCCTTCCACATCTATGACCATGATCGCGAAGGCCGTCGTGCCCTGATGCGCAATGTGATCGAGGCCCTGAGCCGCAACGCGATCAAGCCGGCGATCTCGGCGACACTGAAGCTCGACCAGGTCAGGCAAGCTCACACCTTGCTCGAGCAGGGCTCCGCGCTCGGCAAGATCATCATGACGCCATGAGAGAGTGAACCAACACAATGACGACCCAAGCGCCCATTGCTCGATTCACACGGCTGAGACACGCCACTTTCGCCTCGCCGGATTGCGAGCGATTGCTCGACTATTACCGCGGAGTGATTGGCCTCGGCCTGGTCGGTCGCGATCGACATCGCATTTTTCTCGCCAGCGATTCCGAGCAGCTTTCGCTGGTGATCGAGCCCGGCGAGGCGGCGCTGACGAGCATCGCTTTCGAGATTTCTCCGAACGTCGAGATCGAGGCGCTGAGCGCCGCCTTGAAACGCGCGGATTTGCGTCCCGAACTGCGGAGTGATCCTCTGCCCGGGATCTCCAGGCTGCTGTCGTTCATCGATCCTGAAGGAACGCGCTTCGAATTGATCCAGGGTTGGACGCCGACGCCGGCGCAGGAGCGGATCGGTGCGCTCGCTGTCACCAAGCTCGGCCATGTCGCGCTTCGTACGCCCGATCCGCTCGCGGCTTCGGAGTTCTATGCGAACGTCATGGGTTTGCGGGTCTCCGACTGGGTCGACGACCGCTTCGTCTTCATGCGCAGCGGCTACGAACATCACACGCTGAACTTCGCCCGTGCTCCCGTGCGCAGCCTGCATCATCTCGCATTCGAACTGCGCGGCCCTTCCCATATGCAGCAGGCCTGCGATCATCTCGCCCGCCACAAGCTCCCCATCCTTTGGGGACCGGTCCGTCACGGCCCCGGCCACAACACAGCGGTCTACCACCGCAATCCCGATGGCCATCTGGTCGAGCTGTTCCACGATCTCGACCGCATGATCGATGAGGAGCTCGGCTATTTCGATCCGCGTCCCTGGCATCGCGATCGTCCGCAGCGCCCGAAGGTCTGGGTCGGACTGCCGCGCGACGTCTGGGGTCTGCCGCCATCACCGGAATGCGTCGAGTTCGCCCGCTAGAGCATAAACAACAGTCAAAGGGAGGATGCATCCATGCGATGGATGAAGCGACTTGCTGCGACCGGATTTCTGCTTGGCAGCTTAGTGGCGGCCGGCCCGGCCCAGTCGGCGGACAACTATCCGTCGCGCCCGATACGCTTGATTCACGGCTTTGCCGCCGGCGGTGCGGCCGATACGCTGTCGCGCATCATCGCCGACGGGCTGTCCAAGAAGCTCGGGCAACCGATCGTCGTCGAGGCCAAGCCCGGCGCTGGCGGCAACATTGCGGCGGACGCGATCGCCAAGGCTGAGCCCGACGGCTATACGATCGGACTCGTCACGGGCGCCCACGCCATATCGGCCGCGACGTACAAGAGTTTGAGCTACCAGCCGGCCGATAGTTTCGACATGATCTCGACGCTGGTCTACTACGCGCTGGTCATTGCGGTACGTAACGACTACCCGGCCAAATCGCTCGGCGAATTGATCGCGGCGGCAAAGCAGAAGCCCGGCGCGCTCAGCTTCGGCTCGGTCGGTTTCGGCAGCACGCATCATCTCGCGGGAGAGCTGCTCGACGCGATGGCCGGCATCGACATGGTGCATGTGCCCTATCGCGGGGATTCCCAATCCGTCACCGCGCTTCTCGGCGGAGAAGTGCCCGTGATCGTCGGCACGCCCGTCCTGCTTGCACCGCAAATCCAGAGTGGGGCCATTCGGGGCTTGGCTGTCACTTCGCCGACGCGGACCGCGCTGTTGCCGGATGTTCCGACGGTCGAGGAAGCCGGCGTCAAGGGATATGACGTGCGGACCTGGGCGGGCCTTCTCGCTCCCAAGGGCACCCCGCCAGCCGTCGTCGCCGCACTCAACTCAGCGACACTCGACATCCTCAAGAATCCCGAGATCAAGCAGCGGCTGGAAACGGCCGTCGGAGGCGAAGTCCGTGGCAGCTCTCCCGACGAGATGCAGAAGCTGATCCAGTCCGAAATCGCGAAGTGGTCGGGCGTGGTTGAGCGGGCGAAGATCCCCAAGATCTGATCCGGGCGTCCGCCCCGGGAGGACGCCGGAATCCTTCAGGCGCGCAATCTGGGAGTCCAGCGTCGGATCATTGACTTCATACGATGCTCCGCGACGATCATGCTGGCCTTTTCGCCGAGCCCGTCGCGGAGGCTACAGACATTCTGCTCGATTGATAGAACTCAGGTCAGACGGATACGGAAGAGGACTGACTTGGTGGGCATGACGACGCCGCGATGGCATCCGCCTTGAGCCGCGCCAATTCGCTTGCGAGGCGAGGACCCTGGTGGGATTGCCGCTCCGCGAACTGGCAATCGATGAGGCGCTTCTGGCGGCCGGCCCATCCGAACTCGCGCAGTCCTCGGCGAAACGCCTCCAGGGTGCGCCAGCCAATGGGGCCCCAGGCGTCCTGCGGGGCGCGCACACCCATCGGCAGTCCAATGATCGGCTGCGGCCTGGATTTGATCTTGATCAAGTTCAGCAGCGTCGCCGCCACGATCATCGTTAGGACGCCACCAACGCTGAGCGTGATCTGCATCGCAAGCCCCTCAGATATGTCGAGCAGTACCAGGAGGCTGACGAGCGTAAGCAGAACGCCGAGGCAGAAGATTGGCAACGAGTGCTTGCCGCAGAGGATGGCGCCGCGCATCACCCCAGTCGTCAATGCTTGTCGATCGGGCGGCACGAACCATACCGCTACAACTGCAAGAGCCAGGAAATGCAATAGACGCAACGGATCGAGATTCGATTTGTCCATCGGGTAAGCCAACTTCGTCAGCCCCTGCGGGATCAACGCTTCCAGCGGCTTGATTCTCCAGCTCAATGCGATGACGAGGCTGAAGACCAGATAGAGAACGGCAGGCGCAAGCGCCATGCGTGACGTTAGCCAGGGGCGCACTCTTTCGCCCTCGATTATCATCCACGCGCCAAGCACCACTAGCAGCTGCCAGGCCAGCGGATTGAAAGCCCAGTGACCGCTCGGCCACGCCGGCAAGGACCAGCCGAACATATGCACCAGTGTATAAAGCGCCAGCGAGGCGCCAAGCGTCACGTTCGGCAGTCGGAGCAGCAACCACAGCAACGGCGCGAACAAGAGGTGGAGAAGCACGAAGATCGGCAACACGTCGGTATTGACCGGGCGGTACTGCAGAATCGCCGCATGCGCGAGCGTCGCGCCCGGCTGGTCCAGCAGAATGCGCGTATTGCTCTCGTCAGCAAGGCGTTCCACGCCAGCGATGTGGACTAGGAGGGCGCAGGCGAGCGTGAGCAGCAGAAATGCGACGTAAATGTCCCGGCTTCGCCGCAGCGTCCGGCGGATCACGCTGGTCCATCCCTCGCAGCTCCATATCTTGCCGTAGGCCAGTGCGCAGGTGACGCCCGAGACGAACATGAACACTTCCGCGGCATCGCTGAAGCCGTAGTTTCGCAGCGTCAGCCAACTTCCAATGTTGTTTGGGACATGATCAAGAAAGATGCACCAGAGCGCGATGCCGCGGCAGGCGTCAATGCGCGGGTCGCGGCCGTTGGCTTTCAGCTCCGGCAGCGCGGCCGCTGATGGCTTCGGGGTGGCGGTTCGATCATGCATTGGCCTGCCTCGTCCAGCGTGCGCGCACGCTTAATTAAAGAGGAACGATCGAGCGGGACGAAATTGACAAAAAGCGCGGCCCTGCGGGTCGGACAGCGCCGCAGTTCAGGGTTGCTTCACATCGACCTGGCCACGACAGCAATTTCGACAACGATCATATGGCCGCGCTGAGTAAAACGCTGGTGGAGAGGCTGACTGTCGACATCATCGTTCAAGTGGCGCAGTGTGTAAATCGGCCGCAGGTCGGTACAGAGAGGTGCCTAGGTCCTATGACCAAGGTACCGTCCGGGCCGCGGTATCTATTTGATATCCTCAGCCACGTGATGAGTAATTCATCGCTCGCGTGGACGGACGGGCCAGCGAGTGCCGCGCTTCACGTAGTCCGCGCTCCTTACGATTTGTGTGCCGATTGCAACCATTGCACACAGCAGCGCTCGGCACCTACTTTGAGTTCCTGACGGCGAACCGCTGGACCAGAGATAGAAGGTGGACGGTTTCGAGGGTGGGTGTATGATTTTTCATTGATCTCCGGGCGCTCAGAGAACGGAGAGCATTTTTATGAAGGTGCTTGTTGTAGACGATCACACATTGATCCGCGAGGCGTTGCACGGCGTCCTGAAGCAATTGAAGCGAGAAGCCGTGATATTCGAAGCTTCGAGCAGTCGAGAGGCCATGCACATCGTCGAGCAGCATCCCGATATCAGCCTCATTTTGCTCGATATCAATTTGCCTGACCGCGACGGCTTCTCTGTCCTTTGCGAACTGCGCCATCGCTATGCGACGATTGCCATCATCATTCTCTCGTCCTCCGATGATCAGGAGACGGTCAGGCGCGCTTTCAAACTTGGCGCGCTGGGTTTCATCCCGAAAACCACGGAACGTGACGTGATGCTCAACGCTATTGAGTTGGTGTTCTCCGGCGGAGTTTACATTCCCTCGGAGATTCTGGAGGAAACAGCGGGTCCGCGGTTTGCGGATAAACCATTGGCTCGCGACTCGCTCAAGGGGCTCGGATTGACCGATCGTCAGATCGACGTACTGGCGCTCCTGATGAAGGGAAAAAGCAACAAGGTCATTGCCAGGACGCTCAATATGGCAGTGCCGACAGTGAAGAATCACATCACGGTCGTTCTCAAGGCGCTCGGCGTAGCGACCCGCACTGAGGCCGTCATAAAGGTCGGAAAAATGGGCTGGGAATGGCCGCCGAAATCTGAATCATGAAACTGCCCCGGTGCCTCTTCCACCATCATGATCCCTAAGGAGCTCATGCATGACAGCGCGGAGCCGCATCGGGTCGACGGGCTTGTGCAGCAAAATGTATCCTCTGTCCCTAGCGTCCCGCAGAGGTTCAGCTGCGGTATCGCCGCTGATGAGAATCGCGGGAATTGACGAGCCAAACGCCGCATTGATTTGTTCAATTGCCCGGATTCCGGTCTTCCCGCTTGCGAGATGATAGTCCGAGATGATGAGATCGGGGCGCTGTTCGCGCTCGGCAAGTCGGACAAGTGCAGCTTCGTCGGATCCGGCGACAAGAACCGAGTATCCCCATTTGCTGAGCAATCCGCCCGTTCCCTCCTGCACGATCGGAGTATCGGCAATAACGAGAATCGCCTTGGCGTCGACCGCGAAGGCGCCGGGGTGGGGTAGGTCGGCGGGCGCCGCCGACCTGGCGCATTGATCGACTTTCGGAACCAGGATCGCAAATCGCGAACCTCGGCCCACAGTCGAAGCCAGGTCGATTTGATGGTTGAGAAGCACGCGAAGCTTGTCGACGATGGCGAGGCCGAGCCCCAGTCCGCCGGACCGGTTCTGTTCTGAGGTGGGAACTTGAAAAAACTCGCCAAAGATATTGTGCTTTTGATCGTCGGGAATGCCAGGACCGGTATCGCATACCTCGATACGCAACATTTCACCGCGACGACGACATCCGACTAGGATACCGCCCTGCAACGTATAGCGCACCGCATTTGATACAAGATTCAGCATGATGCGTTCGAGCAGCATCGCGTCGCTTCGCACCCAGGCATCACTTGGCCTGACGCGTAGCCGCAGACCCTTTTTTTGCGTCGCCTGGTCAAACGCCGTCTCGATTTTTTGCAACAGGCGCCCGATCGGGAACTCGGTCATTTTGGGCGTAAGTATCCCGGCATCCAGCCTGGAAATGTCCAGGAGCGAATTGAACATTTCATCCATTTCCTTGCGGGTGGCATCGACCCGTTCGATCGTTTTTGTCCTTTCCTCCGGTTTGAGCGGCGTGCGCAGCTGGGCGACGAACAGCCCCAATGCATGTAAGGGCTGTCGCAAATCATGGCTTGCCATGGCGAGAAAGCGCGATTTCGCTGCGTTGGCGAGCTCCAGTTCCTGCGTACGCTCTGCGACCTTGTGCTCGAGTTCGCCCTGCGCGCGGCGCAGGCTTCCCTCCGCGTTCTTGCGGACCTCGACATCCGCGCTCAGCAGCAAGCTTGGAACGGTAATGCTGATCAAGAACATCAACACCAGCAGGAATGACGCATTGGGATCTGGCGTCGCGAAGGGGCCGCCGCCGGTGTGCGTTCCCCAAATCGTGATGCCCGCGAGCACGAGGGCAACCGTTGCAGTATCGCGTGGACCGCGACGCAGCGCCGCCCATAACATGGGCAGGATCGCCAGAAAGCCGAGTGGATCTCGGCCGGGCGTCTGCTCGATCAGGGGGCTGAAAGCAATGAGGCCAACAGCCGCCGCTGTCGCGAGGACACCTGCCGTCTCCACCATATCGTACCGGTTGAAGGCATGATGGTGGTTTGATGCCCACAGTACGATAACGGGAGCAATGACCAGTGCGCCGGTGACATCGCCCAGCCACCAGGTGATCCACGCGTCCGCGAAATTCTCCGGCTCGATGTACCCGAAGAGTGCCAGGCTGGTCAGTCCGATGCTGGCGCTGATCGGTGTCGCGATCACGACGCAGATCAGGGTAAACTTTGCGACGGAATTTGGCGTTGAGAACGTTTCACGCCCGCCTGACCACTGATTAATGAGATACGCACCGGCAATCGCTTCAAGAGAGTTGCCGGTTGCAATCGCAGTTGCAGTGGCAACGGAGCCTGCCGTCGTCGCATTAGCGATCAGCGCCGCCGCAAAAATTGCGGGCCAGGTTCGATATCCCCGCAACAGCACCGCCGCCAGCGCGACACCTGTCGGCGGCCAAATTGGCGTTGCACTGGGGTGAATAGAGGCGAGGGCAAGGCCACCCTTTGCCGAGGCGAAATAGATCACTCCAATCACGACCAGACCGCCGACGTAGCTGACGCTGCGGTATGAATCTATGTCGGAAGCAAGTGATCGTCGATCGGACATCGTCCGCGCCTGGGACTAGTCAATTGGGTCGTTCACCATGACTGACTTTTAAAGAGGCGACGCGTGCGCTGGAGGAACATCTGGCCGACTTGCGGTCCATCCCTCGCCTCAGCATCAGTGGAGACGAACAGGCCGCCGTTGCGCCCGGAGGAATTCGCGCCGTCTCGCGTTCACCCGATTTTTCGGGGAAAGCCATGGTACGACGAAGATAGGCTCTCCGAAAGGCTGGATTTGAACTCGGACAAAGTCGCTGTGTGCGACAAAGGCCCTATCTCTCGTTGGAGTCTCGGGACCAAACCACTTGCACGATAAATGCTGTGGCGGACGAGGAAGCGCAAGCTTGACTCAAGAATAGAAGCATCACCATGGCCGATGAGACGCTGAGTCCGTTTGCGTCGGCGACGGCGTTAGTTCGCGCGGAAAGGAAACCGTGACGACGGAGATGGAATGCTGGCAACGTCGGCTGGAACTGGTTTGAGAGACGTCCGACACATCGCCTACCGTGATCAACCGAGGCGAGGGTCCGTGCAATTGTTCGAGGTGAGAATTCCGCGGGTATCCTGTTTTTGCCCCAAATCTTGTTTCCCGCCCCATATTTCAGAGACGGCAGAACAGCGCACTCGCGGATTTCTACGGTAAGAGCTTGGCTGGTCGCCGGCCGAAACTCCGGGCGCTGGAAAAATCCGCTGGCGCCCGCTTAAATCAGT
Source organism: Bradyrhizobium genosp. SA-3 (assembly GCF_004212635.1). Taxonomy (GTDB): domain Bacteria; phylum Pseudomonadota; class Alphaproteobacteria; order Rhizobiales; family Xanthobacteraceae; genus Bradyrhizobium. The sequence goes on along the minus strand of NZ_PSRT01000134.1, from coordinate 4,883 downwards.
TTCCGCGCGCGAGCAGGAGCCGCAGCGCGAACGTCCCCATCAATCCGGCGAACAGCCAGTCGAAGATCCGCATCGCGCGCGGCGAGCGCCGCATCGTATTGGTGAAGCGGTCGGCCATCATGATCATCGCCGTGCAGATCGGGATCGAGAACGCGATGGAGTAGAGGCCGAGGAACATGAGCTTGCTGCCGGCATGCGGATCGCTCACCGACACGAATTGCGGCAGGAAGGTCAGGAAGAACATCACGACTTTCGGATTGAGCAGGTTTATGCCGACGCCCATCAGGAACACTTGCGATATCGGCGCCGTGCGGCCGTCGCCTTTCTTCAAGGTGAGCGCCGAGCCGTGCCGGATCGCCTGCATGCCGAGCCACACGAGGTAGACGGCGCCGGCGATCTTGATGACAGTGAAAGCCGTCGCGGACGCCAACAGCAAAGCCGACAGACCGAATGCTGCCAGCATCGAATGCGCCACGACCCCGAGGCACGCGCCCAGCATGGCGGCCATGCCGCGCGCCCGGCCGGCGGTGAGCGTTTGCCCGAGGAAGAAAGTCATGTCCGGTCCCGGCGTGAGAACCAGCAGCAGGCAGGCCGCGGTGAAGGCGGCCAGGATTTCGGGGGCGGGCAGGAAGGTCATGGCGCGGCGTGTCCCGGCATATGGTGAAGGAAACTTCAAAAAGCTCTGGCACGTCAGACCGTGCTGCCTAACCGCAAGGCTCAGAGGATGCGAAACAGCCGATGATCGATCCGCCCCGGGCCGTATTCGCCGTAGCCGACGGTGACGATTCCGCAAAGCCAAACGTAGCGCTCGTCTGACGTCTCGAACCTAGGCGTTGGCCGCACATAGCTTTCGTCGAAGGACAACCGCTCGCCCTTTGCCAGACGCTGACGGCCGTCTTCCGGAAACCTAAGGACGCCATGCGACTCATAGTGGATGAGAACCCCGTCGTCGGTGCGCATGGTTGCACGAACATCCATGCGACTGGTGCCGTCGGCGCCGAGGGAGACCCAGTCGCCGCCGCCTGGCAGCATGTCGCCCCGGAAGCTTGGACCTTCGAAGCGGCCGCTTTTCACCACAAAGGTCAAGCGTGTGCCGAGGGGAGTTGAGATCACCTGGCCGAGTTCCAGATCAATGCTGAGATCGCACAGATGCTCGACCGGCAACGCGTTGATCAACGCGCGATCGAACAATGGTGTCTTCTGGTCGGCGAGAGTTTTCGCGTTCGTCATGTTCGCGTCCATCATGCCGCTTTGAGCGCGGCCTTGACCTGTGCGTAGTCAAAGAACGTGTCCTTTCGTGTGACATAACCGTTGGCATCCACTTCGACGACGTCGAGCGCACGGAAGCCTCGGCGGTCCTGGCCGGGCGGCTGGAATGTCAGCGTCCAGTCCAGCGTCCAGTGATTATCTCCAAGCAAGAGACGATGCGTCACGATGCCAAAATCAGGATACCGCTCGAACACCTGCGCGAACTCCTGACGCAGTGCGTCATGTCCGGTAATTTCGCCGCTCCGGCCATGCGCCTGGAATGTCGAGTTCGGTGCGTGGAGCGCGAGGATGGCCTCAGGATTGTGGGACGTCCAGGCGGCGGCATAGCGATCGGCGATGTCGGCAATATTCAACTTCTTGGACATAGAACCTCTCGTTTTTTTCATGCAGTTGCGTCGGGATAGTTTCCCCCAAAGTTCGCCGAGCGTTTGCAAAGCCCCGGGAAGGGGCATAACTATGCATATGAATTTCATAGGGTCAAGATGATATGAAAAAGAAAGGCACTAAGGCGACGATCTCTTCGCCGGTATCCAAAGAGACCGTGTGCCCCGTCGCGCGCGCGCAAAGCATTGTCGGCGACCGCTGGACGGTGCTCGTCTTACGGGAGTTGACCATGGGTAACCGTCGCTTCGAAGAAATCCAGGCACAGACGGGAGCGACTCCGCAGATGCTCGCCGCACGTCTGAAAAAACTGGAGTCCGATCGTCTGGTCGAGCGCCGCCCCTACAGCACTCGCCCACTTCGGCACGACTATTATCTTACGGAGGCTGGACTCGCGTTCTATCCCGTACTGCTGGCGCTACGATCGTGGGGAGAGACATGGTTGAAGTCCGAGAAAGAGGAGCGCGCCATTCACTACACTCATATTCCGTGCGGGCAGGATCCGGGACTAGGCCTCGTGTGTCAGAACTGCGGAGGCGAGATGCGCCAAGACCAACTCGTGCCGCGATTTAGCGAGGCTTTTGCGAGAGAGCGCGACGCCAGGAAAGCGGCTTTCAAAGCTGCTCGCGTTCAGAATTGAAAACGCAGGCGTGGCTCGGGCAACGCAACGTAATTTCCGTGTCCACCCCAGCCGCTGGTCCCGGTGTTCTTCGGTGGTTTCCTGCGCGGCGGTTTCGGATAAGCCATTGATCTACTGGTGGGCCCGGCAGGACTCGAACCTGCAACCAGACCGTTATGAGCGGCGGGACAACATGGATCAGGTTCGTCGATTTCGTGGTGCTTTTGTTTGGTTTCGATCGCGTTGGTTCGTTCAGATTGAATTTCGATGACAGTGCACTTTTTACCTCAAACAATTTAGCACTGTCACCGTAACTCCCGGATCTGGAGCGGTAGTTGGTCGCCGTTGAAGCAAAATAACGAGTAGCTACACCGGCATTTCTGGTGCGGCCTCCAACGGAAAGAAAATGGAAACCTGCTGAGCTATTGATCCGCTGGTGGGCCCGGCAGGACTCGAGCCTGCAACCAGACCGTTATGAGCGTGTTGACTACGCTTTGTCTGTTTGAGTTCTCATATGTTTTCCTTTCGTCAGTGCACGAAAATGTCTGTTCTTTCCTGTTCATTCTGTGCACGAGCTGTGCACCGACAGAATCGCAGAAAAGTGCTTGCTGCATAGGGTTTTTGCGCCGCTCGCCGTCCGAGTTTCGACCGTGTGCTCTTCCGCTTCTGAGTGATCAACGATGCCGCATCTCGCATGTAGTCGGGGTGGTGATCCGCGCTGGGAGTTAACCCTCTCGACCAGCTTTTGGTCATCGTATTCGAGACCTTGCAGCTTAGTCAGCGCAGCCTGCGGCTTTCGCCGAACACCACCGCCGCAGGACGCCTGGTTTTGCCCACCGGGGATCCGACATCGCCCGATCGCGGCCAGGGGGCCGGCCCCCGGCAGCCTGATCCATCACTCCGACCGCGGCGTGCAATACGCGTCGATCGCCTATCGTCAGCGGCTTGCCGATCGCGACATCACCATCAGCATGAGCAGGCCGGGCAACCCCTTCGACAACGCCAAGGCTGAAAGCTTCATGAAAACGCTCAAGGCCGAACAGATCAACGGCAAAGCATTTGCCGACCTGGGCGACGCCCGCCGCCACATCAACAGCTTTATCGCGGAGGTCTACAACAAAGAGCGCCTGCACTCGGCGCTCGGATACCAGTCGCCCATTGAGTTCGAAACCGCCTTCGCGCAAAACAAAGCGCGGTAACCCATCGTGACAACCCCCGCTGTCACTGTAATTATCGTGTCTCACTTCAGGGGTGCAGTCCACCACTGTCACCGTAATAGCTTCCGCGCCGTCAAATCGCGCTCCTCTCGCCATGCCGCAGGCGGCGTTTCCAAATCCTCAAATCCGGGGCGCCCATCACGGCGCGTCGATGCTGCTGCGGGGCAATACGTGTAGTGACGTAAAACCCCCTGCCATGTGCGGGGGCTTGATCATCTAGCTCTTCGTCGGGTGACAGATGATCTGTTGGATGCTGTTGAACGGCGCCATGAGAGGCCTAGCTTTTGCGTGGTCCGTATGATCGCTCCCAGCGATGAAATCCCTCCCCACGATGTAGGGCGGGTACATGGTGCATGCATTCTGCACGCCGAACACAATCGTCAAGGATTCGCAGTCCTCTACCAGCTTCGAGAGATGGCCTTCCAGCGTATGCGGGTCGATCTCCGACATCAGGCTGTCCCCTTAGTTGGACTCAATGTGCAGCACCTTAACGCGTGTGGGGACACTTTGAAAACGACTCGGCTAAGTGCTTGAGTTTGCTAATTCCTGCATTTTGAAAACGACTCGATCTTGACCTTAAGAACGACTCGATCAGCGGTGCTTTCGCTTTGAAAACGACTCGATCCTGCAAGTCGTTCGAGACGCTGCGGAATTCGCCCCGTTTCTTGTGTCGGCGGGCGCTCGGTCCGGCAGCTTCGGCTCAGTCGGTGATAGTCCTGGTTCAGGACGAAGTTGAAAGCCGTATTCGCACGATGTTGCCGGCGATCGCTCGATCGAATTCGCTCCGGCTCGCCAGGGTCAACCGAAGGCGCGTCAGGGCTACTCGTAGATGCTGGCCGCATGCAGCAGTCGAGCAAGGACGGCGTAAGGCATGCTTGCCCGCTCATGCCCGTCCAGGAGGCGGCTTTGGCCAAGGGGGCTCGGCCCTTGATGGTCTCGCAGCACAGCTGCGAAAGCTTCGAGATATTGGTCCAGCGTAACCTGCTCCCATTCCTCCGGATGCGCCAGCAAGTGCTCCCGGAGACTCTCCACATAAGCGGAGAGCTCGGACGCATTCGAGGGAGCGGCATCGATAAGCCGGTGACTCATGTCAGCACCCATCTCTTCTGCGTACCCTGACCGATTGGCCAACTAACTAACTCTCTACTCTCCGAGACCGAGACCGCCGGCGAATACGCCCTCATCTGGTCCCGCTGACCGGCCAAAGACGCCCCCCTCCACCGAGCGGGGCGTCTCCCCTGCTAATCGCTATCAGCTTGCGGGGTTGCGCGCCGTGACGATCCACGTCGCGCTGTCGATCATCACCGACCGCTCGCCGGGGCGGCCCGCGAAGGCGGCACGAACCGCGGCCGAGGCGCGGGCGCGGATGTCGTCGGGCTGATCAGCGAGCGCGCGCG